>JASGGR010000064.1:0-16603 GCA_047602705.1 Sphingomonas bacterium | reverse complement strand
ATAGCCCCGCGCGGCACTTGCAAACCGGCTGCGTTGCGCGGGGCGGAAACTCCTGCTTTGGTGGCCGCATGACCGACTTCACCCCGATGCTCCAGCCCGATCGCGGCCAGCCCGCGCGCGCGATCCATGTCGTCCATCCCGATCGTTTCGGCGAGTGGCTCGCCGGCCAGCCGCCGCGCGTGCGCACCGCCATCGCCGCCAATCGCGTCGCCGGCAAGGCGGGCGAGCGCGCCGTGCTGCCCGGCGAGGCGGCGGAGGACTGGGCCTACCTGCTCGTCTGCCCGGAACCGGAAAGCTCGCCGTGGTGGATCGCCTCGCTCGGAACCTCGCTGCCGGAGGGAACCTATCGCCTCGCGTCCGGCGAGCCGGGGGCGGCGATGCTGGGTTGGGCGCTCGGCCAATATCGCTTCGAACGCTATCGCGCCGACCCGGCCGAGCCGCGCGTGCTGCTCTCCGGCGAGCCGGGGCGGATAGAGGAGACGCTGCGTCTCGCGGAGGCAACGGCGCTGGTGCGCGATCTGGTCAACACCGGCGCCTCCGATCTCGGCCCGGCGCAGCTCGAGGATGCCGCCGACGCGCTGGCGAAGAAGCATGGAGCGACGCTGACGGTGACGCGGGGCGATGCGCTGGCGACGGGCTATCCGATGATCCACGCTGTCGGGCAAGCGGCGGCGAAGGAGAATGCCCCACGCCTGATCGAGCTGGAATGGGGCGATCCCGCGCACCCGCGCGTGGCCCTGGTCGGCAAGGGCGTATGCTTCGATTCGGGCGGGCTGGATATCAAGCCCGCTTCGGGCATGCGACTGATGAAGAAGGACATGGGCGGCGCGGCGCACATGCTGGCGCTCGCAGGCCTAGTGATGGCGGCGCGGCTGAAAGTGCGACTGCATCTGCTGGTCCCGGCGGTGGAGAACGCCATCTCCGGCAATGCCTTCCGCCCCGGCGACGTGCTCAGGACGCGCAAGGGGCTGACGGTGGAGAACACCAACACCGACGCGGAGGGCCGCCTGATCCTCGGCGACGCGCTGGCGAAGGCGGTGGAGGCGGAGCCGGCGCTCGTGATCGACTTCGCCACCCTCACCGGCGCGGCGCGCGTCGCGCTGGGGCCGGACCTGCCGCCGCTGTTCGCCAACGACGATGCGCTGGCGGCCGAGTTCCTCGCGGCGGCGGAGCGCGTCCACGATCCCCTGTGGCGGCTGCCGCTGTGGGACGGTTACGACGAAATGCTGAAATCCGACGTGGCCGATATGGCCAACTCGCCGGACAGCGGCTTCGCCGGCGCGGTGACGGCGGCATTGTTCCTCCGCCGCTTCGTGCCGAAGACGATCGCATGGGCGCATGTCGACACCTTCGCATGGCGTCCGGCGGCCAAGGCGGGCAGGCCCAAGGGCGGCGACGCGCTCGGCCTCCGCGCGGCGTGGGAGGTGCTGAAGGCGCGCTACGCATGAGCCACGACCCGCTGCTGGAGATCGCCTTCGATGCGGAGGTGATCCACTGGCGCGGGCCTGCGCCCTTCTTCTTCGCCGCCGTGCCGGAACATCATGCGGCTGCGATCCGCGAGGCGGCGCGGATCGCCAGCTACGGCTGGGGATGCGTGCCCGTGACGGCGGAGGCGAACGGCCTCCGCTTCACCACGTCGCTGTTCCCGCGCGACGGCGGCTATATGGTGCCGCTGAAGAATGCGGTGCGGGCGAAGGCGGGGATCACGCTCGGCGACGCCGTCACGCTGACGATCGCGATCGCCGGGCGCTTGGCCTAGCGACGGCTCACGCCATCGCGGGTGCCGTCGATCAGCACGAAGGCGACGCGCGCCATCGCCGTGCCGCGATTCTCCCATGAATGTGCGGTGCCGCGCTGGATCAGGATATCGCCGGCCTTCAGCAGGGCTTCATCCCGGTCCATCACCGCCCAGATCTCGCCCGCCAGCACGATCGCATAATCCACCGTGTCGGTGGTGTGCATCCCGGCGCTGCGCGCGCTGCCCGCGTGATGATCGGCATCCGGATAAAGCAGGGCGAAGACCTGCGCGGCGACAGCGGCCTGCTCTTCGCGGGAGGCGGCCTGCGGCGGGAAATCGATCACGCGCAGCACCGTGCCGCCCGGCGGCGGCAGCACGCCCTTGTGCCCGGTGATCGTGTCCCCGGCCTCCACCGGCGCGGGCGCGGCGGCCGTGCGCCAGATATTGTCGCTGCGGAACGGCGAGCCGGGGAGCGCGAAGCCCGCCGGGCTGGGGCCGTCCTCCGCGATATGGGAGCGGCCCTCCGCATCGATCGCGGTGAGGACGCGGCGGACCTGCGGCAGCGGGGTGAGCATCATGCCGCCGCCCCTGCCGCGATGATCGGCGCGAATTTCGCCGCCGTCAGGCTCGCGCCGCCCACCAGCGCGCCGTCCACGTCCCGCGCGTGGAGCAGCGACGCCGCATTGTCCGCCGTCACCGATCCGCCGTAGAGCAATCGCACGCCCGCGCCCGCCGCGCCGAGCAGCTCCGTCAGCGTCGCGCGGATCGCGCCGTGCATCGCCTCCACGTCCGCCACGGTCGCCGTGCGCCCGGTGCCGATCGCCCAGATCGGCTCATAGGCGATGGCGAGCCATGCGCCGTCCGCCCCCTCCGGCAAGGAGGCGCGGACCTGCCCCGTCACCACCGCCTCGGCACGGCCGCTTTCGCGCTCCTCCAGCGTCTCGCCGACGCACAGGATGGCCTGCATGCCGTTGCGGCGCAGCGCCTCCGCCTTGGCCTTCACGTCCGCGTCGCTTTCGCACTGGCCCTGCCGCCGCTCCGAATGGCCGACGATCGAGAAGGCCGCACCCGCCTCCTTCGCCATGAACGCGGAGATGCAGCCGGTATGCGCGCCGCTGTCCGCCCCGTGCACGTCCTCCGCCCCGATCGGGAAAGGCGCGCGCGTCGCCGCCGGCGCGATCAGCGTGGCGGGCACCGCGATCGCCACGTCGACGCGCGGATCGACCGCCGCGGCGATCCCGTCCAGCTCGGCAAGCGCCGCGATGGACCCGTTCATCTTCCAGTTTCCGGCAACGAGCTTGCGTCGCATATCTCTCCCCTGTTTTCCTTCCCGCCAGGCGATAGCGGCGCTCGGCGCTTGATGCCACCGTAACGCATCCCTAAAGCGACGGACTGCAACTTCACGGGTTCCTGCGCACATGCTCGGTTTCTTCCGGCGGGTCATCAATTCGAAAGCCGGCCTTGTCATCACCTTCATCACCCTGGGCGTGATCGCGCTGGCCTTCGCGGCGGGCGACGTCACCGGGCTTCATCCCGGCGGCGGCGGCATGACCAAGACGACGGTGGCGCGCGTCGGCGACGCCGCGATCGGGGAGGCGCAGCTCAAGCAGCGTGTCGGCGATCAGCTCAACCAGATCCGGCAGGAGAACCCCTCGATCGACATGCCCGCGCTGGTCGCGCAGGGCGGAGTCGAGGGTATTCTGGACCAGATGATCACCGGCATCGCGCTGGAGCAATATGGGCGGGATCGCGGCATGGCCGTCAGCCGCGCGCTGATCGGCAGCGAGCTGCAGAGCATCCCCGCGCTGATGGGGCCGAACGGCAAGTTCGATCAGGCCGCCTATGAGCGCATCCTCCAGCAGCGCCGCCTGACCGACAAGCAGGTGCAGAGCGATATCGCGCAGCAGACCATGGCGCGCTTCCTGCTCGCCCCCACCGTGGGCGCGGCGCAGGTCGCGGATTCGATGGCGCTGCCTTATGCCTCGCTGCTGCTGGAGCGGCGCATGGGCCAGGTGGCGCTGTTCCCCGCCGCGGCCATGGCCGCCGGCCCCGCGCCGACCGCGGCGGAGCTGGCCGATTTCTACAAGCGCAACCTCGCGCGCTATACCGAGCCGGAGCGCCGCGTGATCCGCTACGCCCGCGTCACCGCCGATTCGCTGAAGGTGCAGCCGAGCGAGGCGGAGATCGCGCAGGCCTATAACGCCGATCGCGCCACCAAATATGCCGCGAAGGAAAAGCGCACGATCACGCAGGTCGTGGTGCTGGACCAGAAGGCGGCCGAGGCGCTCGCCGTCAAGGCGAAGGCCGGCTCGATCGCGGAAGCCGCGCGCGCCGCCGGGCTGGAGCCGCGCACGGTGAGCGGCGTGGACAAGGCCGCTTATGCCGGCCAGACCTCCGCCGCGCTGGCCGATGCCGCGTTCGGCGCGGCGAAGGGCGCGGTGATCGGCCCGGTCAAGGGCGGGATCGGCTTCGTCGTCGCCCGCGTCGACTCGATCGAGCAGGTGCCCGCCAGATCGCTGGCGCAGGCGCATGACGAGATCGCCAAGGCGCTCTCCGCGCGGAAGACGACGGAGGCGCTCGGCAGCATCCACGACAAGCTGGACGATGCGATCGGCGACAACGCCAATTTCAGCGAACTGGTTTCGGACAACAAGCTGACCGCCGCCGTCACGCCTCCGCTCACCGCCGCCGGCCTCAACCCCGATGATCCCGCCTACAAGGCCGATCCGGCGCTTGCGGAGGTGGTAAAGGCCGGCTTCGCGGCGGAGGAAGGCGATGCGCCGGTGCTGGTGCAGCTTGGCCCCGACGGCAGCTTCGCGCTGGTCGCGCTCGATCGCATCGCCCGCGCCGCGCCCAGGCCGCTCGACAAGGTGCGGGAGACGGTGGCGAAGGACTTCATCGCCGATCGCGCGCGCAAGGCCGCAAGGGCGGCCGCGTCGGAAATCCTCGCCAAGGTGCAGAAAGGCACGCCGCTCGCACAGGCGCTCGCCGGCAGCAGCGCGAAGGGCGCCAGCATCCGTCCGCTGGCCGGCACGCGCGGCCAGCTTTCCGATCCGCGCGGTGCTGATCCGGTGCTGGCGACGCTGTTCAGCCTTCCCGGCGGCGGCGCGCGGCTGATCGAGGCGCCGGGCAACGCCGGCTGGCTGATCGTGAAGGTCGATGCGATCGCCGCGGGCGACGCCGCCAAGGTGCCGCCGCTGATCGCCTCCACCAAGCGCGAGCTGGGCAGCCTTGTCGGCCGCGAATATGCCGAGCAGTTCACCAATGCGGTGAGGGCGGAGCTGAAGGTGACGCAGAACCGCGCCGAGATCGCGCGCGTGAAGGCCGATCTTTCGGGCAAGGATTCGGGCAATCAGTAACGCCCGCGAAGCCGCGCTCGCCGGCGGGCGGCCGGCATTGATCTGGCGCCGGCGCGTGGCGGACACCGAGACCCCGGTGGCTGCTGCGCTGAAGCTGATCGAGCCGGGGCGTGGCGATTTCCTGCTCGAATCGGTCGAGGGCGGATCGGTGCGCGGGCGGCACAGCCTGATCGGCCTCGCCCCCGACCTGGTATTCCGCGCGGAGGGCAATAGCGCGGCGATCAACCGCCATTGGCTCACCGATCGCGACGCCTTCACCCCCTGCCCCCAGCCGACGCTGGAGGCGTTGCGCCGGCTGGTCGCCGATTGCCGTGCGGACGTGCCGCCGGAACTGCCGCGCGCGCTCGCCTGCCTCGTCGGTTACTTCGGCTATGAGACGATGGCGCTCGCCGAAAACCTCGCCGTTCCCGATGCCGATCCACTCGGCCTGCCGGATATGATGTTCGTGCGGCCGACCGTGATCCTGGTGTTCGATCGGCTCGCCGACGCCCTGTTCCTCGTCGCCCCTGCATGGCCGGACGCCTCACGCGACGCCGCCGCGATCGTGGCGGAGGCGGAGGAGCGGCTGGACGCGGTGGAAGCGCGCCTCTCCACCGCTCCCCTGCCCCCGCGCGTGCAGGGCGAGCCGGCGGAGGTGGCGCTCACGCCCGTGCTGCCGGCCGGCCGCTATGGCGAGATGGTGGCGCGCGCGAAGGATTATATCGCGGCCGGCGATATCTTTCAGGTGGTGTTGGCCCAACGCTTCACCGCGCCCTTCGCGCTGCCGCCGTTCGAGCTTTACCGCGCGCTGCGACGGATCAACCCCTCGCCCTTCCTCTATCATCTCGACCTGCCGGGTTTCGCGCTGATCGGGTCCAGCCCGGAAATCCTCGTCCGCGCGCGCGATGGCGAAGTGACGATCCGCCCGATCGCCGGCACGCGCCCACGCGGCAAGACCGCCAGCGAGGATGAAGCGAACCGCGCCAGCCTGCTCGCCGATCCCAAGGAGCGCGCGGAGCATCTCATGCTGCTCGATCTGGGGCGCAACGACGTGGGGCGCGTGTCGTCGGCGGGCAGCGTCACCGTTACCGACAGCTATATGGTCGAGTTCTACAGCCATGTGATGCACATCGTGTCGAACGTCGTTGGGCGGCTCGATCCGTCGCATGACGCGATCGACGCCTTGCTCGCGGGCTTTCCGGCCGGCACGGTCAGCGGCGCGCCCAAGGTCCGCGCCTGCCAGATCATCGCCGAGCTGGAGCAGGAGAAGCGCGGGGCCTATGCCGGCGGCGTCGGCTATTTCTCGCCCGACGGATCGATGGATTCGTGCATCGTGCTCCGCACCGCCGTCGTGAAGGATGGGACGATCCACATGCAGGCGGGCGCGGGCATCGTGGCGGATTCGGACCCCGTCTACGAGCAGCGCGAGTGCGAGGCCAAGGCCAGCGCCCTCATCGCCGCCGCGCGCGAGGCGATTGCGCAGGCCAGCGAGGCCGGGTTCGGGCAATAAGCCTCACGTGCGATAAAATACCGCCTCGATATTATGCCCGTCTGGATCGAGCGCGAAGGCGCCGTAATAGCCGGGATGGTAATGCGGTCTTGGCCCCGGCGCGCCGTTATCCACGCCACCCGCCGCCAGCGCTTCCCGGTGGAAGGCGTCCACCGCGCTTTCGTCGCCTGCCGTAAAGGCGACATGGAACTTGCCCCGGGTCGGATCATGCGCCGCGAGCCAGAAGCGCGGCCGGTCATGGCCGTAGGCTGTCACGCGCACCCCATCGTCACCATCATACAGGCGGCGGATGCCCAGCGGCGCCAGCGCGCGATCGTAGAAGGCGATCGCGCGCTCCATGTCGGAAACCCCGAAGGTGATATGATCGAACACCGTTCCGATCAGGCCGCTTTCGCCGCGCGCTCGGGCGTGAATTCCACCTCCAGCCGGCGCACGGCATGGACGAAATTGTTCGGCGCGATATCCATGTCGCCGGTCCAGCGGATATCGGGAAAGCGCGCGAAAAGCTGGCGATAGGCTTCCTCGAGCTGCAATTGCGCGGTCATCCGGCCGATGCAGATGTGCGGGCCGTGGCCGAAAGCGATATTCCGTTCCGCATTGGCGCGGCCGATATCGAAACGATCCGGATCGGGGAACATCGCCGCGTCGCGGTTGGCCGCGCCATAATACATGATGACCTTCTCCCCCTCCGCGATCCGCTGGCCGCCCACCTCGGTGTCGCGGGCGGCGGTGCGGCGCATGTAGATCACGGGAGAGACCATGCGCGTGATCTCGTGCACGGCATTGGTGAGCAGGCCGGAATCCGCTTGCAGGCGTGCCTTCTGGTCCGGATTCTCGGTGAACAATTTCATCGCGCCGGAAAGCGAGTTGCGCGTGGTGTCATTGCCGGCAAAGACGATCAGCAGCCATGCGCCGTCCAGATAGGGATCGGGCAAGGCCTCTCCATCGACCATCGCATTGGCGATCGCGCTCATCAGGTCCGGCTGGGGATCGGCGCGGCGTTTGGCGAGCATATAGCGCCCGTAATCAAACATTTCCGCGACGTTCTTGTTGAACAACTCGATGAAGGCCGCGATCTCAGGACTGATCTCGGACCGGCCGTCATGCTGGTCGAGCTGCTCGGTCGCCACCTGCTGCGCCATTTCGAGGAAATGGATCCACGCCATGAAGCGCTCGCGATCGCCCTCCGGCACGCCTAGCATCTCGCAAAGCGTGAAGATCGGCAAGCGCTGGCTGAACTTCTCCACCATGTCGCATTTGCCGAGCGGGGCCATGCCGTCCAGCAGCCGCGTGACCTCGGCCGAAACGCGTTCGCGCAGGCTCTTGATATAAGTGGCGGTGAAATAAGGCATATGCTCGCGGCGAAGCTGCCGGTGCGGCATGCCGTCGAGGTTGATCATCGAATTGGTGCTGGCGGAGAACAATGTCGGATGGCGTGTCTCCTCCGGCCCCAGCGCCATCAGGATTCCGCCCTTTTCGGAGCTGAACGTCTCCGGATCGCCATTGACGCGCTTCACGTCGTCGAAGCGGGTGACGGCCCAGAAACCCACGCCGTCGCGCTTCGCCGGGTGCCACATCACGGGCGCTTCCTCCCGCATCCGGGCATAATCCGCCCAGGGCTGACCCTTGGTGAAGGCATAGATGTCGCCGAGATCCACATCCTCCAGCGTGGGATAGATCTGGCCGAATACAGGCCCTTGCCGCCCTTCGATGATATGATCGCTAACCAGCCGCATCATGCCAATCCTCTTACTGGGGTCGCACCACTATCTTGCACTGCGCTTCCGGGTCGCCGAGCGCGCGGAAGGCGTCCGCGACGCCGTCCAGCCCCACTTCGGCGGTGACGGCGGGGCGCACGTCGATCGTCCCTTCCGCGATATGGTGGAGCGTGCGGGCGAATTCATCGGCGGCGTAGCCGTAGACGAACTTCAGCTCGAGGCTCTTGGTGATGCACAGGAACGGCTCGATCGAATCGGTCTGCATGCACACGCCGACGATCAGGATCTGCGCACCGACCGGCACCGCCTCCACCAGCGACTGGATCACGCCGGGAACGCCGACGCATTCGAACACGATCGCGCGCTTGCCGGTCTTGCCGGTCAACTCCATCATCGTGCGCTCGGTGCGCGAGCCGGGGACGCCCAGCGAACTCCAGCGGGCATGGGGATTCTCCACCGCCGGATCGATCACGATATCCGCGCCGAACGCCTCCGCGATCCTGCGCCGGGCGGGCGAATAGTCGGAGGCGACCACCGGCCCCAGGCCACGCGCCTTCAACGCCGCGATCACTGCAAGGCCGACAGGGCCGCAGCCGATGACGAGGTTCACCGTATCCGGCCCCGCATCGCTTTCCGCCACCGCATGCTCGCCGACCGCGAACGGCTCGGTCATCGCGGCCTGCACATCGGAAAGGCCGTTCGGCACGGGAAGCAGCATCTGCTCCATCAGCACCATCGCCTCCGCGAAGCCGCCGGGATAGCGGTTCGAATAGCCCACCGTCTCGAAGCCGACCGGCGTGGGGATCGCGGGCACGGTGACGACGCGCGTTCCAACCTTCAGGCGCTTGTCCGTATCCGGGCCGTGATCGAGGATCTCGGCGCAGAATTCATGGCCGAACACGATATCCTTCGAAGGATCGACCAGCGCCGGCTCGCCGGCGCGCCGACCAAGCTCCGCCATCGCCTCCATTCCATGGACAGCGTGGAGATCGGAGCCGCAGATGCCGCAGCACAAGGTGCGCGCCAGCACCTGCCCGGCGGCGGGCACCGGCTCCGGCACGTCCGAATCCACCACCAGCGCCGGGCCGCGGCGAACGACCGCCTTCATGCGGCGTCTCCCTTCTTTAGGCCCATGGCCTCCAGGATTTCAGGGCGGATATTCTCCGTGCCTTTCTCCTGGATATGCCGGGCGACACGCGCGCCGACCGCCGCCTGCGCCTCGCCGATGAAGCGCGGCCGATTGTCCCGCGCCCAGGCGAGCGAATGATCGCGATTGCCGTTCGAATCTTGGAATTTCGGCATCACGTAGCGGGCGATCAGCTCATAGGATTTCTTCTTCGCATCCCATTCCGCCCAATTGGTGTCGAGCGTCAGGAATGCGCCGAAGCCGCCCGATTGCTGCTGCAGCCGCTCGATCTGGCGGCACGCATCCTCCGGCGTCCCCACCACGGCCATGCCGTTGTCGACCAGCGCGTCGATCGGATCGCCCTCGGTCGGCGCGAGCGGCAAGGCGGCGACCTCGCGGAAATAATGGAGCCAGTCCTCGATCCCGAAGCGCACCTGCGCGCGCGCCTCCTCCCGCGTGGCAGCGACGTGCATCGGGCCGACCAGCCGCCAGCCGGAGCGATCCATCGCCTTGCCCTGCCCCTTCGCCACATCCTCCGCGATCGCCCAGTTGGAGGCGAGCGCGTTGAAGCCGCCGGTCTGCGTCGCACCGATCGAGAGGATGCCCACACCATGCCGCCCCGCCGCCTGCGCGCCGGTGGGGGATACCTGGCTCGCCACCGCGATTTCGACCGAGGGCTTGGTATAGGGCGTCATCTGGAGCCGCGCCTCGGCCAGCTCGAACCATTCGGTCTTTTTCGTGACCGTCTCGCCGCGCAGCAGCGGGACGAGCACGTCGAGCGCCTCGTCCATCCGGTCGCGCTGTTTCGCCACCGGGATGCCCATCATGAAGGCATCGGAGGGCAAGGCGCCCGGCCCGACGCCGAACATCACCCGCCCGCGCGTCAAGTGATCGAGCTGGTTGATACGGTCCGCCAGCATCAGCGGATGATGATAGGGCAGCGAGGAGACGCCGGTGCCGAGCCGGATATGCTTGGTGCGCTCGGCGGCGAAGGCGATGAAAAGCTCGGGGCTTGCGATCAGCTCATAGCCGGCGGAATGGTGCTCGCCGATCCATGCTTCGTCATAGCCGAGCTTGTCGAGGTGGACGACCAGATCGAGATCGCGCTCCAGCGCCTGCGTGGGATTTTCCCGCAGGGGATGGAACGGCGCGATGAACGTGCCGAATCGCAGCTTCTGGCCCATAAGCCCGTCTCTCCTTGCTACGTAACTTTTGTTTTGCAGCGAGGCTATGGGAGACGGAGGCGAGAATCCAGCCCTATTCTGTCGGGGGCTTGCGTCGCCGCCGGAAGCTCGCCCGCGCCACCCACAGGCCGATCGCCAGCAGCGCCAGCGGCGTCAGCCACAGCGGCAGCGTGACGGCGGAGACGGGGGGATCGTAGGTGATGTAATCGCCGTAGCGCGCGATCAGCCACTCGCGGATCGCCTGCGGCTTCTCGCCCGACGCGATGCGCTGGCGGATCAGCGCGCGCATGTCGCCCGCCATGTCGGCGTCGCTGTCCGCCACGGACTGGCCCTGACAGACGACGCAGCGGATCGTCTCCATCAGCGCCTTGGCCCTCGCCTCCTGCGCCGGATCGCGAAGCTGGGTGTTGGCGAGCGCGGCCGGCGGCTGGCCCGAATCCGCCGCCGCCGGGGTGGCGAGCAGCAGGGCGAGGAATGCGAGCCGCCTCACTTCGCGCTCCGCCACGCCTGATAGAGCGCGTCCACGTCCTCGGCCCGGACATCGCCGACATGCTGTTTCACGATCCGGCCCGCGCCATCGATCACGAACGTCTCCGGCACGCCGGTGGAGCCGAGCGAAAGCTGGACCTGGCTGATCTTGTCGTCCCCGATCGCGCGATAGGGATCGCCGTTGCGCGACAGGAAATCGCGCACCGCAGGCCCGGTGTCGCGGATCGCCACCGCGTCGATCGGCACGCCCATCGCCTTCAGCCGCATCAGTTGCGGAGCCTCCGCGATGCACGGGATGCACCAGCTCGCGAAGATGTTGAGCAGGCGGGGCTGGCCCTTGCGAAAGTCGGCCGCGTCCAGGCCCGGCTTGCCATCCACCAGCGGCTGGAGCGTGAAATCGGGGACTGGCTTGCCGATCATCGCGGAATAGACGGTGCGGTCGGCGGGCTTCAGCAATTCCCGCCCTGCGAAGCCCACCACCACCAGCAGCGCCGCCAGCGGCGCCCAGAGCAGCCAGCGCCTCACGCGAATGCCTCCGCCCGGCGCGCGGTGCGGCGGTCGCGCAGGATATGGCCGAGCATCGAGAGCGCGCCGCCGAGCGCCACCAACGCGCCGCCGAGCCAGATCAGCGTCACCCAAGGCTTCCACCACAAGCGAAGCTGCCAGCGCCCCGCATCGTCTGGCTGGCCGAGCACGGTGTAGAGCTGGCCGTCCAGCATCGTCGCGATCGCGCTTTCGCTGGTGTTCGTCGGCGGGTTGGAGAAATAGCGCGATTGCGGGCGCAGGTATAACAGGTCGCCATCCTCCCCGCGCTTCACCGCCAGCCGGGCCTCCAGCGCGGACCAGTTCGCGCCGATCACCGGGTTCACGCCCTCGAAGGTGACGCTGTAGGGGCCGACCGTCACCGGCTCGCCGACGCGCGCCGCGACAAGCCGCTCCTGCGTCCATGCGGTGGAGGCCGCCATGCCGCCCAGGCTCACCGCGATGCCGAGATGCGCCACCACCATGCCGTAGAGGAACAGGGGCGCGCGCCGCAGGTCGCGCTTCCACAAGGGCGCGACGCTCGCCACCGCCAGCCCCGCCGCCAGCGACAGGCCGGCAAGCTGCATCCACCCGATCCCGCCGGAAAGCACCACCACGCCCGCGGCCGTGAAGACGGTCGCGGCGATCGGCCACGTCATCCGCTCCAGCACCGCCTGCGCCTCGTCCCGCCGCCAGCGCAGCAGCGGCCCCGCCGCCATCAGCGCCACCAGCACCAGCGCGATCGGCCCCGCCGTCTTGTCGAAGAAAGGCGCGCCCACCGAAAGCTGCGTGCCCATCGATGCCGCGACGATCGGATAGAAGGTGCCGATCAGCACGATACCCAGGATCACGGAGAGCAGCAGGTTGTTCGCGACCAGCCCGCCCTCGCGGCTCAGCGGCTCGAACGTATTGCCCGCGCGCACCGTGGCGACGCGTATCGCGAACAGCGCGAGCGCCCCGCCGATATAGATGGCGAGAAGCGCGAGGATGAACGCCCCGCGCTTCGGATCGACCGCGAAGGCGTGGACGCTGGTGAGGATGCCCGAGCGCACGAGGAAGGTGCCGATCATCGACATGGAGAAGGCGACCACCGCCAGCATCACCGTCCATGCCCGCAGCCCGTCGCGCGTGGCGAGCACCGTCACCGAATGGAGCAATGCGGTCGCCGCCAGCCACGGCATCAGCGAGGCATTCTCCACCGGGTCCCAGAACCACCAGCCGCCCCAGCCCAGCTCGTAATAGGCCCAGTAGCTGCCTGCCGTGATGCCGAGCGTGAGGAATATCCACGCCCCCAGCACCCATGGCCGCATCGCACGCGCGAACGCCGGGCCTACGTCCCGCGTCACGAGCGCGCCGATCGCGAAGGAGAAGGCCACCGACAGCCCGACATAGCCGATGTAGAGCGTCGGCGGGTGGAAGGCGAGGCCGGGGTCCTGCAACAGGGGATTCAGCCCCTGCCCGTCCGCCGGCGCGGGATCGAGCCGCGCGAAGGGGTTGGAGGCGAACAGCAGGAAGGCATAGAAGCCCAGCGCGATCGCCGCCTGCCCGCCGAGCGTGGCGATCAGGGTGCGCTCGTCCAGCCGCCGCTCGAACAGCGCCACCGCGCCGCCGGCCAGCCCGAGGATCGTCACCCACAGCAGCATCGAGCCTTCGTGGTTCCCCCACGCGCCCGCGAACTTGTAGAGCATCGGCTTGGCGGAATGGCTGTTCTCCGCCACCAGCGCGACCGACATGTCGGAGGCGCAGAACACCGCGATCAGCGCCGCCATCGCCAGCGCGGTCATCATCCCCTGCACCAGCGCGACCGGGCGCATGGCGGCCATCAGCCGCGGCTCCCCGCGCCGCACCGCCAGCCCGGCGAGCAGCAGTTGCAGCCCGGCCAGTGCGGCGGCGAACCACAAGGCGGCCAAGCCGGCTTCGGCGGTCATGCGGGTATTCCTGCGTTCACGTCGGTCTCAATCCCCCGGTCCGCGCCGCTCTTGCGACACGCGCCCGCGCGACACAAGGGAGATCGCGAGCGTCAGCTCCCCCGCGCCCAGTCCCGCGCCTCGTTCAGCCCGTCCATGTCGAAGGTCTTCAGCTCGATCGGCAGCATCGCGCCCAGCGTCCGCGCGACCGGCCCCATCCAGCCCGAATCCGTCAAGATCGCGCATCGGCCGAAACGGTCGAGATGGCCGAAGCTCCACTTCACGTCCTGCCACCATAATTGCGGCGCTATCCCGCCGAACTTGCGGACGACCTCCACCACGTTGAGTTTTCCGTGCTTCGCGAACGCGGCCTCCAGCGTGGAGACCACATGATCGAAATCCTCGCGCGAGATCGCGCCGTCCACCACCAGCTCGACAAGACCGTCGTCCGCCACTTCTATTCCCAGCATCACTTGTCCTCCTCGGCGATGCGCCGGATCGCGCGCTCATAGGCGGCCGGCTCCTGCGCGCCCTGGATCAGATAGCGCCCGTCGACAACGATCGAAGGAACGGAGGTGATCCCCTCGCCCCGCCAGCGCGCCTCCGCAGCGCGCACCTCCGCCGCGCGGGCGTCGCCGTCGATCACCGCTTGTGCCGCCGCCTCGTCCAGCCCCGCCTCGCGCGCGGCCTCCGCCAGCACCGCGGGATCGCCGGGATCGCGGCCTTCGGTGAAATAGGCGCGGAACAGCGCGTGGGCGAGCGCCAGCCCGTCCCCTTCGCCCTGCGCCCAGTCGATCAGGCGATGCGCGTCGAACGTATTGTAGATCCGCGCGCCCGGCCGCTGCGCCATCTCGAAGCCCAGAGCGGCGGCCATCGCGCGGATGCGCTCGCGCACCTCCCCGCCGCTGCCGGCCTGCGCACCGTATTTCTCGCGCAGATGCTCACCGATGTCCTGCCCGCCCGGCGGCATGTCCGGGTTCAGCTCGAACGGCTGGAGGCGGATCACCGGCGTCACCACGTCCTTCGTCGCTTCCAGCGCGCGCTCCAGCCCGAGCAGGCCGATCACGCACCATGGGCACACCACGTCGGAGGTCACGTCGAAGGTCATGGTTCGGGTCATGGCGCGCTTCCGGAATAGAGATGGACCACATCGAGCCCCTACCCCTCCGCTACGAGCAGCAGCGATCGGTGACAGTGACAGGGATCACGCTCGTAGCAGAGCAGGGCGGAGGGCTTCTCCTCGGCCAGGGCGCGCATCCGCGCCGCCTCGGCCTGCGCCTCCGGCAGGGCGAGCTGCGTGTCATAGACCGCGCCCAATGTCGCCACATCGCCCTTCTTCGCCGCGTCGCGCCCGCGCTTGGGCGTGCCCAGCGCCTTCAGGTGGACATAATCGATGCCCGCCTCCGTCAGCTCCGCGCGGAGCGGCGATTTCGAGAATCCGGGCCTGCGCGACAAAGGCAGGGCGCGCACGTCGATCACCCGCTCCACGCCCGCCGCGCGCAAGGTGGAGAGGAATTCGGCCATCGTCGTGGCCTCATAGCCGATGGTGAAGACCGTGGTCATGCCGTCCCAATGTCGTGACGACGCCCCATGCGATCAACGCCTGTCCGCCGAAATAGGTCGGCCAGATCAGCAGATGCGGCACGATGCTGTCCGCCAGCACGCCGGATCGCGCGAAGATCAGCAGGTCCGACAGCACGAACAGCCAGGCCCCAAGGGCGACCAGCCCGCGCGGAAAGCGCGATCCGCTCGCCCCGCCCGCCATCGCGCCCAGGCCGAGCGCATAGAGCGCCACGCCCGGATCGGGCAGGATCAGCCATGCGGCAGCCGCCACCGCCAGTCCCGCCGCGACGATCCCCGCCCAGGGCGCGCCATTGCGGCGATAGAGGATGACCGCCACGACATGCCCCGCCAGAAACGAAACCGCGCCGATCTCCAGCCCGGCGACCTCCAGCAGCACGTCGCCCGTCGCGCCGAGCGCCATCACCGCCGCGATCAGCCAGCCATCGATCGAGCGCGCCCGCGTCGCGGCCCACAAGGCCAGCAAGGCCACGCCCGCGCCCTTCAGCACGATCGCGCCCGGCCCGTCGAGCCAGCCGAACACCACGGCCATATAGGCCACGCCGGCGACCAGCGCCGCGACGAATCCGCTCTCCATGCGGCTTGTCATAACGCCACGCGGCGCTAACCCGCCAGCCATGACTTACGACATACAGATCATCGGCGGCGGCCTCGCCGGCTCGGAAGCGGCTTGGCAGCTTGCGGAGGCCGGCTTCCGCGTGCGCCTTTCCGAAATGCGCGGCAGCGGGGACATGACACCCGCGCATCAGGGCGAATCGCTGGCCGAACTGGTCTGCTCGAACAGCTTCCGTTCCGACGATGCGGAGAGCAACGCGGTGGGCCTGCTGCATCAGGAGATGCGCGCGCTCGGCTCGCTCATCATGCGGGAGGGCGATGCGCATCGCGTGCCCGCCGGTTCCGCGCTGGCGGTGGACCGCGACGGCTTCTCGGCAGGCGTGACGGCGGCGCTGGCGGCGCATCCCAATATCACGATCGTGCGCGAGCGGGTGGATATCCTGCCCGACGGCCCCGCGATCATCGCCACCGGCCCGCTCACCGCGCCCGCGCTCGCCGAGGCGATCGGGGCGGAGACGGGGAAGGATTCGCTCGCCTTCTTCGATGCGATCGCCCCCATCGTCCACCGCGACACGATCGACATGGACGTGGCGTGGTTCCAGAGCCGCTGGAACAAGGGCGACGGCAAGGATTACATCAACTGCCCGCTCGACAGGGCGCAATATCAGGCCTTCGTCGAAGGTTTGCTGGCCGGCGAGAAGACCGAATATCGCGGCTGGGAGAACGTCCCCTATTTCGAGGGCTGCATGCCGATCGAGGTGATGGCCGAGCGCGGGCCGGAGACATTGCGCTTCGGCCCGATGAAGCCGGTCGGCCTCGACGATCCCCGCACCGGGCGCTGGCCTTATGCGGTGGTGCAGCTTCGGCAGGACAATGCCGGCGGCACCCTGTGGAACATCGTCGGCTTCCAGACCAAGCTGAAACATGCCGAGCAG
>JASGGR010000063.1:0-16824 GCA_047602705.1 Sphingomonas bacterium | reverse complement strand
ATCCTGCGCGCCCTTGCGGTGCATGATGTTCTTGAACTTGGAATGGCCTGCCATGGGAACTCCGGGAAATCTGTGGCGCGTCCTTAGGCGCGTGGGCGAGTCTCCTCAAGACGCGCGCGTTGGCACAGGCCCCGGCCCCGCGCTATGGACGTGCGCATGAGCACCGATCCCTTTGCCCTGTTCGACACATGGTATGCCGAAGCCCGCGCCAGCGAGCCGAACGATTCCAATGCGATGGCGCTGGCGACCGCCGACGCGCGCGGGCGGCCGTCCGTGCGGATGGTGCTGCTGAAGGGGCATGGGCGCGACGGCTTCGTCTTCTACACCAATCGCGAGGGCCGCAAGGCCGGCGATCTGGAGGCGAATCCGCACGCCGCCCTGCTGTTCCACTGGAAGTCGCTGCGCCGCCAGATCCGCATCGAAGGCCCGGTGACGCGGGCGAGCGAGGCGGAGAGCGACGCCTATTTCGCGACGCGCAGCCGCGATTCGCAGCTCGGCGCATGGGCTTCCGACCAATCCCGCCCACTCGATGCGCGCGAGACGTTCGAGGCGCGATTCGAGGACGTGAAGGCGCGGTTCGAGGGACGGGACGTGCCGCGCCCGCCGCATTGGGGCGGCTATCGCGTCACGCCGGAACGGATCGAGTTCTGGCAGGATCGCGCCCACCGCCTGCACGAGCGCCGCCTGTTCCTGCCCGATGGTGCGGGCGGCTGGAGCGAGGGGTTGCTTTACCCGTGACGCAGGACGAACGCCGCCGCATCATCCCGCTCGCGATGCGCGCCGCGCTGGCCAGCGTGGCGATGGCGAGCGGGCTGCTGCTGCTCAAGGGCTTCGGCGCGTGGCGCACGGGATCGGTGGCGATGCTCGGCTCGCTTGCCGACACCGCGCTGGACCTGCTGGCCAGCCTCGTCACGCTCTATGGCGTCAAGCTCGCGGCGGAGCCGGCGGATCACGACCATCGCTTCGGCCATGGCAAGGCGGAGGCACTGGCGGCGCTGTTCCAGGTCGCGCTGATCGCGGCGTCGGCGGTGGGCATCGCCTGGCGCGCGATCGCCGCGCTCGGCAGCCCGGAGCCGACGCGCGATGCCGGCTTCGGCATCACCGTATCCGCGCTGGCGATCGCCGCGACCCTCGCGCTGCTCTGGTATCAGCGCCGCATCATCCGGCGCACCGGATCGATCGCGATCCGCGCGGA
This sequence comes from Sphingomonas bacterium, assembly GCA_047602705.1. Classification (GTDB taxonomy): domain Bacteria; phylum Pseudomonadota; class Alphaproteobacteria; order Sphingomonadales; family Sphingomonadaceae; genus Sphingomonas. The sequence goes on along the minus strand of JASGGR010000063.1, from coordinate 15,629 downwards.
CAACCTGCATTACCAGTCCGATGCGATACTCAACGGATCGGTGATCGTGGCGCTGGCGCTCGATCAGTTCATCGGCTGGCATTGGGCGGACCCGGTGTTCGGCATCGCCATCGCGCTGTGGCTGGCGTGGGGGGCGTTCCAGGCCTCCAGCCAGGCGATCGACCAGTTGATGGACAAGGAATGGCCGGAGGACCAACGCGCCGCCTATATCGAGGTGGCCGCGCGGCAGCCGGGAATTCGCGGCATCCACGATTTCCGCACCCGCCGTTCCGGCAGCCATGATTTCGCGCAATTCCATATGGAGGTGGACGGCGGCCTGACCGTGGCGGCGGCGCATGAGATCGTCGTCAACGTCGAGCAGCGCTTGCGCGATGCCTTCCCCAAGGTAGAGGTGCTGATCCACCTGGACCCGGAAGGCTATGAGGATACCGATAATCCGCTGATCGAGGCGGACGTGACCCCCCATTGGTTCGGCAAGAGGATATGATGCGGCTTCCCTTCACGCAGATCGACGCTTTCGCCCGCGCACCCTTCGAGGGCAATCCAGCGGCGGTGATGCCGCTTGCCGCCTGGCTGGACGATACCATTCTTCAGGCCATCGCGGCGGAGAACAATCTCTCCGAAACAGCCTTTATCATGCCGGACGAGAGCGGCGCGGCGGATTTCGAGCTGCGCTGGTTCACGCCTGCGTCGGAGGTGGAGATGTGCGGTCATGCCACGCTGGCGAGCGGGCATTTCGTGCTGTCCTCCGATCCCGGGCGCGACACGGTGCGCTTCCGCACGCGCAAGGCCGGTGTGCTGGAGGTGGCGCGCGCCGGCGCCGGCTATGCGATGGAACTGCCGGCATGGGCGCCCGCGCCGAAGCCGCTGCCGGATGTCGTTTCCGCGCTGGGGCTGGCGGATGCGGTCGAAACCCTGTGGCATTCCAGCCGCTACAGCCTGGTGGTGGTGGAGAGCGCCGATATCGTCCGCGCGCTCGATCCCGATTTCCGCGCACTGGCGAAGGTGGGGGACTGGCTGACGATCGTCTCCGCACCCGGCGACGACAGCGACGTCATCAGCCGCTGCTTCGCGCCGGCCCATGCGATCGACGAGGACCCGGTGACCGGCTCCGCCCATGCGGTGCTCGCGCCTTATTGGGCGAAGCGGCTGGGGCGGGACAGTTTCACCGCGTTCCAGGCGAGCAGGCGCGGCGGGCGGCTCACCTGCCGCCTCTCGGGCGATCGCGTGGTGCTGGGCGGCGATTGCGTGACGGTGATCGAGGGGACGTTCCTGCTGGGGTGATTCAGCGATTCCCCTCCCGCCGCGTCAATGCCGCGACGCAGCTTGCGCGATCGATCGAGCTGCCGTCCGGCTCCCGCGCATCGACATAGGTGACGCGCGGCTGGTCCTTCCCTCGTGGGTAGAGATAAGCGTCGAGCACGCAGATGCGGCTCTGGAACTGGAGTTTGCGCGCATCGCCTTCCCGCACGTCCGCATCGGGCTGGCCGAACAGCTTGACCAGCGCGGCGGCGTCCTGCCCGATCACCCGCTCCAGCCCCGCCGCATTATATGGCACCGGCACGGCGGCCCTGGACGGCGTCGCCGGGGGCGGCGTCGTTCCGGTCGAGGCGCAGCCCGCCAGCAATATCGCGCCCGCCAGAACCCCGATCCTCATATCCGTCTCCGTCGAAAGCCTTGTCGCCTGCGGAATGCTAGGTCGCGAGTGGTTGCGCAAGGTGGGCAGCGACACTAGGGCGCTCGCCAGCTACAACCCGTTGGGGATTTCCGTTCTTGAGCAAGCCCAGTTACGCCGTCGTCGCGATCGGCAATGCGATCGTCGACATCATCGCCCCCGCCACGGACGATTTCATCGCCGAAAACGGCATGACCAAGGGCGCGATGCAACTCGTCTTCTCCCCGGAGGAGGCCGATGCGCTCTATGCGAAAATGGGACCGGGGCAGGAGGTTTCCGGCGGATCGGCCGCGAACACGATCGCCGGCATCGCCTCGCTGGGCGGCAAGTGCGGCTTCATCGGGCAGGTAGCGGACGATCAGCTCGGGCAGGTCTTCGGGCATGACATCCGCGCGGCCGGCATCCGCTTCGACACCGCCGCCCGCCCCGGCCAGCCCACCACCGGCCGCTGCCTGATCTTCGTGACGCCGGACGGGCAGCGCACGATGAACACCTTCCTCGGCGCGTCGCATTATCTGCCGGCGCAGGCGCTGGACCGTGACCTAATCGCGGACGCGCAATATCTCTATCTCGAAGGATATCTCTGGGACCCGGAAGAGCCGCGCGCCGCGATGCGCGCCGCGATCGACGTGGCCCGCGCGGCCGGGCGCAAGGTGGCCTTCACGCTTTCCGCCGAGTTCGTGATCGACCGTCATCGCGCGGCTTTCCTCGATCTGATCGAGCACGGCCTGATCGACGTGCTGTTCGCCAACGAGGCGGAGATCATGTGCCTCACCGAAACCGGCGATGTGGAGGCGGCGATCGCCGCCGTGCAGGCGAAGGTGCCCCTGTTGGTGGTGACGCTGAGCGAGAAGGGCGCGATGGCGATCGAAGGCGGTGAGCGCGTTCAGGTTTCCGCCGCTCCGGTGGACAAGGTGGTGGACACCACCGGCGCGGGCGACCTGTTCGCGGCCGGCTTCCTCCACGCACAGGCCGAAGGGCGCGGGCTGTCGGAATCGCTGAAGCTCGGCGCGGCCTGCGCGGCGGAGGTCATCAGCCATTATGGCGCGCGGCCGCTGGTGGACCTGAAGACGCTGGCCTGATCCGTCAGCCCGGCCTGCGGGGCTTCGACAAGCCCGGCCCGAACAGGGTAAGGGGCCGATCGTGACGACGCCCGACCTCCCCATCCATGCCGTCCTTCCCGACCTGCTCGCCGTCTTGCGCGAGCGGTCGGCGGCGGTGCTGGTCGCGCCGCCGGGGGCCGGGAAGACCACCGCCGTCGCGCCTGCGCTGATCGCGGAGGATTGGTGCGGCGGCGAGGTGCTGCTCCTCTCTCCCCGCCGCCTCGCGGCGCGCGCGGCGGCGGAGCGGATGGCGGCGCTGGCGGGGGAGCCTGTCGGCCAGACCTTTGGCTATGCAACCCGCCTCGATACGAGACGCTCCGCCAAAACGCGCGTGACGGTGGTGACGGAGGGCATCTTCGTCGCGCGGATACAGAACGATCCGGAACTGGCGGGCGTCTCCGCCGTGCTGTTCGACGAGGTGCATGAACGCAGCCTCGACGGCGATTTCGGTCTTGCGCTGGCGATCGACGCGCAGGCTGGGCTGCGGCCGGACCTGCGGCTGCTCGCCATGTCCGCCACGCTCGACGGCGCGCGCTTCGCCCGCCTGCTCGGCGGCGCGCCGGTGATCGAGAGCGAGGGACGGAGCTGGCCGCTCGAATTGCGCTATCTCGGGCGCGGTGGCGAGACGCGGATCGAGGATGCGATGGCCGCCGCGATACGCCAAGCGCTGCGCGAGACTCGGGACGGCGTGCTCGCCTTCCTCCCCGGCGTGGCGGAGATCGAGCGCACCGCCGAGCGGCTGGAGGGCATCTCCGGCATCACGCTCCACAAGCTCCACGGCAGCCTCGATCCCGCCGCGCAGCGCGCCGCGATCCGCCCCGAGCCGGACGGCGCGCGCAAGCTGGTGCTGGCCACGTCGATCGCGGAGACCAGCCTGACGCTCGACGGCATCGGCGTGGTGGTCGATTCCGGCCTCGCGCGCCGTCCGCGCTACGATCGCGCGGCGGGGATGACGCGGCTCGTCACCGAGCGCGCAAGCCAGGCGGCGGTGACGCAGCGCGCCGGCCGCGCCGCACGGCAGCGGCCCGGCGTCGCCTATCGCCTGTGGGAGGAGGCGGCCACCGCCGGCCTGCCGCGTTTCGACCCGCCGGAGATACTGGAGGCGGACCTGTCGGCGCTGGTGCTCGCCGCCGCCATCTGGGGCATCGCCGACCCGCGTGACCTTGCGTGGCTCGACCCCCCACCCGATGCAGCAGTGACGGAGGCGCGCGCGCGGCTGGCCGTGCTGGAGGCGATCGACGCCGATGGCCGCCCCACCGCGCACGGCCGCGCCATCGCCGCGCTGCCGATGCCGCCGCGCCTCGCGCACATGCTGGTCAGCGCTGGCGAGATGGGATTGGGGGGCACGGCGGCGGAGGTGGCGGTGCTGCTGGCGAACGCGGGTTGGGCGGAAATGAGGCCGATCTGGACCTAAGACTTCGCCGTTGGCGGGCCGACCGCTCGCGCAAGGCCGATGCCGCGCGGGGCCTCGCCACCCGCTGGTCGCGGCTTGCCGGGCGTGACGACGTCGGCGAACTTCGTGAACTTTGGAGGCGAGGAGGCGATCGCCGACTGCGTCGCGCTCGCCTTCCCGATCGCGCGGCGCGGCGGCGCGATGCGGCGGGCGAGCGCTGGAGCGCGGCTTCCACGCGGTGGCGGAGACGCAGGGGATGGCTGCCGGCGCGCGCATCCTCTCCGCCGCCGCGACCGATGCCGAGACGGTGGAGCGCCTGTTCGCCGACCGGATCGAGACGCGGCATACGGCCGAGTTCGATCCCGCGACAGGCGCGGTGCGCCCGATCCGCGAGCGGCGGCTGGGCGCGGTGCGCCTGTCGAGCGGCCCCGATTCGCACGCCGCGCCGGAGGTGATCGCGGCGGCGTTGGTGGAGGGCGTGCGGCGGCACGGGCTGGACCTGCTGCCGTGGAGCGAGGGCGCGCAGGCCCTGCGGGTGCGCGCCGGCTATGCGGGCGTCGCGCTCGATCTGGAGGCGCGGCTCGACGAATGGCTGCCCGCCGCAGTGGAGGGGCGGCGGAGGCTCGACGCGATCCCGCCCGGTGTTCTGACGGATGCGATCCGCAACCTCCTGTCGTGGGACGATCTCCAGCGGATCGAGCGAATCGCGCCCGCGCATTTCACCAGCCCGGCGGGCAGCAGCCATGCGATCGACTATGGGGCGGAAGGCGGCCCGCGCGTCGAGTTGCGCGTGCAGGCGCTGTTCGGGCTTTCCGAGCATCCGGTGGTGGGGGAGGGGTGTGTGCCGCTCGTGCTCTCGCTCACCTCGCCCGCGGGCCGCCCGATCCAGACGACGCGCGACCTGCCCGGCTTCTGGGCGGGAAGCTGGGCGGCGGTGGCGAAGGAGATGCGCGGCCGATATCCGAAGCATCCCTGGCCCGACGACCCGGCTGGCGCCAATGCGACGCTCCGCACGAAAAATGCCGATGCAAGGTGCGGACAATCGCGTTAAGGGAGCAGCCATGCCTATCGCACGCATCTATCAGCGCCCGAAGAACGCCATGCAGTCGGGCAAGTATCGCACCGATCGCTGGGTGCTCGAATTCGAGCCGGCCGAGGCCAAGAAGCCCGATCCGCTCACCGGCTGGGCCGGCAGCGGCGACACGCGCGATCAGGTGCGGCTCGGCTTCCCGACGAGCGAGGCGGCGATCGCCTATGCCGAGCGCGAGGGGCTGGCCTTCACCGTGATCCCCGCACCGCAGCGCAAGCTGAAGCTTCAGGCCTACGCCGACAATTTCCGGTAACGGGCGTCAGTTTTTCAGCCGCCAGCCGGTGCGGAACACGATCGTCACCGCGATCAGGCAGGCCGCCAGCAGGCTCAGCGTGACGGTGAGGCTCACCGCCACCGCCACGTCGCTCGTGCCGAAGAAGGTCCAGCGGAAGCCGTTGATGAGATAGACGATCGGGTTGAACAACGTGACCGTCCGCCACGGCTCCGGCAGGATCAGCACCGAATAGAATGCCCCGCCGAGGAATGTCAGCGGCGTGACGATCAGCAGCGGGATCACCTGCAACTGCTCGAAGCCCTTGGCGAAGATGCCGATCACGAAGCCGAACAGGCAGAAGGTAACGCACACCAGCACCAGATAGCCGATCATCGCCAGCGGATGCAGGATGTGGAGATCGACGAACAGATGCGCCGTCGCGAGGATGATGAGCGCGATCACCAGCGATTTGCTCGCCGCCGCGCCGACATAGCCGAGCAATATCTCCAGCGGTGAGACGGGGGCGGACAGCAGCTCATAGATCGTGCCGGTGAACCTGGGCATATAGATGCCGAAGCTGCCGTTCATGATGCTTTCGGAAAAGATCGCGAGCAACATCATGCCGGGCACTATGAAGGCGCCATAGGGCACGCCCGAAACCTCCCGCATCTGCGATCCGATCGCGGAGCCGAAGACGATGAAATAGAGCGAGGTGGTGATGACGGGCACCAGCAGGCTGGTCCACACCGTGCGGCCGAACCGCGCCATCTCGAAGCGGTAGATCGCCCAGATGCTGTTGGGGTTCATGCCTTTTCCCCCACCAGATCGACGAAGATGTCCTCAAGGCTCGATCGCGCGGTTTCCAGATCGGTGAACCCGATCCCCCGATCCGACAGCGCGCGCAGCAGGGACGGGATGCCGGTCTGCTCCGCCTGCGCGTCGAACACGTAGCGCAGGATATGGCCTTCGTCCTCCAGCGCCAGATGCCATTGCTCCAGCCCGTCCGGCAGCGCGGCGAGCGGCTCGGCGAGGGTGAGCGCCAACTCGCGGCGGCCGAGCTTGCGCATCAGCGCGTCCTTCTCCTCCACCAGCAGCAGGCGGCCGCGATTGATGACGCCGACGCGATCGGCCATCTCCTCGGCCTCCTCGATATAATGGGTGGTGAGGATGATCGTCGCGCCATTCCCGCGCAGGCGATGCACCAGCTTCCACATGTCGCGGCGCAGCGCCACGTCCACGCCGGCGGTCGGCTCGTCGAGGAACAATATCTGCGGCTCGTGCGCCAGCGCCTTGGCGATCAGCACGCGGCGCTTCATGCCGCCCGAAAGCTCCAGGATTCGCGCCTTGCGCTTGTCCCACAGGGAAAGGTCGCGGAGGATCTGCTCGATATAGGCCGGGTTCGGCCCCAGGCCGAACAGGCGGCGCGAGAAGCAGACCGTTGCCCACACGCTTTCGAACGAATCGGTCGAAAGCTCCTGCGGCACCAGCCCGATCGTGCGGCGTGCGGCCTTATAGTCGCGGATCGCATCATGCCCCGCCACCGTGATCGCGCCGGCGGACGGCGTGACGATGCCGCATATGATGCTGATCAGCGTCGTCTTGCCCGCGCCATTGGGGCCGAGAAGCGCGAATATCTCGCCCTTGCGGATCGACAGGTCCACCGGCTCCAGCGCGGTGACGCCGCCGGCATAGGTCTTGGCGACGCCCTCCAGCGTCAGGATCGCGTCGCCGCTCACGATTTTCCGGCCCGCGCCGCCGCGATCGCCTCTTGCAGCCGGTCGATCGGCAGCGCGCCGGAAAGCACGCGATCGCCCACCACCCAGCTCGGCGTGCCGCGCATCCCCAGCTTGGCCGTGGTGGCGAGGTTGCTGCGGATTTCGTCATCCGCGTCCGCCGGGGTCTTCGAAAGGTCCACCCCGGCCTTGGCGGCGGCGGCGGCGATCGTCTTGTCGCTCACCGGCCCGGCGGCATAGAGCGCGTCGTGGAACGGCTTGAACTTGCCCTGCGACGCCGCCGTCAGCGATGCGCGCGCGGCGGTGAGGCTGCTTTCCGCCAGCACCGGCATCTCGCGGAACACGATGCGCAGCTTGGGATCGGCCTGCACCAGCTTCTCGAGCGTGGGCAGGGACGCGCGGCAATAGCCGCAATTATAGTCGTAATATTCGACCAGCGTCACATCGCCCTTGGGGTTGCCCATATAGGCATTGCCATAAGGCGTCTCGATCGTGGAGCGCATGGTGTCGATCACCTTCGCATTCTCGCGATCGTTGAGGCGCTGCATCGCCTCCGGAATGATCTCTGGGTTGGCGAGGATATAGTCGCGGACCGTATGCTCGATCCGCGAGCGGTCCGCGCCCGAAAGCGCGCCCGGCGCGATGCGCTGGGCCAGCCATGCGCCGCCCGCGCCGAAAACCGCGCCGATCAGCACCAGCGCCACCAATATTGTTCGATTCATTTGCGTTTATATTTCTTCGGGTTGTCGTTCATGTCGTTCTGCGCCGTCATCGCGATATCCTGCGCGCGAATCCAGTCCGGCGTGTTCTGCGGGATGCCGGCCATGGCGACGCGCGCGCTATAGGCGGCGGTGCGCATGTCGCCGTTCATGCTCGCGGTTTCCGCCGTGGCGAGCGCGGCGCGCGCCTCGTCTCCGCTCTGTGCATAGGCGGTGCCGAGCTGGAACCAGCCGAAGGGATTTTCATCGTCGCGCGCCACCGCCGCGCGCAGCACCCTGATCGCTTCGGGCAGGTTGGCCTTGTCCTCCGTCGCGATCAGCGCATGCCCGAAGGTGGTGGCGATCAGCGAATTGTTGCGCGAAAGCTCAGTCGCCTCGCGCAGCGGGGCGAGCGCTTCCTGCGGCTTGCCCGCCTCCAGCAGGATCTGCCCCTTGATCTCGAGGAAATAGGGGTCGTGCGGCCCGGCCTTCACCAGCGCATTGGCCTCGGCGTCGGCCTTGTCGGGATAGCCGGCCTTGTGCCACGCATAGGCCCGCGCGAGATGGGCGTAGATGCTCTGGTCGCTATCCGGATAGGCGATCAACGTCTGCTTGGGTGGGCTGACATAGCCGATCAGCTTCGCCTTCACGCGCAGGAAGCGTTCCTGAAGCGCCGGATCGGGCGGCTTGTTGTAGGCGGGTGAGGCGGTGATGTCCGCCGTCATCGTCTGGATGCGCTCGCCGGAGAGCGGGTGGGTCTGCATGAACGGATCGATATTGTTCAGCCCGTAGCGATATTCCTGCTGCTGCAACGTCTTGAAGAAAGACAGCATCCCCTTGCCGGTGATTCCGGCGGCATTGAGATATTTGATCGCGCTGGCGTCCGCCGTCGATTCCTGCGTGCGGCTGAAGGCAAGGAACTTGCCCATCGCGGCCTGTTGCCCCGCCGCCATCACGCCCATCCCGGCCTCGCCCGCGCCGGCCGCGGCCGCCGCGATGCCCAGCACCATGGAGAGCAGGTAGATGCCCATCGCCGGCCGCGTGCCCGCGCTCGCGCCGACGATATGGCCGTCGGCGATGTGGCCAAGCTCGTGCGCGATCACGCCCTGCACCTGATTGGCGTTGTCCGCCGCCTGGATCAGGCCGGTATGGAGGTAGACGGTCTGCCCGCCGATCACGAAGGCGTTGATCGAATCGTCGTTGACCAGCGCGAACTGCACATCGCGCGGATTCAGCCCCGCCGCCTTCACCAGCGGCTCGGACATGTCGTGGAGCAGCGATTCCGTCTCCGCATCGCGCAGCAGGGACTGGGCGTGGGCGGGTTGCGCCCAGATCAGGATCGCGGTGGCGAAAGCGGCGAGCGCCCGCTTCATGGTTGAAGGCCTTTCCGGAGCATGGCCGGGTTTCTGCGACGGTCGCCATGAACCCTCGCTGAAACCCGGCCGCGCATCGTCAGGCGCCGAACGTCCGTTGCCACCATCCACGGCGCGGAGTGGGCTGCTCGTCGTTTTCCGCCACAGGCGCGGGCGCGGCTTCGGCCGGAGCCTCTTCCTCCGCTTCGGGCGCGGGCGCTTCCGCCTTCTTGCGGCGCGTGCGCTTGGGCTTGGCCGGCGCTTCCTCCGCTTCGGCCGGTGCCGGGGCAGGGGGCTCCGCCGCCTCGACATCGGCCTTCTTGCGGCGGGTGCGCTTGGGCTTTGCCGGCGCTTCCTCCGCCTCGACCGGCGCGGGTGCCTCGGGCGTTGCCGCCTCGGTCACGGCCTCCGTCTTGGCGCGCGCGCGGGGACGGCGGCGCGTCTTGGGAGCAGTCTCTGCCGGTGCTTCAGCCACCGGCTCCTCGACGGCGGGTTCTTCCGCGACCGGCTCGGCGGCGGGCGCTTCCACGGCGGCTTCGGCTTCCTGCGCGCCTTCCTCGCGGCTGCGCCCGCGACCGCGACGACCACGACGGCTGCGGCGGCGGCCGCCCTCGCGCTCGCCTTCACCCTCGGCCTCGTTCTCGGCGGGAGCGGCTTCGGCCTCGACTTCGGCTTCCTCGTCGCCGGCTTCGGATTCCTCGGAGGAACCCTCGCCGTCCTCCGCGCGGCCACGGCCGCGACGGCCGCGACGGCGGCGGCGGCGACGCCCGCCTTCGCGCTCGCCATCCTCGCGCTGGCCGGAGTGCTCCTCGGCTTCCTCTTCCTCCTCGATCTCGTCCTCGATATCCTCGGGGATATCCTCCTCGATCTCCTCGAGCGGCGCGTCGAACTTCGGCGCATAGGCCGGCGGCGGGCCGGCCGCCTCGACCGACATGCGCGCGCCTTCCTGCTCGCCGTCGGGCAGGATCTCGACACGCACGCCGTAGCGGTCCTCGATCTCGGCGATGTCGGCGCGCTTGCGGTTGAGGACGTAGAAGGCGGCCTCCTGGCTGGCGCGCAGCGTGAGGATCGAGCCGCGCCCGCGCGCTGCTTCGTCCTCGATCAGCCGCAGTGCGGAAAGGCCCGCCGACGAGGCGGTGCGGACGAGGCCGGTGCCCTCGCAATGCGGGCAGGCGCGGGTGGAGGCTTCCAGCACGCCGGTGCGCAGGCGCTGGCGGCTCATCTCCATCAGCCCAAAGGAGGAGATGCGGCCGACCTGGATGCGGGCGCGATCGTTCTTCAGTGCCTCCTTCATCGCCTTCTCGACCTTCCGGACATTGGAATTATTGTCCATGTCGATGAAGTCGATCACGACGAGGCCCGCCATGTCGCGCAGGCGGAGCTGGCGCGCGATCTCGTGCGCGGCCTCCAGATTTGTCGCGGTGGCGGTCTGCTCGATATTATGCTCGCGCGTCGAGCGGCCGGAGTTGATGTCGATCGACACCAGGGCCTCGGTTGGGTTGATGACCAGATAGCCGCCGGACTTGAGCTGCACGACGGGGTGATACATCGCCGCGAGCTGATCCTCGACATGGCTGCGCTGGAACAGCGGGATCGGATCGCTGTAATGCTTCACCCGCCGGGCGTGGCTGGGCATCAGCAGCTTCATGAAGTCCTTCGCCTGCCGATAGCCCTCGTCGCCCTCGACGATCACCTCGTCGATATCCTTGTTGTAGATATCGCGGATCGCGCGCTTGATGAGGTCGCTGTCGCCGTAGATCAGCGCCGGCGCCGACGAGCCGAGCGTCCGTTCGCGGATTTCGTCCCACAGCCGCGCGAGATAGTCGAAATCGCGCTTGATCTCGGTCTTGGTGCGCTGGAGGCCGGCGGTGCGCACGATGCAGCCCATCGACGGCGGCAGCGCGAGGTCGGCCATGATCGACTTGAGCCGCTTGCGGTCGCCCGCGTTCGAGATCTTGCGCGAGATGCCGCCGCCATGCGACGTGTTCGGCATCAGCACGCAATAACGGCCCGCGAGGCTGAGATAGGTGGTCAGCGCAGCGCCCTTGTTGCCGCGCTCCTCCTTGACCACCTGCACCAGCAGCACCTGCCGGCGGCGGATCACGTCCTGGATCTTGTAGCGGCGCCTGAGGTTCATGCGACGCTGGCGCAGCGCCTCCACCTGATCGTCGTTGACGGTCGAGCGGGCGGGGCGCTCCTCGCCCTCCATCTCCTCGGCGACTTCCGGGTCCATGCCGCCGTCGTCCTCGAAGCGCTCCAGATCGTCTTCGTCCGGCTCCTCGGCGTCCTCGGCCGCTTCCTGCTGGGCGCGCAGCGCCGCTTCCTCGGCGGCGTGCTCGGCCTCCTCGCGCAGCAGCGCGTCGCGATCCTCCTTGGGGATCTGATAGTAATCCGGATGGATTTCGCTGAAGGCGAGGAAGCCGTGGCGGTTGCCGCCGTAATCGACGAACGCCGCCTGAAGCGACGGTTCGACGCGCGTTACCTTGGCGAGATAGATATTGCCCTTGAGCTGTTTGCGCTCGGCGCTTTCGAAATCAAACTCCTCGATCCGGTTTCCCTTGACGACGGCCACGCGGGTTTCCTCCCGGTGGCGTGCGTCGATCAGCATACGCATGGTCATTATAGTGTCTCCGCGCACGCGCGCCGGCGGGCGGCGCGTTCGTGCGATGGTCTGGCGATGGCGGGGCGAAGATGCGCCCGGCCATGCGGATTGTTGGTGAAATCGCCTTCGTCCGCGCCGCACCCGAGGGCGCTTCGCCCCCGAACAAGCCCGAACCCGCGCCGCCGGCGAAGGCCGGGCGGTTCTGCGGTGGGAAAAGATGCGGCATTATCGAACGTCAACCTGTAAGCCCGGCCCCGCGGATATGCGGACGGGCGGTGGGCCGGAATTGCGCGCAAAATCGTTAAGCGCACGTTTCCGGTCGAAATGGTGACTAGCACCGGACTTGTCACGCATCAACCGGCTCGTCTCGCCGCAAAAATGCTCGCGATATGGTTAGTGGGCTGTTAGCAGATCGGCCGATGACGGGGGACGCATCTGCACGGCGTTTTTTGCGCGCGGCGGCGCTTGCGCTGCTGCTGACGGGCGTCTTTCCGGCGCGGGCCGGCGCGGGGCTGCTGCCATTCGATTTCGGGCGGGCGCGGCCGAAATACAAGCTCTCCATTCCCGTGCCGCCGCCGAAGAGCGCGCCGCTGCCCGCGGTGGCGGGGGAGGCGGGGCTGCCGCTGGTCGTGATCGACGCGGGCCATGGCGGGATCGATCCCGGCGCGATCAACGCGGCCACGGGCCTGCGCGAGAAGGATGTGACCCTGCGCATCTCGCGCGCGATCCGCGACGCCCTGCTCGCCTCCGGCCGGGTGCGCGTGGCGCTGACGCGTGACGACGATCGCTATCTGATGCTGGGCGAGCGTTCCGGCATCGCGCGGCGGCTGCGGGCGGACCTGTTCGTCTCGATCCATTGCGACAGCGTGGGCGTGGGCGAGGCCACTGGCGCCACGGTCTACACCTTGTCGGAAGTGGCGTCGGACAAGGAGGCCGCCCGGCTCGCCGCGCGGGAGAACAAGGCGGACGTGATCGCCGGCATGGATCTCGATCAGAACCCCGACGTCTCCTCGATCCTGATCGACCTCACCCAGCGCGAGACGATGAACGCATCGGCCGATTTCGCCCGGCTGCTGGGGCGCGAGGCGGCGGAGCGGATGCCGGTGAAGGCGAATTTCCACCGCATGGCCTCGCTGATGGTGCTGAAGGCGCCGGACATGCCCTCCATCCTGTTCGAGACCGGCTATATCTCGAATCCCGCCGATGCCGCCTTCCTCGACAGTAAGGCGGGGCGGGAGCGGATCGCGGAAAGCGTGAAGCGTGCGGTGGAGGTCTATTTCGCGCGACGGACCGCGGCGCGATAGCGTTGCCCTGATCGCGTTTAGACCCTAAACCCGCCCCCGCTTATGGCGACCACTCCCCCCGAACCCGCATCGATCCGGTCCCGCCGCCTGCCTCAGGCGCTGCGCGAGGCATGGGCGAAGCGCTGGGTGAAGGTCGCCGCCGCGCTCGTCGGGCTGGCGGCGGTGGCGTTCGGGATGTTCTGGCTGCTGTTCGCGCGCGATCTGCCGTCGGTCGATCAGCTCCGCACCTATGAGCCGCCGCTGCCGACCAACGTGCGCGGGATCGACGGTGCGCCGATCTATTCCTATGCGCGCGAGCGGCGGGTGGAATTGTCCTTCGCCGAATATCCGCCGATGCTGGTCAACGCCTTCCTCTCCGCCGAGGACAAGACGTTCTTCGAGCATCATGGCGTGGATTACACCGGCGTGCTGGGCGCGGTGTTCGATTACGTTTCGAAGATCGGCAGCGGGCGGCGCGCGCGCGGCGGCTCCACGATCACGCAGCAGGTGGCGAAGAACCTGCTGATCGGCAACGCCTATTCGCCCACGCGCAAGGCGCGCGAGGCGATCCTCGCCTGGCGGATCGAGAATGCGCTGACCAAGCAGCAGATCCTGGAGCTTTACCTCAACCAGATATTCCTGGGCCGCAACGCTTATGGCGTCGAGGCGGCGAGCCACGCCTATTTCGACAAGGAACTGAACGAGCTTAGCCTGCCGCAACTGGCCTATCTGGCCATCCTGCCCAAGGGTCCGTCCAACTACGATCCGTTCCGTGACACCGATCGCGCGCTCGAACGTCGCAACTGGGTGCTGGGCGAGATGGAGAAGAACGGCTTCATCACCGCCGCCCAGCGGGACGAGGCGCGGGCGCAGCCGCTCGGCGCGATCGCGCACCGCCCGCCGAAATTCGAGCCGGTCGGCGGCTATTTCGTGGAGGAAGTGCGCCGCCAGCTCATCGCCAAATATGGCGAGACGGCGCGCGACGGGCCGTATAGCGTCTATTCGGGCGGCCTGTGGGTGCGCACCTCGCTCGATCCGAAGATCCAGGCCTATGCGGCGCAGGCGCTGCGCGACGGGCTGGTCCGCTACGATCGCGGGCGCGGCTGGGCGGGGCCGATGCGGCATGTCGATTTCGAGGGCGACCGCTGGCTGGGCGCGCTGATCGGCGCCAACATCAGCATCACCTATAACGACTGGCGGGCGGCGATCGCGATCGCGCGGGAAGGCGATCGCTGGCGGATCGGCTTCACCAACGGACAGACAGGCGATCTGCCGCGCGATCTGGCGCAGATGCCGGTGCGCGGGAAGGGCGGCGCGGCGTTCAACGCGATCAGGGCAGGCGACATCATCGCGGTCGCGCCCGAAGGCGAGCGGTTCGGCTTGCGCGCGGTGCCCAAGGTGTCCGGCGGATTCGTCGTGCAGGAGCCGGCGACGGGGCGCATCCTTGCGATGCAGGGCGGGTTCGACAGCACCGTCCAGTCGTTCAACCGCGCGACGCAGGCGATGCGCCAGCCCGGCTCGACGATCAAGCCGATCGTCTATTCCGCGGCGCTGGAGCACGGCATGACGCCGGCGTCGATCATCGTGGACGGCCCGTTCTGCGTCTATCAGGGCGCGCGGCTGGGGCAGAAGTGCTTCCGCAACTTCGGCAACAGTCGTGGCGCCGGGCCGCACACGATGCGCTGGGGCATCGAGCAATCGCGCAACCTGATGACCGTGCGCGCCGCCGCGCAGACCGGCATGACCAATGTCGTCGGCCTGATGAAGGCGATGAACATCGGCGATTACCAGCCTTATCTCTCCTATGCGCTCGGCGCGGGCGAGACGACCGTGATGCGCATGGTCAACGCTTATGGCGTGCTCGCCAACCAGGGCCGCTGGCATGCGCCGACGCTGGTGGATTTCGTGCAGGACCGTCACGGCAAGGTGATCTGGCCGGAGAACTGGCGCGCCTGCGATCGCTGCAACATGCCTGACTGGGATGGCAAGCCGATGCCCCGCCCGGTCACGCGCGGCCGTCAGGTGGTGGATGCGATGACCGCCTATCAGATGATCCACATCACCGAAGGCGTGATCCAGCGCGGCACCGCCACCGTGCTGCGCGATCTCGACCGGCCGATGTTCGGCAAGACGGGCACCAATTCCGGCCCCACGGACGTGTGGTTTATCGGCGGCACGCCGCAGATGGTGGGCGGCCTCTACATGGGCTACGATACGCCGAGCAACCTTGGAGGCTATGCGCAGGGTGGCACGATGGCCGCGCCGATCTTCAAGCAATTTGCGGTGAAGGCTTATGATGGGCTGGAGAAATTGCCGTTCCGCGCGCCGGAGGGCATCCGCATGGTGCGGATCGATCGCGCGTCCGGGCGGCCGGTGTTCGGGGTATGGCCCCCGGTCGGCGATCCCAAGCCTGCGGTGATCTGGGAGGCGTTCAAGCCGCAGAGCGAGGCGCGCCGCGCGCCGCGCCGCCAGGAAGCCGCGCCGGC
>JASGGR010000062.1:0-17050 GCA_047602705.1 Sphingomonas bacterium | reverse complement strand
GGCGCGGGCGGCGGCGCGCTTCGGCCTGCTCCTCGGCCGCGAGACGCCCGTCACCGGCGCATCGGTCCCGCCCGGCATGTTGCGGGTGGTGGTGAGCCGCGCGCGCGCTTCGGTGCCGGGCTGCCCCGATTTCTCGCGCACGCGCCAGCCGGAATTCGAGAGCAACACCTCCTCCAACCAGGGCTGCGCGGTCAATTCGAACCTTGCCGCGATGGTCGCCAATCCGCTCGATCTGGTGCGCGGGGAGCCGGGCACGCAGGTGTATGACGCGGCGACCGGCACGCGCGCGATCAGCGAATATCGCAAGGCCACGCCGACCGGAAACGGCGGCACGACCCTGAAGATCGAAAAGACGGGGAACAAGTAAGATGAACGCTCCGTGGAAACCGGCGGGCGTCGCGCATCGCGAACCGTTCCTCGCCTTCGTCTGCGACGAGACGACGGCCGAGGCGATCCGCCCGATCGCCACCGAAATGGGATGGTCGCCGGAAAAGGTGAACAAGGGCGGGCTGCGCAACGCCGTCCAGTCGCTGTCGATATCGGCGAGCCCGCACATCCTGTTCGTCGATCTCGCTGAATCCGGCGATCCGCTGAGCGACATCAACGCGCTCGCCGAAGTGTGCGAGCTGGGGACGATCGTCATCGCCTCCGGGCAGGTGAACGACGTGCGGCTCTACCGCGATCTCGTCGCCAGCGGCATCCAGGATTATCTGCTGAAGCCGCTCGTCCCCGATACCCTGCGCGAGGCATTCACCCATGCGCAGGCGGTGCTGAGCGCGCCGAAGGTGACGGAAGGCGCGTCGGACCGGCCGCATTATGCCGTCGCCGTGATCGGCGCGCGCGGCGGGGTGGGCGCATCCACCATCGCCACCTCGCTCGGCTGGTTGATGAGCGAGAAGGAGCAGCGTTCCACCGCGCTCCTCGATCTGGACGTGCATTTCGGCACGGGCGCGCTCGCGCTGGATCTGGAGCCGGGGCGCGGGCTGACCGACGCGATCGAGAATCCCAGCCGCATCGACGGATTGTTCATCGAGCGCGCGATGGTGCGCGCGTCGGAAAAGCTCTCCGTCCTGTCGGCGGAGGCGCCGATCAACTCGCCGATCGTCACCGACGGCTCGGCCTTCTTCCAGCTTCAGGAGGAGATGCGCGCCGCGTTCGAATCCACCGTGGTCGATCTGCCGCGCAACATGCTGGTGGCGCACCCGCATCTGGTGAGCGACATGCAATGCGCGGTGCTCGTCACCGAGCTGACGCTGGCGGCCGCGCGCGACACGATCCGCATCCTTTCGTGGATCAAGACCAACGCGCCGCATCTTTCGGTGATGGTCGTCGCAAACCGCGTCCATCCGGGGCAGCAGCTCGAGATCAGCCGCAAGGATTTCGAAAGCTCGATCGAGCGCAAGATCGATTTCATCGTGCCGTTCGACCAGAAGCTCGCGGCGCAGGCGGCCAAGCTGGGCAAGCCGCTGGCGGAGGTCGGCAAGGGTTCCAAGACGGCTGCCCCGATCATGCAGCTCGCCGGCCGGCTGTGCCCGGCCAACGACGCCGCTGGCGGGGAAACCGGCGCGGACGCGAAAGGGAAGGCCGGGGCGAAGAACGGCTCGATTATCGATCGTTTCGCCGACCTGAAATCGCTCCTGTCGAAGAAGCCGGCCGCCACCAAGGGCGGATAAGCGAAAGGGTGTGAGGCGACGACGATGCCGATGATGCCGATTGCCATGCTCGCGCTGGGGGCGCTGTCCGTGATCGCGATGCTCGCGTTCGCGCTCTCCGGCCCATCCGTCGCGCGGGCGGGCACGCGCCGCCTCACTGCCTTGCGCGAACGCCATTCCACCTCCCCTGCGCTGGCGGTGGAGGCGCAGATGCGCCGCATCACCGGCAAGAACGCTACCAAGGCCGATCAGGCCGCGATGCGCTTCCTCCCCCGCCCGGCCGAGCTGAAGAAGCGGCTGGCGCAGACGGGCAAGGGCTGGACGCCGGGCCAATATGGCATGGCGACGCTGGGCATCATGACGATCGTCGCGCTGGCCCTGATGCTGAAGGGCCTGCCCCTGCTGCTGGCGTTGTTCGTGGGGCTGGGCTTCGGCGCGGGGATTCCGCATTTCCTAGTCGGCTTCTTCATCAAGCGTCGCGTCACGCAGTTCAACGCGAAGTTCCCGGATGCGATCGAGCTGCTCGTGCGCGGCCTGCGATCGGGCCTGCCGATCACCGAGACCATGTCGGTCGTCGCGTCCGAGGTGCCGGGGCCGGTGGGCGAGGAATTCCGCACGGTGGCGGACAAGATGAAGATCGGCCGGTCGATGGACGTGGCGCTGCAGGAAACGGCGGAGCGGATCGGCACGCCGGAATTCCAGTTCTTCTGCATCACCATCGCGATCCAGCGGGAGACGGGCGGCAACCTGGCGGAAACGCTGCAGAACCTCGCCACCGTCCTGCGCCAGCGCGGGCAGATGAAGCTGAAGATCCGGGCGATGTCGTCCGAATCCAAGGCGTCGGCCTATATCATCGGGTCGCTGCCGTTCATCGTCTTCACGCTGATCTGGTTCATCAACAACGCCTATATGAAGAATTTCTTCATCGACGAGCGGCTGATGATCGCCGGCGGCGGCGCGATGGTGTGGATGTCGATCGGCGCCTTCATCATGGCCAAGATGATCAACTTCGAGATCTGACGCGATGGAAATGGCACAAAATCCGACGCTGCTTGGGGTGGACGTCTATTGGGCGGCCACGATCCTGTCGGGCGTGGCGACGTTCGCGGTGATGGTGGCGATCTATGCCGCATTGAGCGTGCGCGATCCCATGGCGCGGCGCGTCAAGGCGCTGAACGACCGGCGCGAGCAGCTGAAAGCGGGCATCACCGCTTCCAGCGGCAAGCGCCGCGCGAAGCTGGTCCGCAAGAGCGAGGGCGCGGATCGCATCCGCGCGTTCCTCTCCTCGCTCAAGGTGCTGCAGGACAGCCAGCTCAAGGACGCGCAGCTCAAGCTGCTGCAGGCCGGCATCCGATCGAAGGAATGGGCCGTCGGCGTGATCTTCGGCCGAATGGTGCTGCCATTGGTGATCGGCGGGATCATGCTGTTCGTCGTCTACGGCACGAACACCTTCGCGGACTGGACACCGATCAAGCGCTACGGGCTGGTCGCGATCACCTTCATCGTCTGCTACAAGGCGCCGGACATCTTCCTGTCCAACCAGATATCGAAGCGCTCGGCCGCGATCCGCAAGGGGTTGCCGGACGCGCTGGACCTGCTGGTGATCTGCGCCGAGGCGGGCCTGACGGTGGACGCTGCCTTCCACCGCGTCGCCAAGGAGCTTGGCAAGGCCTATCCCGAGCTGGGCGACGAATTCGCGCTCACCGCGATCGAGCTGGGCTTCCTCACGGACCGGCGGCAGGCATTCGAGAATCTCTCCACCCGCATCGCGCTGGAGGAGGTGAAAGGCATCGTCACCACGATGATCCAGACGGAGAAATACGGCACCCCCCTCGCCTCCGCGCTCCGCGTGCTGTCGGCCGAGTTCCGCAACGAGCGCATGATGCGCGCGGAGGAGAAGGCCGCGCGGCTTCCGGCGATCATGACGGTGCCGCTGATCCTGTTCATCCTGCCCGTGCTGTTCGTCGTGATCCTCGGCCCGGCGGCCTGCTCGATCAAGGACGCGCTGATCGACAGCAAGATGTGAGGCCACCCGCCGCGCGGAGGCTCGCGTTTTTCCGAACGCTCTCCGCCCAGCTTCGGCCGCAATCGCTTGGCAAATCCCGCCCCGACTCTCTAAGGGCCGGATATGAGCGACCGCGACACCATCCTCACCGCCATCAAGGCGCAGATCGAACCTTTCAACAAGAAGGGCGTGGCCGTCACCGACGCGACGACCTTCCAGGGCGATCTGGAGTGGGACAGCCTGACCGTGATGGATTTCGTCGCCGCGATCGAGGACGAATTCGACATCATCATCACGATGAACATGCAGGCGGAGATCGAG
This sequence comes from Sphingomonas bacterium, assembly GCA_047602705.1. Taxonomy (GTDB): domain Bacteria; phylum Pseudomonadota; class Alphaproteobacteria; order Sphingomonadales; family Sphingomonadaceae; genus Sphingomonas. The sequence continues at coordinate 13,072 of JASGGR010000062.1, read as the reverse complement.
ACGGTCGGCCAGCTCGCCGATGCGGTGGCGAGGCTGAAGGCGTAAGATGAGCGACACCGGCCTCCAGCCCGACGCACCCGCGCCCGCCGCCCCGGCCCCCGCCGAACGCGACCTGTTCGACAAGTTCGCCCCCCTGATCGCCGAGCGCGAGGCGCTGCTTTCCAGCGGCCTGCGCGATCCGTTCGGGATCGTGATGGAGGAGGTGAAATCCCCCACGGTCGCCGTCATCAAGGGCAAGGAGACGATCCTGCTCGGCACCTACAATTACATGGGGATGACGTTCGACCCGGACGTGATCGCCGCCGGCAAGCAGGCGTTCGACCGTTTCGGCACCGGCACCAACGGCAGCCGCGCGCTCAACGGCACCTTCCACGATCATATGGAAGTGGAGCAGGCGCTGCGCGAATTCTACGGCATGTCGGGCGCGATGGTGTTCTCCACCGGCTATCAGGCCAATCTGGGGATCATCTCCGCGATCGCGGGCAAGGGCGAATATATCATCCTCGACGCCGACAGCCACGCCTCGATCTACGACGGCTGCGCGATGGGCAATGCGGAGGTCGTGCGCTTCCGCCACAATTCGGTGGAGGATCTCGACAAGCGCCTGGGCCGCCTGCCGAAGGAGCCGGGCAAGCTCGTGGTGCTGGAGGGCGTCTATTCGATGCTGGGCGACGTCGCCCCGCTGAAGGAGATGGTCGCCGTCGCGAGGAAGCACGGCGCGATGGTGCTGGTGGACGAGGCTCATTCGATGGGCTTCTTCGGCCCCAACGGGCGCGGCGTCTATGAGGAGCAGGGGCTGGAGGATCAGGTCGATTTCGTGATCGGCACCTTCTCCAAGTCGGTCGGCACGGTCGGCGGCTTCTGCGTGTCGAACCACCCGAAGTTCGAGATCCTGCGCTTCGTCTGCCGCCCCTATATCTTCACCGCCAGCCTGCCGCCCGCCGTGGTGGCGAGCGCGGCGGTGTCGATCCGCAAGCTGATGCACGCGCACGACAAGCGCGCGCATCTGTGGGAAAACACGCGCCGACTCCACGGCGGGCTGAAGGCCCTGGGCTTCCGCCTGCCCACGGAGGAACCGCAATCGGCGGTGGTCGCCGTGCTGCTCGACGATCAGGATCAGGCGGTGGCGATGTGGCACGCGCTGCTGGAGGCCGGGCTTTACGTCAACGTCGCCCGCCCGCCCGCCACGCCGGCCGGCGTGTTCCTGCTGCGCTGCTCCGTCTGCGCGGAGCATACGGGCGAGCAGATCGCGCGCGTGATCGGCATGTTCGAGGCGGCCGGCAAGGCGACGGGCGCGATCCGCTGACCCTTTCCCCCGGCCGCCGGGGATGTTACGGCTCCCGCCCGTGAGCGGGAACGTATGGACTGCGCTCCCGGAAGGGGCAGCCTCCAGATGGCGCACCATCATGCTGGCCGTGATGGGGGTGCTTGGCGTCGCCGTCCTGTTCGGGCTGATCCTCACCCTGGGCGAGGCGAACCGCCAGCGCGACCGGGCGATCAACCTGCAATCGCACAGCTATGACGTGATGGTGCTGGCGCGATCGCTGGGCGGCACGATCGCCGAATCCGAAGCCTCGCTCGGCCGCTTCGTCATCTCCGGCGACAAGCAACTGGGGCGGCTCTATTACGATGAATGGCAGATGGCCGGGAAGCAGATCGAGCGGCTTGCCCAGCTTACCCGCCAGACCGACAGCCAGGCATCGCGCCTGCCGCAATTGCGCGCCGCCTATCAGCAGCGCGGCAGCGAGCTGGCGCTGATCGCGTCCAGCACCAATTACGGCAAGAACAGCCAGGCCCTGTCGCTCTATTACAATGCGCGCGAGGCGCAGTCGCTCGCCGCGATCGACCGTATCATCGAGGAGATCACCGCGAGCGAGCGCGTCCTGCTCGACCGGCGCACGCGCGAGACCCGCGCCGCGATCGCCCGCTCGACGCGGCTGGCGCGGGTGCTTTCGGCTTTCGGCATCCTGATCCTGCTCGGCGCGCTGCTGCTCGGCTGGCTGACGGTGCGGGCGTTCACGGAACGCGGCGCGGCGCGCGCGGAGGCGGCATCCGAGCGCCAGCGCGCCGACGAATTCGCCGTCGCCGTCGCCGCCGCCACCGAGGAATTGCGCGAGCAGGAAGCCCGGCTGCGGCAGGTGCAGAAGATGGAGGCGGTCGGCCAGCTCACCGGCGGGATCGCGCATGATTTCAACAATATGCTGGCCGTCGTTATCGGCGGACTGGAGCTTGCCCAGCGCGGCCTTTCGGGCCGGGGGACCAAGGCCGAGGCCGCCCGCCATGTCGACAGCGCGATGGAGGGCGCCAAGCGCGCCGCCGCGCTGACCGGCCAGTTGCTCGCCTTCGCGCGGGAGACGGCGATCAACCCGGAGGTGATGACCGCCGCCGATCTGTTCGCCGGCATGTCCGACCTGCTCGACCGCACCTTGGGCGACGGCATCCATGTGGTGATCCGCGACGAAAGCGCAGGGTGGCTGCTGCGCGCCGATCGCGTCCAGCTCGAGAACGGGCTGGTCAACCTCGCGGTCAACGCGCGCGATGCGATGGCCGGGCGCGGCACGCTGACCATCACCGCCGGCGCGGCGACGCTGGCGGAGGGCGAGCGCGCCTGCCCGGCGGGCGACTATCTCTCGATCGCGGTGAGCGACACCGGCTGCGGCATGGCGCCCGAGGTGGCGGAGCGCGTGTTCGAGCCGTTCTTCACCACCAAGCCGGTCGGCAAGGGCACCGGGCTGGGGCTGAGCCAGATCTTCGCCTTCGTCCAGCAAAGGGCGCGGTCGCCTTCACACCGCGCCGGGCGCGGGGACGCGATCACCCTCTTCCTGCCGCGCGAGCCGGGGGGCGGAGCAGGTCCCGCCCCCGCTCCCGCCGAGGCGCCCGCGCCGCGCCGGCGGCAGCCTCGACGTGCTGGTGGTGGAGGACGATCCGCGCGTGCTCGCCACCACGGGGGGCTGCGCGAGCTGGGCCATCGCCCGATCCCCTGCGACGATCCGCGCAAGGCGCCCGCGATGCTGGCGGAGCATGCCGCCGTCGGCCTCATCATCTCCGACGTGCTGATGCCGACGCAGACCGGGCCGGAGATGATCGCCGCGCTCGATCCCCGCCATGCGCATATCCCGGTGCTGTTCGTCACTGGCTATGCCGGGGAGGATGCCGGCGGCGCGGGCGATGCGTTCGGCGGGCATCATGTGCTGCGCAAGCCCTATACGCTCGCCCGGCTGGAAAGCGCGATCGCGGCGGCGACGATATGAGCGGCCGCCGCACGAGAATCCGCGGCGACGGATATTTCGGCTGACGCCCGGCGTTTGCACGCTTATACCGCCCCTTCACCATCCCGCAGCGACCGAGTGCTCAGCCCCCGCCCATGAAATCGATCGACCGCTACATGGCCCGGCTGATCGCGCTGCCGCTGTTTTCCACGCTCGTGCTCGCGGCCATGCTGCTGGTGCTGGACCGGATGCTGCGCCTGTTCGATTTCGTCGCGACGGAAGGCGGGCCGGTTTCCGTGGTGTGGCGCATGCTCGCCAACCTGCTGCCGGAATATCTGGGGCTTGGCATACCGATCGGGCTGATGCTCGGCATCCTGCTCGCCTTCCGCCGCCTCGCCACCTCGTCGGAGCTGGATGTGATGCGCGGCGTGGGGATGAGCTACGGCCGGCTGCTGCGCGTGCCCTATATGTATGCGGCGGGGCTTGCCCTGCTCAACCTCGCGATCGTCGGCTATGTCCAGCCCAAGGCGCGCTATGCCTATGAGCAGCTCCGCTTCGAGCTGCGCACGGGCGCGCTGGGCGCGTCGATCAAGGTGGGCGAGTTCACCCATCTCGGTGACCGCACCACGCTGCGCATCGAGCAGAGCCGCGACGACGGACGTCAGCTTTCCGGCATCTTCGTCCATGCGGAGACGCAGAAGGGCGACTGGGTGGGCGTCACCGCGCAGCGCGGCCAGTTCCTCGCGACCGACGATCCGGACGTCATCATCCTGCGCCTCACCAACGGCACGCTCGTCCACAACCGCGCCGATTTCAGCACGCCGCGCGTGCTGACCTTCAGCAGCCACGATCTGCCGATCAACCTGCCGAAGTTCGAGCAGTTCCGCGTCCGCAGCGGCGAGAGCCTGGAGGCGACCCTGCCCGAGCTGGCCCGCAACGGCCGCGCCGCGCATACCGAGCAGGAACGCAACAGCAGCCGCGCGGAACTGCATTTCCGCATGGCGGAGGTGATGTCCATGTTCCTGCTGCCGATGCTGGCGGTGGCGCTGGGCGTGCCGCCGAAACGCTCCACCTCGGCGCTGGGGGTGTTCCTGTCGATCGTGATGATCGTCACCTATCACAAGGTGAACCAATATGCCCTGTCGGTCGGGCAGCAGGGGCGGATCGATCCGGTCATCGCCCTGTGGGTGCCGTTCCTGATCTTCGCCGGGCTGATCCTGTGGATGTACCGCACGATCGCCTTCGTCCCCGGCGGGCAGCCGATCGGCGCGCTGGAGCGCGTGGCGGGCAAGGCGTGGAAGGCGATCGCCCGCTACCTGCCGGGCCGCCGCCGCCACGCGAAAGCATCCGCATGACCTCCTTCTTCCCTTCCCGCACCGTGGCCCTCTACATGGGGCGGATGTTCCTCATCCGCACCTTCGGCATCCTCGCCGGGCTGGTGCTGGTGCTCCAGGCGCTCGACGTGCTGGGCGAATCGGGCAAGATCCTCGCCGTGCCGGGCAACGGCGATGCGCAGATCTGGCATTATGTGGCACTCCGCGCGCCCCAGATTGTGGCGCGCTTCCTTCCCTTTTCCGTGCTGCTCGGCACGATCCTGACGCTTATCACCATGAACCAGAACAGCGAGGTGGTGGCGCTGAAGGCGGCCGGCATGTCCGCGCACCAGGTGCTGGCGCCGCTGATCGTGGCGAGCCTTGGCGTGGCGGTGCTCAGCTTCGCGTTCAACGATCGTATCGTGCCGCGCGCCACCGCCACGCTGAACCGCTGGCAGAAGGTGGATTACGGCCCGATGCCGGTCGATCGCGGCGGGCGGACCAACATATGGGTGCGTTCCGGCCCGGACCTGATCGAGGTGGACCAGATCAGCGGACAGGGCAATGCGGCGCGGCTTTCCGGCGTCACCGTCTATGACCGGCAGGGCAACCAGCTCCGCGCGATCGTCACCGCGCCGAACGGCCGCCGCGCGGGCGACGGCTGGGCGATCGGCCCGACGCAGCGCTTCGACGTGGCGAGCGGCAAGGTGGAGAAGCTGGGCGAAACGATCATCGCCCGCAACGTGACGCCGGACCAGTTCACGCTTTCCTCCGTCGATGCGGACGAATTGTCGTTCACCGCGCTCAAGTCCGCGATCGACGACCTGTCGGCGGCGGGTCGCCCCACCAAATCGCTGGAAGGCTCGCTGTGGCACAAGCTTTCCGGGCCGCTCTCGTCGGTGCTGATGCCGCTGCTCGGCGCGGTGGCGGCGTTCGGGATCGCGCGGTCGGGCAAGCTGTTCGTCCGCGCGGTGATCGGCATGGCGCTGGGTTTCGCCTATTTCGTCGCCGACAATTTCGCGCTGGCGATGGGCAACCTCGGCGCCTACCCCCCGTTCCTCGCGGCCTGGGCGCCGTTCCTGCTGTTCCTGTTCATCGGCGAGTCGGTGCTGCTGCGCACGGAGGAGTGATCCTCCGTTCTCCTCAGCACACTCCCCTCAGCGCACCGCCATCGTGCTGCGCGCGATCTTGCCGACCAGATAGGTGAGGCTGCGATAATTTGCGGCGTGATAGGGCGAATCCGCGCCCAGCGCCGCCTTCAGCCGTCGGTGCGCCTCGCCCAGCGAGTGATAGGGCAGGCCCGGCAGCAGATGGTGCAGCGCGTGATAGCGCAGGCCGACCGGCGCCCACAGCGCCGGCAGCAGCCCCGGCGGCGGCACGTTGACCGAATCGAGATATTGCGCCGTCACCGTCATCTGCTCGCCCTCATTCTCCCACAGATGGGCGACGAGCGTGCGGACCTGATTGAGCACCGCCACGCCGGACGCGACCGCCAGCATGATGACGCACGCGCGCGGAGAGATCACGCCGGTCGCCACCATCGCGACGAAGGCGATCGCCCAGACGGTGCACACGGCCTCCGTGCGGTTCCACAAAGTGCGGAACTCGCCCTCCGGCATCCGGCGGCGGAAGGCGGGGTTGATCGACAGCGACGAATAACGCGCGACGATCGCCCGGCGCAGCGACGGCACCACCAGCGACAGCGGCGTCAGCACCGCATAGCGGAACAGCAACCCGATCGGGGCCAGCGCCGCGACGATGATGAACACGGGCAGCGTCCACGGCTTCATCAGCGCGAGCGGCAGATATTCCGGGTCCTCCACCGTGCCGTAGCGCGTGCGCGCGTGATGCAGGTTGTGGACGCCCTCATACATGAAGGACGGCACCAGCATCGGCACCCCGATCACCGCGTGATAGCCCAGGCGGAAGCCCGGCAGCGCCGCATGCCGGACGTGCGTCAGCTCATGGATGAACAGCAAAGCGCGATACAGCGCCAGCACCGAAACCGCCGCCGCGGCGATCGTCACCGGCAGCCGGTGCGACATGATCGCCACCGCCAGCGCGGCATAGCCCAGCGCGGCCGAGCCCAGCAGATCGGCCCAGTAGATCCCCGGACGCGGCGCATTGATGTCGCGCGTCAGTTCCGCGGCGGTCCTCAGCATCTCGCGATCGTCGGCGATCGGCGCACGAGGCGCGCGCGCGGCTTCACGGTCAAGGGTGATGGTCGTCATGGCGTGGTCCATTGGCCGAAGATAGTGGCGATACGGTGGCCTTTACAGGCCATGGGCGGCATGACGATGACGGAAACGTCACTCGCCATGATCGCCTCGTGCGATTATGCGGATGCCCCATGGCATCCCCGATCACCATCCGCCCCGTCCTGACGAAGCGCGATCGCAAGACCTTCGTCGATCTCCCCTTCCGCCTCTATCGCGACGATCCCAACTGGGTGCCGCCGCTGAAGGGCGAGGCGCTGGGCCTCCTCACGCCGGAGAAGAACGGCTGGTACAGCCATGCGAAGGCGCAGCTTTTCCTTGCCGAGCAGGACGGACGCGTCGTCGGGCGCATCTCCGCGCATATCGACATGCTGGCGCTGGATATGCCGCCGGAACGCGGCTTCGGCCCCGGCACGGGCTTCTGGGGGCTGATGGAAGCGGAGAACGAAACGCAATTCGCGATGCTGATGGCCGCCGCCGAAGGCTGGCTGCGCGAACAGGGGATGACGCGCGCGATCGGCCCCGTCTCGCAATCGGTGTGGGAGGAACCGGGGCTGCTGATCGAGGGCTACGATCATCCACCGACGGTGATGATGGGCCACGCCAAACCCGAATATCGCGGCTGGGTGGAGCGCGCCGGCTATCTGCCGGTCAAGCAGCTCTTCACCTATGACCTGCCGATCAAGGACGGCTTTCCCCCGATCGTCAACCGCATCGTGGCATCCGGCGAGAAGAACCCTCGCATCCGCATCCGCCAGGTCGACAAGTCGAAGTTCATGGAGGAAGCCGAGATCATCCTCGGCATCCTCAACGACGCCTGGTCGGACAATTGGGGCTTCATCCCGCTCACCGAGCCGGAGATCAAGGACATCGGCGTCAAGCTGAAGCCGATCGTGTTCAACGATCTGATCCGCATCGCGGAAGTGGATGGCCGCCCGGTCGCCTTCATGATAACGCTGCCGGACCTGAACGAGGCGATCAAGCCGCTGAACGGCAATCTCCTCCCCTTCGGCTGGGCAAAGCTGCTGCTGTGGCTGCGCCGCCCGAAGGCCAAGACGATGCGCGTGCCGCTGATGGGCGTGCTGAAGGAATATCAATCCTCGCGGCTTGCGAGCCAGCTCGCCTTCATGATGATCGAATTCATCCGCCGCTCCGCCGTCGCGCATTATGGCGCCGAACGGGCGGAGATCGGCTGGATCCTCGACGACAATCAGGGGATGCGCTCGATCGCGGACGCGATCGATAGCAAGGTCAACAAGATCTATCAGGTCTACGCCCGCGAACTTTAGCGGGGGCGGGCTGCGCGCGGGATGAGGGATAGGCCGCGCGCAGTCCGAGCTTATTTCCGGACAAGCGGATCGATGCCCATCGCCGCCCATTCCGCACGGGTATGGCATTCCTTGTCGGGAATGCGCTGGGCCGTCATCGCATCGACCACGCAGATGCGCTGGGTGGCGGAAACTGTATCGGTCGGCGCGGGTACGGAAGGAGCGCCGATGCGCGCGGAGGCGGGAGCGGCGATCGCGGCGGTGGCGGTGATCGCGGCGGTGGCAATGAGGGACAGGGTTTTCATGACTTCCTACTCCGAATTTCCGCAGGCTCGATGCGCTGCGCCAACTGAAGTGCATTAGTCATGCCAAACACTTGAATCTTTTATTCTCAACAACTTATGCAGACCGCCCGCCAAAGACACGCCGAAGGTTGGCGAAAGACGCGCGCAATCGGCGGATCGCGCCACTCCACATCGCAAGACGCGCCACGCATGCGGGTGGACAAGCCGGGTAAAGCCGCGCAACTGGCGAAACCTCGTCCAGCCGGAGCCTGCCATGACCACCCCCTCTACCATCCCATCCCGCCGCGAATGGCTGAGCGATGCGGTGCGGCGGATCGAGGCGGATTATAACCGCTCCGCCGACACGCATCTGATCCGGCTGGACCTGCCGCGTCATCCGGGCATCACGCTCTACCTCAAGGACGAAAGCTCGCATCCCACCGGCAGCCTGAAGCACCGGCTGGCGCGATCCCTGTTCCTCTACGCCCTTTGCAACGAATGGATCGGGCCGGACACCTGCGTGATCGAGGCATCCTCCGGCTCGACGGCGGTGAGCGAGGCCTATTTCGCGCGGATGCTGGGGCTGCGCTTCATCGCGGTCGTCCCCGCCTCCACCGCCGCGCCGAAGCTGGATGCAATCCGCTTCCAGGGCGGGGAAATCCATACGGTCGACGATCCGCGCACCGTCTATCAGGTCGCGCAGGGCCTCGCGGCGGAAACGGGCGGCCATTATCTCGACCAGTTCACCTATGCCGAGCGCGCGACCGACTGGCGCGGCAACAACAATATCGCCGAGAGCATCTTCGCCCAGATGGCGCGCGAGGAACGCCCGATCCCCGATTGGGTGGTGTGCGGCGCGGGCACCGGGGGCACGTCGGCGACGATCGGACGCTTCATCCGGTATCAGCGCCATGCCACGAAGCTGCTGGTGGCGGACCCGGTGCATTCGGTGTTCCACCGCCATTTCGCGGATCGCGCCGTCACCGCCCTGCCGGAGGGCTGCGGCTCTTGCGTCGAGGGGATCGGCCGCCCGCGCGTCGAGCCGAGCTTCATCCCCGGCGTGATCGACCGGATGATCGCGGTGGAGGATGCCGAGAGCATCGGCGCGATGCGCGCGCTCTCCGACCGGCTCGGGCGGCGCGTCGGCGGATCGACCGGCACGAACCTGTGGGCCTGCATGAAGCTGGTGGAGGAGATGACGGCGGTCGGCGCGACCGGCAGCATCGTCACCCTGCTGTGCGACGGCGGCGAGCGTTACGGCTGCACCTATTACGACGACACATGGCTCGCGGAGCGCGGGATCGACTGGCATCCGGCGGCGGCGCAGGTGGCGGGGCTGTGGGCGTGATCGCCCCAGGGCTGGCATTCGGCCCGGATGATATTGCGGCCGGCCCGAATGAGGCGGCCCTCTCCGCATCGGCGCCGGGCGCTCCGCACGGCGGCGCCGTCCGCGAAAGGAAAATGCCCGAGCTCTCCGATATCGCGCTGTTCGTCGTCGCGGTGCTCGCGGTGTGGCTGACGCGCCGCGCGCTCAGGCGGCGGATGCGAAAAGGTCCGCCGGACGGTTGACCGCGCGCGCGCCACGCGGCACCGCTGGCATATGGCCGACGACACGCTCGATCGCCTCGAGGCGACGATCCGCGCGCGCAAAGACGCTGCCGCGATGAAATCCTATACCGCCAGCCTGTTCTTCCAGGGGCGCACGCGCATCGCGCAGAAAGTGGGCGAGGAAGCGGTGGAAACCGTGATCGCCGCCTGCTCCGGCGACGATGCGAAGATCGTGCCGGAGGCGGCGGACCTCATCTTCCACCTGCTGGTGCTGCTCACCGACGCCGGGCTGGGGCTGGACGACGTGCGCCGCGAGCTGGAACGGCGCGAAGGCCAGTCCGGCCATGACGAAAAGGCCGGCCGCCCGCTTTCCTTCCGACCCGAATAAGGAGCCGCCCGATGGCCGTCGACGCCACCCAGCCCTATGACGACCAGAATGTCTTCGCGAAGATCCTGCGCGACGAAATCCCCTCGCGCCGGGTGTATGAGGACGAGCACGCCCTCGCCTTCTACGATATCGCGCCCTGGGCGCCGACGCATATCCTGGTGATTCCCAGGGGGAAATATGTGTCCTGGGACGATTTCACCGCGCATGCCTCCGACGAGGAGATCGCCGGTTTCGTCCGTGCGGTGGGCAAGGTGGCGCGCGATCAGGGGCTGGTCGCGCCGGGCTATCGCCTGATCGCCAATACCGGCCTCGATTCCCACGCGGAGGTGCCGCACCTCCACGTCCATATCCTCGCCGGCCGGCCGCTGGGGCCGATGCTGGCGCAGAACGACGGCGCGCGCTGAAAGGGCGCCGGCGGCCTCCATCCCTCCCCTCGGCGCGTTCGGGCTAGGCGAGCGGGATATTCGCCGCTAGGTTCCGATGCTTGAACATATTCTGGCCGCCGGGGGGCGGTCGAGGGAGGACTATGGCAACCAGACCCCCAGAAGGTCTTTTCGCGCGGATGACGCTCCGCAAGACGGTGGAGCAGGTCCAGCGCGAGACGCAGGCCAGCGAGTTGAAACGGACGCTCAGCGCGGCGAACCTGGTGTTCCTCGGCATCGGCTGCATCATCGGCGCGGGCATCTTCGTCCGCACCGGAAACGCCGCGGCGCTGCATGCCGGGCCGGCGGTGCTGATCTCCTTCGTCGTCGCGGGCGTGATCTGCGGGCTCGCGGGCCTTTGCTACGCCGAGCTTTCCTCCACCCTGCCGGTGTCCGGATCGGCCTATACCTATTCCTATACCACGATCGGCGAATTCGCCGCTTGGGTGATGGGCGCGCTGTTGATGCTCGAATACGGGCTGGCCGCGTCGGTGGTGGCGGTCGGCTGGTCCGGCTATGTCGTGTCTCTGCTGGGCGACTATGGCCTCAACATACCGATCGAGCTGACCGGGCCGACCGGGCACGCCGTGATGAAAGGCGGCGCGGCGGTGCTTGGGCCGGACGGCGCGCCGCTGACCTATATGTTCAACATGCCCGCCTTCGCGATCTGCGCCCTGCTCGGCGCGCTGCTGGTGGTCGGCGTGAGCGAGAGCGCGAAGGTCAACAACGCGATCGTGGTGATCAAGATGGGCGTCATCATCGCCTTCATCCTGATCGTCGGCTGGTTCGTGATCCAGAATTTCGGCACGCTGAAGGCGAACTGGGAACCGTTCATCCCGCCGCCCTCCGGCGAGAAGGGTGAGTTCGGCTGGGGCGGCATCATGCGCGCCGCGTCGATCGTGTTCTTCGCCTATATCGGGTTCGAGGCGGTCTCAACCGCCGGGCAGGAAGCGAAGAATCCGGCGCGCGACATGCCGATCGGCATCATCGGCAGCCTCATCGTCTGCACCGTCATCTACATGCTGGTGTCGGTGACGATGACGCTGATCGTGAACTACAAGATGCTCAACGTGCCCGATCCCGTCGCCGTCGCGGTGGACGCGCTGGGGCCGCAATGGAGCTGGTTCGCGAAGATCATCAAGATCGGCGCGATCGTCGGCCTCACCTCGGTCGTGCTGGTGCTGATGTATGGCCAGACGCGCATCTTCTACACGATGGCGCGCGACGGGCTGCTGCCGCGCGTCTTCTCCAGCGTGCATCCGCGTTTCAAGACGCCGTGGATCAACACGATCCTCGTCGCCGCGCTGGTGGCCTGCTCGGCCGGCTTCTTCGACATCAACACGCTCGGCGACATGACCTCGGTGGGCACGCTGGCGGCGTTCGGCATCGTCTGCCTCACGGTGGTCTGGCTGCGCCGCACGCATCCCGATCTGCCGCGCGGGTTCAAGGTGCCGCTCTATCCGGTGCTGCCGATCCTCGGCATCCTGTTCTGCTTCGGCCTGATCTTCTCGATCGAGACGCGGGTGCTGATGTTCTTCCTGTGGTATTCGATCGGGGCGATCGTGCTCTATTTCCTCTACGGGATGCACAATTCGCGACTCTACAAGGGTCTCGACGAAATCGGCGGTCCGGACATGGGCGAATATGTCGCGCCCGTGGGCGAACAGCCCTGAAATAGCACTGAACACTGATCGCGTCCGCCCCGTCGCAATGTCGGGGCGGACGGGTTAGAGGACGGGCATGACCGCCCTCCCCTCCACCGATACCGAAGCCGCCGCCGAGCTTGAGCGGCTCGCGCGCGAGATCGCGCACCACAACCGCCTCTATCACACCGAAGACGCGCCGGAGATTTCCGACGCGGATTACGACGCGCTCGTCCGCCGCAACAATGCGGTCGAGGCCGCCTTCCCGCATCTGGTCCGCGCCGATTCGCCGTCCCGGCTGGTGGGCGCGGCGCCCTCCTCGCATCTCGCCAAGGTGCGCCACGCCAAGGCGATGACCAGCCTCGACAACGCCTTCTCGGACGAGGAGGTGGAGGAATTCGTCACCCGCGTCCGCCGTTTCCTGCGGCTGGCCGACGACGCGCCGGTGACGCTGACCGCCGAGCCGAAGATCGACGGCCTCTCCTGCTCGCTGCGCTACGAGAACCGCCGCCTCGCGCAGGCGCTGACGCGCGGAGACGGCACGACGGGCGAGGACGTCACCGCCAATGTCGCGACGATCGCTGACATCCCGAAGACCCTCCCCGCCGACGCGCCGGACCTGATCGAGGTGCGCGGCGAGGTCTATATGGCAAAGGCCGATTTCACCGCGCTCAACGCGCGCCTCGCGGCCGAGGCGGCGGAGACCGGCAAGGAGGCGCGCCAGTTCGCCAACCCGCGCAACGCCGCCGCCGGCTCGCTGCGCCAGAAGGACGCGGGCGTC
>JASGGR010000061.1:0-17386 GCA_047602705.1 Sphingomonas bacterium | reverse complement strand
CGCGGCGTTCGCTGGGATGGGTGGCGGTCATCGCGTGCGGACTAGCGGTCAGCGATTACGATTTCGCTGACGGCCGCACCCAGCGCCGGGTGAGCGCCACCGGCGAAAAGCCCAAGGCGGCGTAAAGGCGCGCGGGCGGTTCCCCGGCATGGGCGTCGATGAACAGGGCATCGCATCCTTCCGCCCGCAATCGCGCCTCCGCCCACAGGATGAAGGCGGAGACAAGCCCGCGCCGGCGATGCTCCGGCAGGATGAACAGATGCTCGATCAGCCCCAGCCCGTTCGGGCAGGCGAGGGTGAGGCCGTAGCCGAGCGGCGGGCCGCCCTCCGTTTCCGCGATCAGCCGGTAAAGCACGGGCGGGGCGCGGCGGCGCATCGCCTCCAGCAGGCCGGCGGCGACGTTCGGGTCGATCGCGCCGGTGCGCTTGCCCTCCAGATGATCCGCCGCGACCAGATCGGCGAAGGCGCGCCAGCTCGCCTCGTCCGCCACCGCGCGCGGCGCGATGCGGGGCAGGGGGTGGCGTGAGGCGAGCGGACCCTGGGCGATGAACTCGATCATCGGCGGCTGCGCCTGATGCCCGGCCAGCGCCAGCGCGGCCTCGATCGCCGGATCGGTCAGCGCATCCGCCATCACGACGCGCCACGGATCGAGATGCCGCTCCAGCGCGGCGAGCAGGCCAGCCACATCCGCGCCGGGATCGGCCATGGCGAAATTGGAATCCCATGTGTCGGGGCGATCGGGTGTGGCGATCACCGTCACGCCCGGCGCGGCGGGGATCGCATGATGCCCCAGCCGCTGGAACCACCGCCGCGCCGTGGCGACACGGGCGGCGGCTACGGTCACGCCTTGTCGTTCTTGTCGCGCTTCGAGAACAGCACCGCCGCCGCGACCGCCGCCGATCCGATGCCGACGCCCAGCCCGATCTTGCCGAGCTTCCAGTTGCGCGTCCGCCGCTCCGCCTTCGCCTTGCCGGCGCCCTCCTCGTGCGCCTTGGCCTCCGCGGCGGCGGCGAGGATCTCGTTGGGTTCGTTGCTGTCGGACACGCTTACTCTCCTTTGCTTGCGTAATAACGCGCGCGGAACGCGTTGGCGAACGTGCCGAGCGAGCCTTGCGCGATCGCGGCGCGCAGATCGGCCATCAGCACTTCGTAGAACCAGATATTATGCTCGGTCATCAGCATCGCGCCCAGGATCTCGCCCGCACGGACCAGATGGTGAAGATAGGCGCGGCTCCACTTGCCGCACACCGGGCAGGGGCAGTCGGGATCGATCGGCCCCCGGTCCTCGGCGAAGCGGGCGTTGCGGATGTTGATCGGGCCGGTGCGCGTGAAGGCCTGCCCCGTGCGCCCGGATCGCGTGGGCATCACGCAATCGAACATGTCGACCCCGCGCTCCACCGCCCCCACGATATCGTCGGGCTTGCCGACGCCCATCAGATAGCGCGGCTTGTCCGCCGGGAGCTGGCCCGGCGCGAAATCGAGGCAGCCGAACATCGCCTCCTGCCCCTCGCCGACCGCGAGGCCGCCGATCGCATAGCCGTCGAACCCGATGCCGGTGAGCGCATCCGCCGAGGCCTTGCGCAATCCCTCGTCCAGCGCGCCCTGCTGGATGCCGAAGATGGCGTTGCACGCTGCATGCTCCCCGCCGGCGTCGAATGCCGCGCGGCTGCGCTTCGCCCAGCGCATCGAGCGTTCCATCGCCGCCGCCTGCACCTCGCGCGTGGAGGTGGTGGGCACCAGTTCGTCGAACGCCATCACGATGTTCGAGCCGAGCAGCCGCTGGATCTCGATCGAGCGTTCCGGGGAGAGCAGGTGGCGCGTGCCGTCGAGGTGGCTCTTGAAGGAGACGCCCTCCTCGCTGCGCTTCGTGAGATCGGCGAGGCTCATCACCTGATAGCCGCCGGAATCGGTGAGGATCGGCTTGTCCCAGCCCATGAAGCCGTGCAGCCCGCCCAGCTTCGCCACCCGCTCCGCGCCGGGGCGGAGCATCAGGTGATAGGTGTTGCCGAGGATGATATCCGCGCCGGAGGCGGCGACGTCGGCGGGCTTCATCGCCTTCACGGTGGCTGCGGTGCCGACCGGCATGAAGGCGGGCGTGCGGATCGTGCCGCGCTGCATCGCGATCGCGCCGGTGCGCGCCGCGCCGTCCGTGGCGGCGATGGTGAAAGTGAAACGGTCGGTCATTCCATGAATCTCATCGGGGCGGTTGCCCATGCCCCTTGTGCTTTCCGCTGGGCGGATTGGGCAGGGTGGCGCGGATCGTCAGGCATTCCGCGCGCGTCACCACGCCGTCATGGTCACGATCGAGCCGGCGGAAGATCTGCGCCATCTTCACCTGCAATTCGTCCAGCGTGATGCGGTTGTCGCCGTCCGTATCCACCTCGAACGGGCTGGGCAGCGCATTGCGGTCCCCCAGCCAGCGCTCCGCCCAGTCGGCGAACTCGATATAGCCGAGCGAGCCCTTGTGCCCCGTGTCGATCGCGGCGAAGCTGCGCTCGACGCAGGCGTGAAGCTCCGCCGCCGTGGTGCGGCCGTCATGGTCGGCGTCGCAGGCGGCGATCATCATCGCCACCGGCTCCACCATCATCGTCGCGGGCGGCTGGCCGGGGCCGGGCGGAACGGCGGCGGCCGGCGGGGCGGCCTGAAGCAGCAACAGAAGCGCGGCGATGCTCATGGCGTCCTGCCCTATGGGGCGCGGGAGCGGCTGGCAACCGGACAAAAAAAGGACGGCGGGGAAGCGATGTTCGCCGCCGTCCATCAGGGAGGTCTGCTAAGGCAGCATAACGGGGAGGGCGGGCGTTGGTTCCCGTCTTTCGTCACGCCAGCGCCGCCGCGCCTCCCAGCAGCAGGCGGATGAGATCGCCCTGGCCGCGCGCGCCGGTCTTGGCGTAGATGCGCTTCGAATAATTGCGCGCGGTTTCGATGGTCAGGCCGATGCGCGCGGCGGCTTCCGCAATGCTTTCTCCCCCCGCCAGCGCGGCGGCGAGCCGGGCCTCGCTGCGGGTGAGGCCGTGAAGCGCCTCCAGCGCGGCGGCATCGACCGGCGCGGACGCGCGGAGCGGCGCGGTCATCCCCGTGGCGGCGGGGACCAGCAGCGCCTCCAGCCGGGGCGTCGCGGAAAGCAGCACCGGGCGTGGCGGCCCGTCCGGCGCGGCCGCATGGCGGGCGAGCAGGCGCGCCGTCTCCTGGCCGCCGCAGCCGCTGGCCGGGCGTGGGAGACGCCCCGGTCGCCGCGCGCACCGCCTTCACGGCGCGAGCATCGCAGTCGGTCACGCGCGCCTCGCGGTCAAGCTGATCCAGCCGGTGCCGGTGCGGGCCAGCGCCGCCTCGGCCCGATCCAGCCGCGCGCGCAGCCGCTCCTGCCGGGCCAGCCCCTCCAGCGCGATCGCCAGATGCGGGGCGAGGGCGGATAGCAGCGCGCCGTCCGCGGCCGAAAACTCCCGCGCCGCGCTCGCGATGGCGAGCACGGCGCCCATGCCGGCGGCGACGTGCAGGATGCGCAGGTCGCCCGCGCCCGTCCCCTCCAGCTCCGCGGCGGCATAGACGCGGTTCGGGCGCAGCCGCTCCGGCGCGATATCGGGAAGGGGGGCGGGGAGGCGCGCGCCGAACGGCCCGGTCATCAGCCATGCCGCATCGGCGCGCGTCCGCTGGCGCAGGCGGTTGCGGAAGATCTCCCAGCGCGGCTCCTCGCCCCAGCCTTCATGCAGCGGCAGGAGGAGTTCCGTCTCGTCGGTGCGGCCCAGCGCCATATGCCTCCCATATGGGAGGTGTCGGGAAAAGGCCAGCGGCCCAGATCACCCCGCCATGGCCAAGGATTCCGTTCCCCTCACCCATCTCCAGCGGCTGGAGGCCGAATCGATCCACATCATCCGCGAGGTGGTGGCGGAATGTGAAAAGCCGGTGATGCTCTATTCGGTCGGCAAGGATTCGGCGGTGATGCTGCATCTGGCGCGCAAGGCCTTCTACCCCGCGCCGCCGCCTTTCCCCTTGCTCCACGTCGATACGACATGGAAATTCCGCGCCATGTACGAATTGCGCGATCGCATGGCGCGCGAAAGCGGCATGGAATTGATCGTCCACAAGAATCCCGAGGCGGAGGCGCGCGGGATCAACCCGTTCGATCACGGCCCGCTCCACACCGACATGTGGAAGACGGAAGGGCTGAAGCAGGCGCTCGACAGATACGGTTTCGACGCGGCGTTCGGCGGCGCGCGGCGCGACGAGGAGAAGAGCCGCGCGAAGGAGCGGGTGTTCTCGTTCCGCTCGGCCAACCACCGCTGGGACCCGAAGAGCCAGCGGCCGGAATTGTGGAACCTCTACCATGCCCGCAAGGCGCGGGGCGAATCGATCCGCGTCTTCCCGCTCTCCAACTGGACCGAGCTGGATATCTGGCAATATATCCAGCTCAACGGCATCCCGATCGTCCCGCTCTATTTCGCCGCCCGCCGCCCGACGGTGGAGCACGACGGCATGTTGCTGATGGTCGATGACGATCGCTTCCCGCTGGCGGAGGGCGAGGCGCCGGTGGAGCGCTCGATCCGCTTCCGCACGCTCGGCTGCTATCCGCTGACCGGCGCGGTGGAGAGCGAGGCGACGACGCTCGAGGACGTGATCCGGGAGATGCTGCTCACCACCACCTCCGAACGCCAGGGCCGCGCGATCGACCGCGACGCGGGGGCCGCGAGCATGGAGAAGAAGAAGCAGGAGGGGTATTTCTGATGAGCGCCACCGCTCGGGAAAACGCTTATCAGGCTGACGGCCTGATCGCGCGGGATATCCATGCCTATCTGGAGCGGCATCAGCACAAGTCGCTGCTGCGCTTCATCACCTGCGGATCGGTGGACGACGGCAAGTCCACACTGATCGGGCGCCTGCTCTACGATTCGAAGATGATCTTCGAGGATCAGCTCGCCGCGCTGGAGGCGGATTCGCGCAGGATCGGCACGCAGGGGCAGGAGATCGACTTCGCGCTTCTGGTCGATGGCCTCGCCGCCGAGCGCGAGCAGGGCATCACGATCGACGTCGCCTATCGCTTCTTCGCGACGGAGAAGCGCAAGTTCATCGTCGCCGACACGCCGGGGCATGAGCAATATACCCGCAACATGGTGACGGGCGCGTCCACCGCCGATCTGGCGGTGATCCTCGTCGATGCGCGCAAGGGCGTGCTGACCCAGACGCGGCGGCATAGCTATCTCGCCCACCTGATCGGCATCCGCAACATCGTGCTGGCGGTGAACAAGATGGACCTGGTCGGCTACGACCAGGGCGTGTTCGACCGGATCGTCGAGGATTATCGCGGCTTCGCGCAGGCGATCGGGATCGCGGATTTCGTCGCCATGCCGATCTCGGGCTTCAAAGGCGACAATATCGCCACGCCCTCGCCCGCCATGCCCTGGTATCGCGGGCCGAGCCTGATCGCGCATCTGGAGACGGTGCCGCTGGATGCGGAGGCGGATCAGGCGAAGCCGTTCCGCATGCCGGTGCAATGGGTCAACCGGCCGGACCTCGATTTCCGCGGGTTCGCCGGGCTGATCGCGGGCGGGCGGGTGAAGCCGGGCGACGCGATCCGCGTGCTGCCCTCCGGCAAGACCTCCAGCGTCGCGCGGATCGTGACGATGGACGGTGATCTGGCGGAGGCGGTCGCGGGACAGTCGGTGACGCTGACGCTGGCCGACGAGATCGATTGCTCGCGCGGGGACGTGATCGCGGCGGCCGATGCGCCGCCGCAGGCCGCCGACCAGTTCGAGGCGACGATCGTCTGGATGGCGGAGGAGGAGATGCTGCCCGGCCGCGCCTATTGGCTGAAGCTGGCGACGCAGACGGTCGGCGCCACGGTGCAGGCGCCGAAATATCAGGTCAACGTCAACACGCTGGAGCATCTGGCCGCCAAGACGCTGGACCTAAATGCGATCGGCGTCGCGAACCTCTCCACCGATCGCCCGATCGTGTTCGAGCCTTATGCCGACAACCGCCAGCTCGGCGGCTTCGTGCTGATCGACAAGCTCACCAATGCGACGGTCGCGGCGGGGATGCTGCATTTCGCCCTGCGCCGCGCGCAGAACGTCCACTGGCAGCCGCTGGACGTGACGCGGGAGGTGCGCGCCGGGCTGAAGAACCAGAAGCCCGCCGTCCTGTGGTTCACCGGCCTTTCCGGCGCGGGCAAATCGACCATCGCCAATCTCGTCGAGAAGAAGCTGGTGCGCATGAACCGCCACACCTTCCTGCTCGACGGGGACAATGTGCGGCACGGGCTGAACAAGGATCTGGGATTCACCGACGCCGATCGCGTCGAGAACATCCGCCGCGTGGGCGAGGTGGCGCGGCTGATGACGGATGCGGGGATGATCGTCATCACCGCCTTCATCTCCCCCTTCCGCGCCGAGCGGGAGATGGTGCGGCGGATGATGCAGCCGGGCGAGTTCTTCGAAATCCACATCGACACGCCGCTGGCCGATGCGGAGGCGCGCGACGTGAAGGGCCTCTATGCCAAGGCGCGCGGCGGGCAGCTCAAGAACTTTACCGGCATCGATTCCCCTTATGAGGCGCCCGACGATCCGGAAATCCATATCGACACCACCGGCATGACCGCGGAGGAAGCGGCCGAGCTGATCGTGCGGAGACTGGTCCCTTGAGCAGGCCTCCGTCCCGATCCGGGGGAGGTTAGCGGAACGGGTGCGTCGCTTTCAGCGATCGCCCGGCTGGCTGGATCAGGCGACCAGCTCCAGCAGGCCTTCGAACAGCCGCCGGCCTTCCTCGCCGCCATGCGCGGCCTCGATCCGGCGTTCGGGGTGGGGCATCATGCCCAGCACGTTGCCCGCGTCGTTGAGCACGCCCGCGATCGAGCGGGCGCTGCCGTTCACATCCTCGGCATAGCGGAACGCGACCCGGCCCTCGCCCTCCAGCCGGTCCAGCGTGGCGGCGTCGGCGAAATAATTGCCGTCGTGATGCGCCACCGGGATCAGGATGCGCTCGCCGGCGGCATAGCGGCTGGTGAAGGCGGTCTGCGCATTCTCCACCGTCAGCGCCACGTCGCGGCACACGAAGTTCAGCCCGGCGTTGCGCATCAGCGCGCCGGGCAGCAGCCCCGCCTCGGTCAGCACCTGGAAGCCGTTGCAGATGCCCAGCACCGGCACGCCGCGCGCGGCCGCGTCGGACACGGCGCGCATCACCGGGGAGCGCGCCGCCATCGCGCCGGAACGCAGATAGTCGCCATAGGAAAAGCCGCCCGGCAGCGCGATCAGGCCGGTGCCGTCGGGCAGGGCGGTTTCGCGATGCCACACCATCGCGGGCTTGCGGCCCGTCACCGTCTCCAGCGCGACCGCGATGTCGCGGTCGCAATTCGATCCCGGAAAGACGATGACAGCGGTTTTCACTTCGCCAGCTCCAGCCGCTCCACGCGGTAATTCTCGATCACCGTATTGGCGAGAAGCTGGCGGCACATCGCGTCGATCGCGGCATCGTCGGTCGAATCGGCGACGTCCAGCTCGATCAGCTTGCCGACGCGCGCGCCGTTGACGCCGGAAAAACCTAGCCCGGCCAGCGCGTGTTCGATGGCCTTGCCCTGCGGATCGAGCACGCCGGGCCGGAGCGTCACATGGATGCGGAGCTTCATGGCGCGAGCCTATGCCGGAGCGCGCGCGCCCCTGCAACCTTAACGCGAGTTTTACGATGTTTTGCTTAAATCGCCCGGCGCGAAAGCGAGAGTAACGTTCATGATCTCTGGAATCGCCACCGCCGCCTTCATCGCCCTGTTCGCGTTCGGCGCCGAATATTTCGGCTGGGAAGACCCGCACGGCCGCGTCAGCATAGCGTTGCTGGCGGCCTTCCTGTGCGGGCTGATCGTGGGTTATCGCTTCAAGGGCTGATCGCCGCGCGGCTCGGCGGCGAGGCGGCTGATGAACACCGCGCTGCGCAGCGCCTGGCGCGGCAGCGCGGAAAGGTCGATCCATTCTCCTTCCGCATGGGCCTTGCCGCCCGAGGCGCCCAGCCCGCCGATCGTCACCGCATCGGCCGCGACGAAGCTGGAATCGGCCGCGCCGCGCTTCGCCGGATCATATTCCGGCAGCTCCGGCAGGCCCAGATCGTGGTTCACGCGGTTGAGCTTCGCCAGCAACGCGCGATTGGCCGTCGTGGGCGGCATCGTCGGATAGCCTTCGAAGAAGGAGATGGTGGCCCCCGTGCCCGGCAGATGCTGCGCCACGATCGCCTGCATCCGGCCGCGCACGCGCGCTTCCTGCTCCGGCGTCAGCGCGCGCAGGTCGCCCCGCGCGATCGCGTCGGCGGCGACGATGTTGGGCTTGCCGCTGCCGGTCGCGACGAAGCCGTCCTTGTCCAGCCCCGCCGGGGTGCCGCCCGCCATCAGGCCGACATTGTAGGTGAGGTTCTTTTCCGGCAGCTCGCGGCGGAACGTGTCCAGGATGCGCGCCATCTCGTAGATCGCGCCATAGCCCAGATCGGGGCCGAACACCGTGCTGGAATGGCCGCTCCTGCCGGTCGCCCTGATCTCCCACGTCACCGATCCGCGTCGTGCGATCGTGCCATATTCGCGGCCGCCGTCGGTGGCGAGATTCTCATATTCCAGCGCGACGTCCGCCCATTTCCCGGCCGCGACCAGATCGCGCCGCGCCACCTCCTGCGGATCGCCGGTGCGTTCCTCGTCGCCGGTCAGCACCACCTTGATGTCGGCGTTCTTCAGCGTGCCCGCCGCCTGCATCGCGCGCAGCGCGGCGACGATCACGACCAGCCCGCCCTTGTCGTCTCCCACGCCGGGGCCGTAGGCGCGGTTGCCCTCGCGGCGGAAGCCCTTGAACGGGCTGGAAGGCTCGAACACCGTGTCGAGGTGCCCGATCAGCAGCACGCGCTTGCCGCGCCCGTCGCCCTTGTGCGTGGCGACGATATGGCCCGCGCGGCCGGTGGCGCGCATGTCGATCCACTGCACGTCGAAGCCCAGCGGGGCCAGTTCCGTGCGCATCATTTCGCCCACCGCCGTGACGCCAGCGATGTTGAGGCTGCCGGAATTCTGCGCCACCAGCCGCTCCAGCAGCGCCTCGCTGCGCGCCGTATCCGCCGATATCGTGGCGCGCATCGTCTGTTCCGGCGCGCTGGCGGGGGCGGCCGCGCTGGCGAGCAGGGCCACGGCGGCGAGCGTCGGGCGGATCGGCATGTGGTTGAACTCCGCTGATTGTCCGCCCGACTCGTGGCGCGTCAGGGGGCGTTTGTCGAGCATTTGCGCCCCGCGCCTTGACGCGCGTGCGCCGCCGGGGGATTCGGCGGCATCGAGGGGAGTGGATATGCGTTACGCCGAAATCATCATCGCCGGGTTCTCGGCGCTTGCCGCAATGCCGGCCGCCGCGCAGATGCTGCCGGTCAGCGGCTCGGTCGAGGTGGCCACCGACGAGCGCCGGCGCGGCCTGAGCTGGAGCGAGGGGAAGGTCGCCCCCGCCGCCTCGCTCTCGCTGCAACTGCCGAGCGGGTTCAACATCGGCGCGCGCGTGACGGGCCTGCGCGGCAGCGCGCGCGCGGACGGGGCGGACGCGGTGATCGACGGGTCCGTCGGCTACGGCATGGATCTGGCGAGCGGCCTGCGCGGAGAAGGCTTCGTGATGTATCACGCCTTCACCGGCGCGCGCGGGCATATGGATTATGTCGAGGGCGGGCTGGGCCTGAGCTATCAGCTCGGCCCGGCGCAGGTGGGCGCGGACGCCCGCTACGCCCCGTCGCAGAGCGCGATCGGCGGGGACAATCTCTACGTCTCCGCGCGCGCGGAGCTGGGCCTGCCGGCGACGCCGCTCACCTTCCGGGCCAGCGTGGGCCATTCCTCCGGCTCGGTGGACGATCCCCTGCGCGCCGCGCGCCTGCGGCCGGGGGGCAGCTACAGCGACTGGCTGGTCGGCGTCCGCAGCGTCGCCGGGCCGCTGACGATCG
Source organism: Sphingomonas bacterium (assembly GCA_047602705.1). Lineage (GTDB taxonomy): Bacteria > Pseudomonadota > Alphaproteobacteria > Sphingomonadales > Sphingomonadaceae > Sphingomonas. Next base: position 7,463 of record JASGGR010000061.1, on the reverse strand, counting down.
GGCTGGATTATTCGGGCACCGATGTGGGCCGGACGGTCGCATCGCCCTATGCCGACGCGCGCAACAGCGGCGACAGGCTGACGGCGCGGGCGAGCATTTCGTTCTGAGGCGCGTCTCGTTCCCCGGGCCGGGCGCCATCTCCTGAAACGCAAACGGCGCGGCAAGGCCGCGCCGTCGGTCGTCGCTGGGCGCGACGCCGGCCGACAGCGGGTATCCGCTGCACGGAGCGGCGCGAGCGCGGTCGCGCCTTACCCGCTGTAATACATATCGAACTCCACCGGGCTGGGCGTCATCTCCCAGCGCGCGACCTCCTGGCGCTTGATCTCGATATAGGAATCGATCTGCTCCTTGGAGAACACGTCGCCCTTCAGCAGGAAGTCGTGATCGGCCTCCAGCGAATCCAGCGCCTCGCGCAGGGAGCCGCAGACGGTCGGCACCTGCGCCAGCTCTGCCGGGGGCAGGTCGTAGAGGTTCTTGTCCATCGCGTCGCCGGGGTGGAGCTTGTTCTGGATGCCGTCCAGCCCGGCCATCATCAGCGCGGCATAAGCGAGATAGGGGTTCGCCAGCGCGTCCGGGAAGCGCACCTCGACGCGCTTCGCCTTCGCGCCCGTGCCATAGGGGATGCGGCACGAGGCAGAGCGGTTGCGGCTGGAATAGGCCAGCAGCACCGGCGCCTCATAGCCCGGCACCAGACGCTTGTAGCTGTTGGTCGAAGGGTTGGTGAAGGCGTTCACAGCCTTGGCGTGCTTGATGATGCCGCCGATGAAATAGAGGCACATGTCGCTGAGGCCCGCATAGCCGTTGCCGGCGAACAGCGGGGTGCTGCCCTGCCAGATCGAGAAATGCGTGTGCATGCCCGAGCCGTTGTCTTCCTTGATCGGCTTCGGCATGAAGGTGGCGGACTTGCCATAGGCATGCGCCACCTGATGCACGACATATTTGTAGATCTGCATCCGGTCCGCCGTGGTGGTCAGCGTGCCGAAGGTGAGGCCAAGCTCGTGCTGCGAAGCGGCCACCTCGTGATGATGCTTGTCGCAGGGCAGGCCCATCTCGATCATGGTGGAGACCATCTCGCCGCGGATATCCACCGCCGAATCGACCGGTGCGACGGGGAAATACCCTCCCTTGGCGCGCGGGCGGTGGCCCAGGTTGCCGCCCTCATATTCGCGGCCCGAATTGCCCGGCAGCTCGATATCGTCGATCTTGTAATAGCTGGTCGAATAGCTGTTCTCGAACCGCACGTCGTCGAACATGAAGAACTCGGCCTCGGGGCCGACATAGACGGTGTCGCCGATGCCGGTGGTCTTCACATAGGCTTCCGCGCGCTTCGCGGTGGAGCGCGGATCGCGCGAATAAAGCTCGCCCGTTGCCGGCTCCACGATGTCGCAGATCATGATGAGCATCGGCGTGGCGGAGAAGGGATCGACATAGACCGCGTCGAGATCCGGCTTCAGCGTCATGTCCGATTCGTTGATCGCCTTCCAGCCCTCGATCGAGGAGCCGTCGAACATCAGGCCGTCGGTCAGCTCATCCTCGCCCAGCACGCCCGCGCACATGGTAAGGTGCTGCCACTTGCCCTTGGGGTCGGTGAAGCGGAGATCGACCCATTCGATCCCCTCGTCCTTGATGCGCTTCAGGACGTCGGCGGCGGTGGTTGCCATGATTCAAAAGCCCTTCGTGTTCGACAGGCCGCCGGGCGCGAAGCCCGACGGCCGGATAAGGATGATATGAACGGTGCGCGTCAGATCGCGTCGTCGTCACGCTCCCCGGTGCGGATGCGGAGCGCCGTCTCAACGGGGATGACGAAGATCTTCCCGTCGCCGATCCGGCCGGTCTGCGCCGCTTGCGCCACCGCCTCCACGACGCGCTCGACCAGCCCGTCCTCCACGACGACCTCCAGCTTCACCTTCGGCAGGAAATCCACGACATATTCGGCCCCGCGATAAAGCTCCGTATGGCCTTTCTGCCGGCCGAAGCCCTTCGCCTCCGTAACGGTGATGCCGGAAACGCCCACTTCGTGCAGCGCCTCCTTCACCTCGTCGAGCTTGAACGGCTTGATGATCGCTTCGATCTTCTTCACGCGAAACTACCCGCCCCCAGTTGAACCCACGCCATATGCGATGGTTTGCATCCCACGGCATTGCATCGAACGTGCCAGTCGCCCGGCAGAAGGGCAAGGCGGCGACTCGCGGTCTTTTGCGGATTATTGCTGCCTGTTTATCGGGCAGGCGGGCCGCTCCTGCCGATTTTGCGTGCATTTTCCGCATGCCGGACGAGATTCCCGGCCGAAAGGGGGAGGGCGGGGGCCGGCCCCGCCCTGCCGCCACCTCTCATTTCCCGCCGTTCAGGTTCTTCTGCGCCCAATGCGCCTCGTCGATCACATAGTAGCGGATCGACTGCGCCTGATCCGGGGTGAGCACCCTGGAGAAGCTGACCATCCCCTGATCCTTCAGCGCGCCGTCGATCAGGATCGACTTCCACGCATCCGCATTGCCCAGCACGGCGGAGCGCTGCAGGTTCGGCAGCACCCCGCCGCCGCCCGCCGCCGATGCGCCGTGGCACACCTGGCAATAACGGCCGAACAGCGCCCGGCCCTGCGTCACCTGTTCCGGCGTGCCGCTCGCGGCGGGCAGCTCCACGGGCTGGCCGTTGTCCGGCGGGGTGGTGGCCGGAAGCTGCTCCTTGCCGCCGATCTTGAACACGATCAGCCGCGGGTGGTTCGGCACCTCCGCGCCCTTGCCATAGGCATAGCCCAGCGACAGCGGCAGCGCCCCGCCGCGCCCGGCGAGGATCGCGACATATTGCGTGCCGTTCACCATATAGGTCGCGGCCCCCGCCATCACCCCGGTGCCGACCGGATAGGAGAACAATTGCTTGCCGGTATCGGCGGCATAGGCGCGGAACTCGCCCAGCGACGTGCCCTGGAACACCAGGTTGCCGGCGGTCGTCATCGTGCCGCCGTTCCACGGCGTGGGATATTTCACCGTCCATCGCGGCTTGTTCGCCACCGGGTCCCACGCGACGAGCAGGCCGGTCGCCCCCGCGGTCGCCGCCTTGATGGTCGCGGCGTCGCGCGGATACATCAGGGCGTCCATATTCTCGCCGACGTTGAAGCCGATCGGCTTCGCCTGATCCAGCGGCGCGTTCCCGGCCATATAGCCCGCCGCGACGATCTGCGCCGGGATATAGGCGAGGCCCGTCGTGGGATTGAAGCTCATCGGCTGCCAGTTGTGCGCCGCGATCGCGGAGGGGAGGGCGACGAAGGGCTTGCCCGTCTTGTAGAAGCGCGCCGCCGGATTCTCGATCGGCCGCCCGGTCTTCAGGTCATAGCCGGTCGCCCAGTTGACGCCGGGGATATATTGGCCCGCGTTGATGAGCTTCCCGTCCGTCCGGTCGATCACATAGAAGAAGCCGTTCTTCGGCGCCTGCATCAGCACCTTGCGCTGCTTGCCGTCGATATCGAGCGTGGCGAGGTTGATCGGCTGGGTCGCGGTGAAGTCCCAGCTTTCCGCCGGCGTCTCCTGATAATGCCACAGATATTCGCCCGTCTCCGGCTTCAGCGCGACGATCGAGGAGAGGAACAGGTTGTCGCCCTTGCCCTCCGAACGCAGGCCGTGGTTCCACGGGCTTCCGTTGCCGACGCCGAGATAGAGCTGGTCCAGCTCAGGATCATAGACGATCGAATCCCATACGGTGCCGCCGCCGCCGGACTTCTTCCATTCGCCATTGGCCGACCATGTGGGCGCGGCCTTCTGCATCGCCGCGTCGGACGCCTCGTTGTCCTTCGCGCCGGTGGGATTGGGGACGGTGTAGAAGCGCCACTTCTTCGCGCCCGTCGCCGCGTCATAGGCGGTGACATAGCCGCGCACGCCGAACTCCGCGCCGCCGTTGCCGATCAGCACCATGTCCTTCACCACGCGCGGCGCGCCGGTGATCGTATAGGGCTTGCTCTTGTCGGTGGTCTGGACCGACCAGTCCTCCTTGCCGGTCGCCGCGTCCAGCGCGATCAGCCGCCCGTCGAGCGTGCCGAGATAGAGCCGTCCCTTCCACGCCGCGACGCCGCGATTCACCACGTCGCAGCACGCCTGCACGCCCTTCTGCGGATCGACCTTGGGATCGTAGGTCCAGAGCTGCTTGCCGGTCGCCGCGTCGAAGGCGAACACCTTGGACCATGGGCCGGTGACGAACAGCTTCCCGTCGATCACGATCGGCGTGGCTTCCTGCCCGCGCGCATCCGGCATGTCGGCATACCAGGCGACGCCGAGCTGGCCCACGTTGCCGGCGTTGATCTGGGTGAGGGGGGAGAAGCGCTGCTCGGAATAGTTGAAGCCGGTCATCGCCCAGTCGCTGCCGTCGCCGCCGGTGGTCAACAGCGCGCCGTCGACCTTGCCGACGCCGGTCGCGCCGCTCTTCGCCTGATCGTGCCCGCCGCTGCACGACGCCAGCAGCACGGCCGTCAGCGCCAGTGCGAATCCCTTCCGCATATGCCTCTCCCCACGCTTTCTGTTTTTCGATGCGGGCGGATGGTGGCGCAGGAAATGCCGGAAGGAAAGGGGCCGGTGACGGCCACCGATGACAATCGCGCGCGAGCACGATAATGGCGGCGGCCTAATCATCCAGTGAGACAGGTCATTCGTCAGATCGCTGCTCTCCCCTATCGCATCGACGGCAACGCGCGCGATGGCGAGGTTCAGGTGCTGCTCGTCACCTCGCGGGGGACGGGGCGCTGGGTCGTGCCCAAGGGGAATATCGGCGCGGGCAGCACGCTCCACGCCGCCGCGGCGCGGGAAGCGGAGGAGGAGGCCGGCGTCTGCGGCGCGCTCTGTCCGGTGCCGCTGGGCGCCTATCGCTATCGCAAGCGGCGGGCGAGCGGCGCGTCGCTGATGGTGGACGTGGATGTGTTTCCCCTGGCCGTCACGCGCGAGCTCGCGACGTGGAAGGAGCAGGCCGAGCGCGATCGCCGCTGGTTCACGCTGGCCGATGCCGCGCATGCGGTCGACGAGCCGGACCTGCGCGAGCTGATCCGCTCCTTCGCGCCCACGCAATTCGAGGAGGCGGTCGCGCGGCGGCCTTCCTTCCTCATCCAACAACCCATTTCCGGAGTCCGCTCGATGTTCGCCTGGTTCCAGCGATTGCTGCCCAAGACCGGCAATTTCTTCGACCTGTTCGAAGCCCACGCCGCCACGGTGCTGGCCGGTGCCGAGGCGACTGCCCGGCTGCTGGAGGGCGGCCCCGAATCGCGCGAGCACATCCGCGAGATCATCGAGCGCGAGCATGACGCGGACCAGATCACGCGCGAGGTGCTCACCACGGTGCGCACCACCTTCCTCACGCCGTTCGATCGCGGCGCGATCACCGCGCTGATCGGCGCGCTGGACGACACGATCGACGAGATGCAGGCGGCCGCCGCCGCGATCGACCTGTATGAGGTGAACGAATTCGCGCCGGAGATGCGCGACATGGCGGGGATCGTGCTGGATGCCGCCCGGCTGGCGGCGGAGGCGATGCCGCTGCTGCGCGACGTGAGCCGCAATGGCGGAAGGCTCCATGAGCTTACCGAGCGGCTGGTGCGGATCGAAGGCCATGCGGACGAGATCCACGCCGCCGGCCTCAAGCGCTCGCTGGTCGCCTACGGCCGCAGCGACACCTTGCGCTTCGTGGTGGAGCGCGAGCTCTACAAGCATCTCGAGCGGATCGTGGATGCGTTCGAGGATGTCGCCGACGAGATCGACGGCATCGTGATCGATCACGCCTGATCGGACGACGATGCACCAACTCGCCTTTCCGCTGCTCGCCGGGCTGATCTTCGTCGCGCTGGCGTTCGACTATCTCAACGGGCTGCACGACGCGGCCAATTCGATCGCCACGGTGGTGGCGACGCGGCTGCTCTCCCCGGTGAAGGCGGTGGCGTTCGCCTCCTTCTTCAACTTCGCCGCCTATTTCCTGACGATCGCCTTTCCCAGCCTGCACGCTGTGGCGGAGACGATCGGCAAGGGGCTGGTGGACAAGGATATCGTCACGCCCGCCGTGATCTTCGGCGCGCTGGGCGGCGCGATGTCATGGAACGTCATCACCTGGCTGCGCGGCATCCCATCTTCCTCCAGCCATGCGCTGGTCGGCGGGATGATCGGCGCGGGCGTGTCGCATGGCGGCATCGGCGTGGTGAAATGGGCGGGGCTGAACAAGACCTTGCTCGCGATCGTGCTGTCGCCGCTGCTCGGCATGGTGCTGGCGATGCTGGTGATGCTGGTCAGTTCCTGGGCGCTTCATCGCGCCACCACCTTCCAGGCGGAGCGATCGTTCCGCGCGCTGCACCTGCTCTCCTCGGCGGCCTATTCGCTGAGCCACGGCCTGAACGACGCACAGAAGACGATGGGGATCATCACCGTCCTGCTCTACTCCACCGGCTATCTCGCAGGCCCTTTCGCGGTGCCGCACTGGGTGGCGGTGAGCTGCTATATCGCGATCGCGCTCGGCACGGTGACGGGCGGGTGGAAGATCATCGAGACGATGGGATCGCGCATCACCAAATTGTCGCAGCACCAGGGATTCAGCGCCTCGCTCGCAGGATCGATCGTGCTGTTCACGGCCTCCGCGCTTGGCATCCCGGTTTCCACCACGCACACCATCACCGGCGCGATCGTGGGCGCGGGCACGGCGCGACGCGCTTCCTCCGTGCGCTGGGGAGTGGCGAGCAACGTGGTGGTGGCATGGATCATCACCATCCCCGCCTCCGCCATCATCGGCGCGCTATTCTACCTCGCGACGCGGCTGTTCTGACGCCTGGGCGTCAGAACATCTTGCGTATCGACAGGCTGATCGTCCGCCCCAGCGGATCGAGATAGCCCGGCTGATAGGCGAGCGGCGTCGCGCCCGTGGCGTCGGTCACGCGCTGGCGGCTGTCGAAGATATTGTCGATGCCCAGCGACAGCCGCATCCCGCGCGCCCATTTGTCATGCGGCAGCCGCTGCTGCAGGTTGGCGAACAGCCGCAACCCGAACGTCGCCAGCGAGGAGAAGTGCAGGTCGCCCATCGCCGGCGTGGCGGAGGCATGGCTGGTCGCGGCTCCGCGCCAGTTGCCGTTGATCCGCAGCCCGACGCCATTGTCGACCACGCCGCCGTTGAACGAAATCTGGTGACGCGGCTGGGTGATCGCCCCGATCGTGTCGCCGCCCAGCAGATCGAGCGGCTGCGATCCGTCGCGCAGGATCAGCGTGTCGCGGATCGACCATGTGTGCCAGATCGAGAGCTGCAACCGTGCCTCGTTGCCGCCTCCGCCGCGGAAACCGCCACGCCCGCCGCCGAAGCCGCCGGGGCCACCTGGCCCGCCCGGTCCGTTATGTCCGCCGAAGCCGCCGGGGTGGCACGCAAGGTCAAGAAACTCATCAACGCCGGGACCCCCGCCGCGGAGATCGCCGTGCTGTACCGGATCAACGCGCAGTCCGAGGTCTACGAGGAGGCGC
>JASGGR010000007.1:0-39108 GCA_047602705.1 Sphingomonas bacterium | reverse complement strand
GTCACGGGCGATAGCCTTTGCGGCTCTGGATGCCGGGTCAAGCCCGGCATGACGCGAAAATGGCGACCGCAAACGGCCCTTCGGGCCTGAATGTCGATCCGCCCTAGTCGAAGGGCCTCGCTTCCTTCGCCGGGAAGGAAGGCAGACGTCTCGACAGGCCCGGCGCGAACGGAAGACGGGGATCGGCCGGCAGCGCCTCAGTTCGAGCGCAGGCTCGTCACGTTAGCGATGCCGCCCTTGCCGATCTGGATCAGATGCTGGACGCCGTTCTCGCACGTCGCGCGCCACACCTTCTGGCCATTCTGGTCGGGAAGCCGCTCCACATCCACGATGTCCTGGCACGGCAGGTCCGAATCGCGGATCGCGCGCAGGAAAACGCCGCCTTGCTGGCCGGGCGGGAGCGCCGCGACGGTCGCGCCATAATCCTGCACGTTGTCGGCGGGCGCCTGCGCGTTGGCGGCGGCGGCCTCATTGCCGGCCGAATGGCCCGAGCAGGCCGCCAGAAGCGCGGCAAGGGTGGTCGCGAGGACGGCTTTCATCGGCTTTCTCCTCCACAAATCGGCTCAACCGAATGTAGGGTCTTGCCGCGCCCGGGGCAACGGATGTCAGCCGATCATCCCGTCATCGCCGCCGGCGAGCACGCGGCCCATGGCGTCGAACAGGATATCCATCGCCACGGGCTTGAAGATCACGTCGTTCGCGCCCGCCGCGAGGCAGCGTTCGCGCAGGTCCGGCGCGGTATCCGCCGTCACCACGATCACCGGAACCTGCGCCTTGGCGTCACCCCGCGCGCGGATCGCGCGGATCGCGCTGATGCCGTCCATGCCGGGCATGCGAAGATCGACGAGCAGGATATCGAAGTCGGTGCGATCGAGGATGGCAAGCCCCTCCTCCGCGCTTTCGGCGCCGGTCATGGTGGCGCCAGCCACCTCCAGCATGTCGCCGACGACTCTCCTGTTCATCCGGTCGTCTTCAATAAATAATACGTTCATGCCCGTGAGCCTGGATCGCGCGCCGATCGTTTCATACCCGTGCCCCTATCGCCTTACGCTGCTGCGGACACAAGCGAGGTCACGCTCGGTTCATCGAATAGTTTGGTTAAAAGCGCATCCTTTGCGATCGGCTTGAGGATAACGATGTCGACGCCGGCCTGTTCCAGCGCCTCGCGCTGCGACGCCAGATCGGCCGGCCCGATCAGCGCGATCCGGGCAGGGCCGGCGGCCGCGCGCAGGGACTGGAGCGCGGCATGGGCATCGGCGGCGGAACGCAGGGTGGCGTCGTCGATCAGCACCATGCCCGGCGCATCCTCCGCCATCCGCTCCAGCGCCTCCTCCACGGAACCCGCGAAGGCGACGACGCCCACGCGCGGCTCGAACAAGGTCTTGAACATGGCGCGGGTGATCGGGCTGCGATCGACCACCAGCATCGCGTGCGCGCCGGTCAGGGCGGCGGAAGGCGCCTCCGCCGGGCGCAGCGGAAGATCGAGCGTGAAGGTCGCGCCCGCTTCCGGCGCACTTTCCACCCGCACGTCGCCTCCCATCGCGCGCGACAGGTTGCGGCAGATCGCCAGACCCAGCCCGGTGCCGCCATATTGGCGCGTCGTCGTGGCGTCGGCCTGACGGAAAGCCTCGAAAATCTCCTCATGCTTTTCCGACGCGATGCCGATGCCGGTATCGCCCACGGAGAGCGTCCAGCGATCCTCCCCGGCGCGCGCCGTCACGCGAATCCCGCCCTCGTGGGTGAACTTCACCGCATTGGAGAGCAGGTTGAACACGATCTGGCGCAACCGCGCGCTGTCTCCCACGATCCATTCCGGCGCGTCGCCCATGGCAAGCTCGAAGGTCAAGCCCTTGGCCCGCGCCTGTTCCGCCCACATGCCGGCGGCGTCGCGGATCAGCTGCCGCAGATCGAACGGCGCTTCCTCGATCGTCATGCGGCCGGTTTCCATCTTCGCCACGTCGAGGATGTCGTCCACCAGCGTGCGCATGTTGGTGCCCGCGCCATGCACCACCGAAAGCCGCTCGCGCGTTTCCGCGTCCAGCCTGCCGTCCGCCAGCATCACCTGGGTCATGCCCAGGATTCCGTTCAGCGGCGTGCGGATTTCGTGGCTGGTGGTGGCGAGGAACTCCGTCTTCGCCGCAAGCGCCTTGTTGAGCGCGGCGTTGCTGAGCGCCAGCCGGTTGCGGCTGCGGCGCAAGGTGACGATGCCGAACGCCAGCAGGCCGATGATGAAGGCGGTGGTCAGCCCCGCGCCGATGAACACGAAGCGCTGGGTGCGCGCCTTCTCGCGCTCGAACGCCACGGTCTTTTGCAGATCGACCGCCTTCAGCGTGGCGATGCGCAATTCCTGATTGGCGAAATCGAACTGCGCGCCGGCCAGCGCCGCGCTGGTCGAGCGGGCAAGCTCGGTCGCGCGGTCGTCCAGCCGCTTGAGCGCGGCGAGATGCGCCAGCGCCAGCCGGTTCTCGCCCAGCGCGGCATAGACGCGATAGGCTATCTCATGCCCGTCGCGGTCGCTCAGCTCGGTCGCGTCGAGGTCGACGCCGTCGAACCGGGCATCCACCAGCGCCTTCGCCGCGCCGAGACGGTGATGGAGAAACGCCGATTGCGCCGCCAGCACCTGGAACAACGGACGGTAGGAGGCCGCCGTCTCGTGCCTGGTGAGCGCCAGCCCTTCCTTGATCGCCTGATCCGCGCGCGGCAGATCGTCCTGCATCAGCCGCACGCGGGCGATGTTGCTCAGCACCTGCGCCACCAGCAGGTCGCTCGACATGCCCCGCGCGAGCTGGAGCGCCTCCGCATATTGCTGCTCGGCAGCCGGGAAGTTCTTCAGTTCCTTATAGGCGCTGCCCAGCCCGTTGTGGATCGCGAGCGATATGCTCGCATCGCCCTTGTAGACGTCATCGGCCTGTCTGAAATATTTCAGCGCGTTCTGATTGTCGTTTCCGCTGAGGTAGAGCAGCGCGATCAGCACCAGCGCCTTGGCCTGGCTGCGCGTCTCGCCTCGCCCGGCGAAAAGCGCGTGGGACTTTTGCAGATCGACCAGCGCCGGCCCTACGTCGCCCGCCTCGGTCAGGGCGCTGCCATAAGACAGGAGGATATCGGCATGGAGCGCGGAATCAGGAGCGACCTTTTCCACGGTCTTCAGCGCCTGCCCGAGAAGCTGCTTGGCAGCCGCGGCCTGACCGACACGGCTATAGCCCTCCCCGATCAACCATAAGGCAGTGGCGACCTGCGGGTCTGAATGAGCCTGCCGGGCATAGGTCAGCGCAATCCGTGCCATCGCGATCGCGCGGGTTGGATCGCTCAGCATCTGCGCCTTCACGGCCGTCACCAGCCGGTCGAAACGTCCGTCCGCTGAGGATTGCCCGGTGCCAGCCGGCGTCTGTGCGGAAAGCTGCGCCGGGATCGCGAGGAGCAGCGCGGCGGCCATGACCGCGCCCGCCCCCCGGCCATGGATGCTCATCCGCGCTTCCGCGCCGGAGCGAGCCGGCCGAATGCATTGTGGCGATCCATCCCGGTCGCGGGCTGCCACGATTCGTCGTCGAGGAACGCGACCAGCGCTTCCGGCGAAACGGGGCGGCTGATGAGAAAGCCCTGCACCATGTCGCATCCCATCACGGTCAGCAGCGCCAGCGCGGCGTGGCTTTCTACGCCCTCGGCCACCACTTCCATCTCCAGCGCATGCGCGAGATCGATCGTCGAACGGACGATCAGCGGATCGCGATTGGAGCTGGTGAGCTGGGTGACGAACAATTTGTCGATCTTCAGCTCCCGCGCGGGAAGCTGCTTCAGATAGGCGAGGCTAGAAAGCCCGGCGCCATAATCGTCGATCGCGATGCGGATGCCGATATCGGCGAACGCCTGAAGGTTGGCGATCGCGCTCACCGGATCGCGGATGACGGAGGTTTCCGTCACCTCGAAGCCCAGGACCGCCTCGCTCGACGCAACGAGATCGCACGCCTCGCGCACGAAAGCCGGATCGGCGAGCAACTGGCCGGAGATATTGACGAACAGCCGCAGATCGTGCCCCGCCGCACGCATCCGCCTTTGATCCTCGATCACGCGCCGGATCGTCCACAAGGTCAGCCGATCGATCAGATGCGCTTCCTCCGCGACCTGGATGAAGTCGGCGGGCGGAATGAGGCCCTGTTGCGGATGGCGCCAGCGGATCAGTGCCTCGGCGCATGTCACCTTCTGGCGGCGCACATGGTATTTCGGCTGATAGAGCATCAGCAATTCATCATTCTCGATCGCGCGCTCAAGCTCCGCCACGAAGCGGCCGTCGGCCACGCCGCGCCGGGGCGCGCCGCCGTCATATTCCTCGCCGCGCACATGATCCAGCGCGGCTTCGGCGCGCTCGATCAGGGCGACCGGGTCATATTCCTCCGCCGGGACGATCGCGCCCGCCAGCCGCAGCGAGACGGTGCAGCGGCAGTCGCCCACGCCGATCGCGCCCGTGCCCGCCGCGCGCAGGTCCGAAATCAGGATGTCATATTCGTCGCGCGATCCCGCGGAGGCCTCGATCTCGATCAGGTCGCGGCCGATCATCGCCACCCTGCCGCCCGGAACCACAGCCCCGAGCCGCCGCGCTGTCTCGTCGACCAGCGCGCGGGACAAATCGTTGCCGACCTGCCGGCGCAGTGCCGCGAAATTGGCGACCTCGGCAAGGATCGCCAGCCGCCATTCGCCAGCCGCCGGACACGCTTCGCCCTCTCGTCCGATCGCAATCGACGGGGCCTCATCGCCGGGCGGGTGTGAACGGCATTGTTCCATCGTGGACTGCGGTAACCGGAATGACTGAAGATATTGTTAATCACGGAACTGCCTGCGCGCGCAGGCTTCGCGGTTTCACGCCTGCGCCAATGCCTTACGCGCCTCCCCATTGTCCATTGGTTAGCAATGGGTTAAGTATTATTCGCAACCAATGGGTTGCCTATAATGGGAGAAAGCCATGCTCGCGTTCATTCTGGCGCTCATCTACTCGACGCCGATCAAGCCCTGGTAACAGGCGGCTTCGGCCCGAATCCTTTGTAGCCGCTCGGTTTTTTACCGGTCGGGGAGAAAGATTCGGGCCGAAGATTCCATGGGCGCGCGCCACGCGCGCGCATTCAGGCAGGCAGCATTTTGCGCCTGCCTTTGCTTTATGGTTATCGATTCGCGCATGTAACGAGCGGAGACGATGCGCCATCCGGAATCGGCCGGGCAGCGCACCTGTCGCGCCGGGTCAGCGGGCGATTTCAGCGCGAGCCGGGACCTCCGCTCGCGCTCCGTGCCTTCAGGCGGCGGCGCTGACCGGCCGGGCCCGCGGGTTCGAAAATTCCATGCTGTCGTCCAGCGAGCCGAAACGCAGCGCCATCACGTCGAGCGCATAATTCTGGTTCAGCTTCCACGGCTTGCGGCTGCCCTGCTTGGGCAGGTGATCGAGCGCGCGCTGCACATAGCCGGACTGGAACGACAGGAACGGCTCCTCCCCCACCGGCTCCGTGCCGATCCGGGGCGTGCAAATCCGCACCTTCCGCTTGCGCATCGTCTCCAGCAGGCGGCAGACATACATGGAGGTAAGGTCCGCCTTCAGCGTCCATGACGCGTTGGTATAGCCGAAGCAGGAGGCGAGGTTCGGCACGTCGGAGAACATCATCCCCTTGTAATTCAGCCTCTTGGAGAAATCGACGGCTTCCCCGTCCACCGTCACGCCGGCGCCGCCCATCAGGCGCAGCTGCAGCCCCGTGGCGGTGACGATCACGTCCACCTCCAGTTCCTTGCCGGACGTCAGGCGGATGCCTGTTTCGGTGAACGCCTCGATCGTCCCCGTCTCGACCGAGGCCTGCCCCGCCTTGATCGCGTCGAACAGATCGGCGTCCGGCACCAGGCACACGCGCTGGTCCCACGGATTGTAGCGCGGGGTGAAATGGGTGGCGACGTCGTAATCGGGGCCGAGATGCTCGCGCACCATGCCGACCATCCGCTCCTTCACCTTGTCCGGCTTCTTGCGCGCCATGCGATAGAAGAACATCTGGAGCAGGACGTTCTTCCACCGCGTGATGCCATAGGCCGCGCCGTCCGGCAGGTGACGGCGAAGGAAATTGGCGAAGCGATCCTGCGCCGGGCGCGACACGACATAAGTAGGCGATCGCTGGAGCATGGTGACGTGCGCCGCGTCGCGCGCCATTTCCGGCACGAGCGTGACGGCGGTCGCGCCGCTGCCGATCACGACCACCTTCTTGCCGGAATAATCCAGATCCTCCGGCCAGAATTGCGGATGGACGATCCTGCCCCCGAACCGCTCCGCCCCCGGAAATTCCGGCGCATGGCCCGCTTCGTAATTATAATAGCCGGAGCACATGTAGAGGAAATCGCACGTCAGCGTGCGCGTCCCCTCCGCCGTGGCGCATTCCACCGTCCAGCGCGCGTCCGCCGTGGACCAGGCCGCGTTGAGCACGCGATGGCCGAAGCGGATATGCCGGTCTATGCCATAGGTGCGCGCCGTATCCGCAACATACTCGCGGATCGAAGGCCCGTCGGCGATCGCCTTCGCCTTCGTCCACGGGCGGAAGTTGTAGCCCAGCGTATGCATGTCCGAATCCGAGCGGATGCCGGGATAGCGGAACAGATCCCATGTTCCCCCGATCGCATCGCGCCCTTCGAGGATGAGGTAGCTCCGGTCCGGGCAGCGCTTCTGCAGATAATAGCCCGCGCCGATGCCGGAAAGGCCGGCCCCCACCACGATCACGTCCAGATGCTCGGTCATGCGAAATCCTCTCTCGCAATACCCGATATTCGATTCCGCGCCGACGGGGAAGATGATTTACACCCTTGTCAGTAATCCTTCGAATAGCGCACCGTCGCGGTGGAGCCGCCGAACGAGCCGGTCTGCGTCAGCACGCTCAGCGACTTGGTGAGCGCCACGGTGAGCTGCGTCGCGGTGAAGCCCCGCGCGTCGGTGACGATCTCGATATAGATGTTGCGCGTCAGATATTTGCCCGCCGCCAGCGCCGTACCTCGCCCGGTAGCCTGATCCGCGCCGAGCACGTTGAGCCGGTCGAACCCGGTGGCCGAACGCAATTTGCCCAGCGGGTTCAGCCCGCCGCCGCTGCCGCGCAGCGAGTTGAGCGCGGCGGCGAGCTGGATCGCCTCCATCGCGGAGAGATTCTCCGGGTTGGTGCCGAACAGCAGGCGGCTCAGCACCTCGTCCTGCGGCATGGCGGGAGTGGAGGTGAAGGCGATCTGCGGCTTCTGGCCGGTGCCGGTGATCGCGATGTTGAAGGTCACGCTGTCCTTCGTCGTGCTCGCCTGGATATCCACGTCGGGATCGAGCAATGCGCCGCCACGGAAGCGGATGCGCCCACGCGACACGTCGAAGCGCGTGCCGGCGAAGCTGTAGGTGCCACGCACCAGATCCAGCCCGCCCGTCACCACCGGCGCGGCGGAGGTGCCGCCGATCCGCATGTTCATCTGCCATTCGCTCTCCAGCCCCATGCCGGAAACGAAAAGCTGGTTCTCCGCGCGCACCCGCATGTCGAGCTTGAACAGGCCCGTGGGCGCCGCCGCCGGTCGGTCGGTCGGCCTGGCGGCGCGGATATCGCGCTTGTAGCGGACGCCCGTGAGTTCCGGCACCTCGGCCGCGCCCTGGCGAACGATCTCGTAGCGCGCATTGGGGATGACCAGATCGGCCTTGATGAGGCCCCCGCCCTGCCCGTTGGTGACATTCACGGTGCCGCTGGCGGTGGCGCCCAGCGTATCCGATTTCGCGAGATTGGCATTGTCCAGGGTGGCCGAAAGGCTCATCGGATAGCCCTGCTCCGCCGCGAGGCTGACGAAGCCCTGCGCCTGCACGGTGCCGCTGCCCGCCCGCGCATGGAGCGAATCGAGCTGGAGCCGGTCGGCCGTGAAATGCGCCTTGATCTGCATCTGCGTAAGATGCGTGCCATAGGTTTCATTGTCGTAGGTGAGGTTGTCCGCGCGGGCGAGGCCGTTGAGCTGCGGCGCGGAAAGCCTTCCGCCGAAATCGGCCGCCACGGCGATCGGGCCGGAAAGCTGCTGGTGCGCCAGCCCGGCGAAGCTGAACAGCACCGCCGCCGGCCCGTTGTAGCGGATGCCGCCGCCCAGCGGCGCGCCGAGCAGCCGCGTCATCCACGATCCTTCGCCCGGCGGCAGCGGCCGCAGGGTGGCGACCATCCGGCCGACCGTCATCGTGCCGCGCTTCACCAGCGCGCGCGCCTCTCCCCCATCGGCCATCAGCCTGCCGGAGAACACCACGTCCACCGGCTCGGATATGGCGGCGAGGCTGGAGCGGGTGAAGTTCGCGATCGTCATCCGCGCTTCCGCCTGCGGCATCGCATTGGGGCCGGCTTGCGTGAAATCGAGGCTGCCGGTCGCCTGCCCGCCGATGCCGAAGCCCGGCATGAAGGCGTTGAGGATCGACAGGTCCATGCTCTCCAGCCGCGCCTGCGCCGTCAGACGGTCGCCATAGCTGCCGGCGATCCGCGCGCGTCCCTTGTCGAACGCGATGGACGTGGGATCGAGCCGATACACGCCCTTCGCGGCGATAATATGCGCGGGCCGTTCCGTCCTGAAGCCGATGCCGTTCGCCTGCCCGGTCAGCGCGACCAGATAATCCTGCGGCGCGAGCCGGGCGTTGAGCGCGACACGGAACGGCACCTTGTTCGATCCGGTGAGCAACGCCTGCGCGGTGCCGTTGCCGCCGGCATAGTTCACCTTCGCGCGCGCGCTGTCGATCACCGTCGGCCCGTAGCGCATGTCCGCCACCTGCGCGTCCGCCACGACGCGCGGCTGATCGGCGAGGACGAGGCTCGCGTTGACGATCGCGCGGCCGATGGTGAAATCCACCGATCCGGGTATCTTCGCATTGTCCGCCCGGGCGTTCAGGTCGGCGCGCTGATATCTGCCCTCCGCAGCCAGCTTCGCATTGCCCGACAGCCCCGATCCGGCGAAGCGGAGATCGCCCGCGAACGGCCCGGCGGAGGTCTGCACCAGCCGCCCGGCGAAATCGACGCCGGCGAACACCACCTTGCGCACGTCCACCGCAAGCTGCTTCCCGACATGCACCAGCACGTCGGCGTTGAAGGGCCCGTAGGTCGTGCCGCCGGTCGCGGTGACGGCATAGGCCCCGCCCCTGCCGACGACCCGCGCGTTGAGGTCCACCAGCCCGACGCCGACACCCGGCTTCGGCGCGCGGAGCAGCACCACGGGATCGCTCGCGCTGCCGCTCATCCGCGCGAAGAGCGGGCCATATTGCGCGGACCACGCATCGGCGGAAGCTGTGACGCGGCCGCTCGCCAGATCGTAGCGCCCCTCTCCCCGCGTCACGCGGAATTGCGGGGCGTTGAGCCGCAGGTTCGCGAAGGTGACGGCGCCCTCCGGCGCATAGCCCACGTCCGCGCGCATCACCGCATTGCCGCCGAGAAAGCTCTTCGCGCCGGAGCTGAATATCTCCCGCGTCTGGGCAACCACCTTGCCGACGATGCCGAAGCCGCCGTGCGGCGCGGGCACCAGCTTCGCGTCGGTCGTCAGGTTGACGATGCCGAAGCTCTCGATGCGGTAGTTGTTGATGCGCCCCTTGAGCGCGCCGGTGTAGCGCCCGGTCTTCACGTTCGCCGCGATCAATGCGGTCGCGTCGATGCTGTCGGAACGGATGCGAAGGTTGTCCGACATGACGGAGGGCATGGCGATGGCGAGATCGCCGTCGATCCGCGCATTGTTGGTGAGGCCGCCGATCGCCGCGTTCAGGCCGCTCACCCGGCGCGCGCGGGCGTGGACGGGCACGAGGATACGATCGGCGTTCACCTGGGCCCTGCCTTCGGCATAGAGGCCCTCCACCAACGTATCCTGGAAGCCGATCGCCGCTGCCTGCACCTTATAGTCCACCGTCGGCCGCGCGAACGCGCCGTCGAGCACCAGCCGCGCCGCCACGTCGCGCCCGCGCACCTGCGGCGCGATCGCGGCGGGCCTGAGCAGGCGGGCCTGGACCGCGAAATTGCCGAAACGGCTGTTCGCGAAATCCATCATGCCGCCCGCTTCCGCCGCCAGCGCATCGGACTTGAGGGTGATGCGCGTGTCCGCCTTGCGCTGCGCCAGCGTGGTGTCCACCGCGATATCGAGCTGCGGCGTGGTGAGCTGATCCACGATGCCCGGCATGTAGAGGCCGGGCCTGGCGAAGCCGCGCACCTCGATATGGCCGTTGCGCGCGGTGAGCGAAAGGTCGGCGAGCCGCCCCTCTCCCAGCGTGGCCAGCGCCTTGCCCGACCAGGATTTCCAGTCGCCCTTGCCGCCGATCGTCACGTCGAGCGGCGCCTTCGTCCCCGCCAGCCCGGAAACGACGCCGCCCACGGGCGCGGCCAGCCTGGCGTCGAGCGCCAGCCGGTCATCGTCCGGCACGGCGTTCAGATGCAGCCGCAACGTATCGCCGCCCGCGATGCCGGGGCCGCGCAGGGCCACCGCATCCACGTCGAGCTGCGCGCGGCGATCCGCGATATGCGCGCTGCCCGCGATCCGCCCGACGTGCCGCGCGCCCGCGACCGGCGGCTCCATCACGAAACGCTCGATCCTGAGCTTGCCGATGTCGATGTCCAGATCGGGCAGGAACGGCGCATTGGGATCGCTTGGCTGCGGGATGAACTGCGGATTGCGGCGCATCGTCACCAGCGCGCTTTCCAGGCTGCGCACGTCGACATGGTTGCGGACGAAGGCGAACGGCCGCCAGTCCACGTCGATCCGTGGCGAGGTGAGGAACACGCCCCTGGGATCGCTCACCTGCACGTCGGAAAGCACCATCCGGCCATAGAGCGAGCCGTCGATCCGCCCCACGCGGATGTTGAGGCCGGCGGCCGTCTTGTAATTGCCGATCTGGTCCGCGACGAAGCGGCGGCCGGGATCGGTATCGATGCCGAACACCACCGCCAGCGCCAGCAGCGCCAGCCCCGCGACCGTGATGCCGGCCCATTTCAACACGCGCCGCGCCATCAGAAAGCCTGTCCGATCGAGATGTAGAGCGCGATCCGGCTGTCGCCCTTCCGCCGGTTCAGCGGGGTGGCGATATCGACGCGCATCGGCCCGAAATTGGTGTAGAATCGCCCGCCGATCCCCGCGCCGAAGCGCAGGTCCCTGCCCTTGGGCAACACGCTTTCATAGGCGTTGCCGCCGTCGATGAAGGGCACGATGCCGAAATCGCCGAAGCGGTAGCGCGCCTCCAGCGAGAATTCGTTGAGGCTGCGCCCGCCGACCGGATTGTCCTGCGGATCGCGCGGCCCCAGCATCTGGTAGCCATAGCCGCGCACCGAACCGCCGCCGCCGCCGTAATAGCGGCGCGACGGCGCGAGATCGTCGCGCGCGATGCCCATGATCGATCCGGCGCGCAGCCGCCCCGCGATCACGAGGCTGTCCGTGGCTGGATAATAGAACGTCCCCTCGATCATCGCGCGGACATAGGGCGCGACCGCGCCCTGCACCGATGTTTCGGGGCTGAGATTCAGCTTCAGGCGATAGCCGCGCGTGGGATTGAGCAGGTCGTCCGACGTGTCCCATTGCGCCTGCGCCGGCAGCGCGGCGATGCCATAGGTGCGCCGCACCCGCTCCCCGCGCGCGAAATCGTAGACACTCTCGTTCGTGCCGGTCAGCTCCACGCCATAGGCATAAGTGAACTTCTTCTGCCAGAGCGGCGTCGAATCATAGCTGATCCGCGCCGCGATCGAGGTGGTGACGGCGTTGAACGCATCGTAATTCTGGTGATTGGCGCTGGCGATGATCGAGAAGGTGCGATCGCGCTTGCCGGCATTGGCGCGCCGGAATGTCGTGCTCGCCCCCTGCTGCTGCGTGCCGGCCGTGGCGGCGACGATCAGCGCGCCTTCGGGCGGGAACATGTTGCGGTTGGTCCACGTCCCTTCCAGCTTGATCCCCTCGCCCGTGCCGTAGCCGGCGGTGGCGGCGAGGCTGCGCCACTTACCCTTGCGCTGCGTGACGAGCAGATCGACCAGCTCGGTGCCGTCCGGCCCCGGCTCCCCGGTCGCCACCGGCTCCACCGAGACGGAGTTGAACAGCGCGGTCGCGGTCAGCGCCTGCCGCAGATCGTCCGTCTTGCGCGAATCGTAGAGATCGCCCGGCTTGAAGCGCGGGAAGACGTTGAGGTGCTCCAGCCCGAACACCGGCCTGCCCTTCGTCCTGAGCTTGCCGAACACCGCGCGCGGGCCGGGGGTGACGGGCAAGGTGTAATCCCCGGTCAGCGTCACGTCGTCGAGCAATATGTCGCGATCGCCGACCTTGGCGAAGGGATAGCCGCGCTGCGGCAGGACGAGCGAGACGTTCGCCTCCGCCGCCTCCACGCGCGCCGCCTCGATCGGGTCGCCGGTCTTGAGCTTCAGCGCCTCGCGCAGCAGCCCTTCCGGCACGACGGGCGGGGCCACGATGTTGATCGCGCCGATATGGTAGAGCTTGCCCGGAGACGCCGTGACGATCGCGCGCACCTGCCCGGTCTGGCCCGGCACCGGCTCGATCACGGAATGCGCGGTGCCGTCATAATAGCCGAGCGACTTCATCAGCCGCACCGCCAGCCCTTCGTCTTCCTTCGCGCGGGCGGATAGCTGCGTGGTGTTGCCCGCCTTGCCGCCGCCGCTCCTCAGCGCGGAGAGGGACTTGAACTCGTCCTCCAGCCCGATCGCGTCCAGCCCGCGCACCACGGTTTCATAGCGGATTTCCGGCTGCGCCTTGTCCTTCACGTCCGCGGCGGTTTCGAGCGGCGTGCTTTCGAAATTGGCGATCGGCGGCAGCGGCTGTTCGAGCTGGGGATCGGGCGGCGTGGTTTCGGCCGGAGGCATCGGCTCCAGCGGGGCGTTCAGATCGTCGGAGAGCGGCGGCAGCGCCTTGTCGAACTCCGCATCCGGCACGATCGGCGCCGCAGGCGCGGGCGCGGGCGGCGCTGACGGCGCGTTCTGGGCCAGAACAGGATTGCCAAGAATCAGCGCGGCCGTCGCACATCCCAGTCGCACACCCGCAAATCCCACGCACGATCCCCTTTGTCCCACCGGGCGCACGATAGAAGGCGATGATTTCCCCGGACAAGAGGAACGTGCGATTTTTCGAACGGTTGCATCTGTTCGCGAACCGGACGATGGAACGGCAGGCTCGCGCGACCAGTTCCGTGGCGGGGAGAGGGAAAGCATGACAGATCATATCGACATTTCGCTCGCCGCCCATGTCGCGACGGTGGTGATCGACCGGCCGCCGCACAATCATGTGAACGCAGCCCTGATCGGCGCGCTGGCGGATGCGTTCGAGATGCTGGACGCGAACGACGACTGCCGGGCGATCGTGCTGGCGACGGCGGGCCGCGTGTTCTGCGGCGGCGCGGACCTGACCGGCGACAAGCCGCTGGTGACGGAGAGCGGAGAGGCGGAAACCCCGATCCTCTATCGCAACGCCGTGCGCCTGTTCGCGACGCGGAAGCCGATCGTGGCCGCCGTGCAGGGCGCGGCGGTCGGCGCAGGGCTGGGGCTGGCGCTGGTCGCGGATTTCCGCATCGCGGCGCCCGAAGCACGCTTTTCCGCCAATTTCGTGAGCCTGGGCTTCCACGCGGGCTTCGGCATCTCCCATACGCTGCCGCGCGTGATCGGGGTGCAGAACGCATCGCTGATGCTGCTGACCGGGCGGCGCGTGAAGGCGGAGGAAGCTCTGGCCTATGGGCTGGTGGATCAGGTGGTGCCGGCCGATCGCCTGCGCGAGGCGGCGACCGCGCTCGCCGCCGAAATCACGGCCGCCGCGCCGCTGGGCGTGGAGGCGACGCGCGCCACCCTGCGCGGCGATCTGGCGGCGGCGGTCGCGCGGCAGACCGAACATGAGCGCGCCGAACAGGACCGCCTGATGGCAACCGCCGATTTCCGCGAGGGGATTCGCGCCGTCGCGGAGCGCAGGCCCGGCAATTTCCTGCGCGCTTGAGGGTTCAATCTTGTCTCCGATACGGCTATCGGAAGAAACAGGGCGCGGATAGAGTATATTATATCCGAATCTTGGCACATTCTTCTCATTCAGCGGGATCACGGTTTTGCGCACGGGGACGATCGGCGGGACGACGGGCATTATTTCGATCGCGCTGCTGCTGGCCGCGTGCGGAAGTGCCGCGAAGAATGAGAATGGGGAAAGCTCCGGCGGCAGGGGCGACCACAATCAGGGCCCGCTGACGGTCGGCTATGTCATCGCCCGGAAAACCAGCGTGCCGATCACCGTGGAGCTTCCCGGCCGCACCGTCGCGTTCCAGAGTTCGGAGGTGCGTCCGCAGGTTTCGGGCGTGATCCAGAAGCGCTTCTTCACCGAAGGCGCGATCGTGAAGCAGGGCGAGCCGCTCTACCAGATCGACCCCAGCCTGTATCGCGCGGCGGCCAACCAGGCCTCCGCCAACCTCGCCAGCGCCGAAGCGACGGCGGCGGCGGCGAAGACCAAGGCGGACCGCTATCGCCCGCTCGCCGCGATCGAGGCGGTGAGCAAGCAGGACTATACCGACGCGCTCGCCGCCCAGCGTCAGGCGCAGGCGGCGATCCTGCAGAACAAGGCGCAGCTCGAAACCGCGCGGATCAACCTGCGCTTCACCACGGTGCCGGCGCCGATCACCGGGCGGATCGGGCGATCGCTGTTCACGGTCGGCGCGCTCGTCACCACCAGCCAAACCGATCCGCTGGCGACGATCCAGCAGCTCGATCCGATCTATGTCGATATCCAGCAATCGGCGGCCGACCTGCTCAAGCTCCGGCGCGGGCTGGCGACCGGCGGCGCGGTGCCGACGCGCGCGGAGGTGCGGCTCAAGCTGGAGGACGGCGACACTTACGGCCTCACCGGCACGGTGGAGTTCACCGAGGTGGTGGTCGATCCGTCCACCGGCACCGTCAACCTGCGCGCGCGCTTCCCCAATCCTTCGGGGCTGCTGCTGCCGGGGATGTTCGTGCGCGCGGTGTTCAATCAGGCGATCGACCCCAATGCCTTCCTCGTGCCGCAGGCGGCGGTGACGCGCGATCCCAAGGGCAATGCCACGGTCTGGCTGGTCGGGCCGGGGAACAAGGCGGTGCTGCGGACGGTGCAGGCGGTGCGCGTCGAGGGCGCGAACTGGGTCGTCACCGGCGGGCTTTCCGCCGGCGACCGGATCATCACGCAGGGGACGGGCAAATTGCAGGCCAATGCCGCGATCAAGCCGGTTCCCGCCGACACGCCGCAACCCATCGCGCCGTCCGACAGCCGCAAGAAGGCGGGCTGATCCATGTCGCGCATCTTCATCGACCGCCCGATCTTCGCATGGGTGCTCGCCATCATCGTGATGATGGGGGGCACGGGCGCGATCATGGGATTGCCGATCGCGCAATATCCCGACATCGCCCCGCCGCAGGTCTGGATACGCGCCACCTATCCGGGCGCCAACGCGCAGACGATCCAGAATTCCGTCACGCAGGTCATCGAGCAGCAGCTCACCGGCATCGACGGCCTGCTCTATTTCAGCTCCTCCTCCACCTCGCGCGGCTCCGTTTCGATCACCGCCACCTTCGCCAAGGGCACCAATCCCGATATCGCGCAGGTGCAGGTGCAGAATCAGGTGCAGCAGGCGATCAGCCGGCTGCCCAGCCAGGTGCAGCAGCAGGGCATCGTCGTCCGCAAGTCCAACCCGGACAATCTGCTGATCGCCGGCATCTACGACGCGACGGACCAGATGACCAATCAGGACGTCTCGGACTATCTCGTCTCGAACCTGCAGGAGCCGCTGGGCCGCCTGCCGGGCGTGGGCGACACCAACGTGTTCGGCGCGCAATATGCGATGCGCGTGTGGCTCGATCCGGCGAAGCTCGCCAGCTATTCGCTGATGCCGGGCGACGTCATCACCGCGATCCAGAACCAGAATACCGAAGTGGCGGCGGGCGAGATCGGCGGCCAGCCCATGCCCATGTCGCAGATGCTGAACGCCACCGTCACCGCGCAATCGCGCCTCCAGACGCCGGAGCAGTTCCGCCAGATCATCCTGAAGACCCTCCCCTCCGGCGCGACCGTCCGCCTTTCCGACGTGGCGCGGATCGAGCTTGGCGCGGAGAATTATTCCTCCATGAGCCGCGTGAACCGCCACCCCGGCGCGGGCATCGCCGTGCTGCTGGCGCCGGGCGCGGATGCGCTCAAGACGGCCGAGCTGGTGAAGGCGGAGATCGCGCGCCTCCAGAAGAATTTCCCGCCGCACCTGCGCGTCGCCTATGCGACCGACACCACCAACTTCATCAAGCTTTCGATCCACGAGGTGGTGAAGACGCTGATCGAGGCGATCGTGCTGGTCGTGATCGTGATGTTCGTCTTCCTGCAAAGCTGGCGCGCGACTTTGGTGCCGACGATCGCGGTGCCGGTGGTGCTGCTGGGGACGTTCGGGATCTTCTACCTCGTCGGGTTCAGCATCAACACGCTCACCCTGTTCGGGCTGGTGCTGGCGATCGGCCTGCTGGTCGACGACGCGATCGTCGTGGTGGAGAATGTCGAGCGCCTGATGGACGAGAACCCCGGCATGACGCCGCGGGAAGCCACGATCGAATCGATGAAGGAGATCACGGTCGCGCTGGTGGCGATCGCGCTCGTCCTGTCGGCGGTGTTCCTGCCGATGGCCTTCTTCGGCGGATCGACCGGCGTGATCTATCGCCAATTCTCCCTCACGATCATCTCCGCCATGCTGCTGTCGGTGGCGGTGGCGATCGTGCTGTCGCCCGCCATCACCTCGAATCTGCTGCGGCAGAAGAGCATGGAGGAGGAAGGCTGGCTGCATCGCCGCGCGCCGTGGCTCATGGACGGGGCGGAGCGCGCGAAACACTGGTTCAACCATAATTTCGATCGCTGCGTGACAAGCTACACCGGCGCGGTCGGGCGCGTGGTGGAGCGCAAGTGGCTGTTCCTGACCATCTATGTCGTGGTGGTCGGCCTGCTGGCGGTGCTGTTCCTGCGCCTGCCGACCGGCTTCCTGCCGACGGAGGATCAGGGCGCGGCCAGCTTCCAGTTCCGGCTGCCCGCCGGCGCCACGCTGGCGCGCACCACCGAGGTGCAGCGCGAGGTGGAACGCTATTTCCTCGAGAAGGAAGGCAAGAACGTGAAGACGCTGTTCAGCGTCGCGGGCGGCGGCGGCGGCGTCGCGGGGCAGAACACCGGGCAGGGCTTCCTGACCCTCACCGACTGGGACGCCCGGCCCGGCAAGGAGAATAGCGCGGACGCGATCGTCGCGCGCGCGGCATCCGCCTTCCGGGGGTTCCGCGACGCGCAGGTCTTCGTGATGATCCCGCCCGCGATCCGCGGCCTCGGCCAGTCGGACGGGTTCACGGTGGAATTGCAGAACACCGGCGGCCTGTCGCTTCAGGAGTTCGAGGCCGCGCGCGACAAATTGCTGTCGCTGGCGACCAGCGATTCCCGGCTTTCCGGCGTCCGCCTGACGGAGCTTCCCGATATCGGCACGCTCCAGGTGAATACCGATCCGCAGAAGATCGCCGCGCTCGGCCTGACGCAGAGCGACGTCAACACCACGCTTTCCACCGCATGGGGCGGGCGATACGTCAACGACTTCGTCGATCGCGGGCGCGTGAAGCGCGTCTATGTGCAGGGCGACGCGCAATTCCGTTCCAGGCCGGACGACATCGGCCAATGGTTCGTCCGCGGATCGGGCGGGCAGATGGCGCCCTTCACCGCCTTCGCCACGACCAGCTGGTCGCAGGCGCCCACGACGCTTTCGCGCTTCAACGGCGTGCAGTCCTTCGAATTCCAGGGGTCCGGCGCGCCCGGCACCAGCTCCGGCGAGGCGATGAACCACATCGCAGAGCTGGCCGCGAAAATCCCCGGCACCAGCATCTCCTGGGCGGGCATCTCCTATCAGGAGCGGCTGTCGTCCGGGCAGGCGCCTCTGCTCTACGGCCTGTCGTTGATCGTCGTCTTCCTGTGCCTGGCGGCGCTGTACGAAAGCTGGTCGATCCCGCTCGCGGTGCTGCTGGTGATCCCGCTGGGGCTAATCGGCGCGATCCTGTTCGTCACCCTGCGCGGGCTGACCAACGACGTCTATCTGCAGATCGGCCTGCTCACCACCATGGGCCTGGCCGCGAAGAACGCGATCCTGATGATCGAATTCGCCGAGCAGGAGGAGAAGAAGGGCAAGCGCGTGATCGAGGCCGCGCTGACCGCCGCGCGCATCCGCCTGCGCCCGATCCTGATGACCAGCTTCGCCTTCATCTTCGGCGTGATGCCGCTGGCGCTTTCCACCGGCGCGGGCGCGAACAGCCGCATCGCGATCGGCACCTCGGTGATCGGCGGGATGCTGACCGCGACGATCCTCGCGATCTTCTACATCCCCCTGTTCTTCGTGCTGGTGCGGCGCGGCTTCCGCGACACGATGGCCCGGCTGAGGGGCGAGGAGCCGGGCTTCCATCCGGTGGAGGAAGCCTGATGCGCGCCCTGCCCCTTCTCGCGCTGTGCGCCGTGCTGCCGGCGTGCAGCATGGCGCCCAGATATGTGCGCCCGGAAGCCCCCGTGCCGCCCTCATGGCCGAAGGGGGAAGCTTACCCTAGGGAAGCGACGGAGGCGCTGCCCACCGTCCGCTATCAGGATATCTTCCGCGACGCGCGGCTGCAGCGGATCATCGAGCAGGCGCTCGCCAACAACCGCGACCTGCGCGTGGCGGCGGCGAATGTCGCGGCGGCGCGCGCGCAATATCGCATCCAGCGCGGGGAGTTGTTCCCCACGCTGGGCGCGAGCGCATCCTATAGCGCCAGCCACACCAACGCCCCGTCGACCAACGCCGATTCGCTTTCCGCCGGGCTGAACATCACCAATTTCGAGCTGGACCTGTTCGGCCGCGTCCGCTCGCTCACCAATGCCGCGCAGAACAGCTATTTCGCGCAGGAGGAAAACGCCCGCGCCGTGCGCCTGACGCTGGTGGGCGACATCGCGGGCGCATGGCTAAGCTATGCGGCGGACCGCAGCCTGCTCCTCATCGCGGAGGAGACGGCCGCCAACGCGCGGCGCAGCGTCTCGCTCACCGATGCGCGGCTGAAGGGCGGCATCGCGCCGCGCACCGATCTCAGGCAGGCGGAGCAGGTGCTGGCGAGCGCGGAGGCCGATCTCGCGACGCAGAAGACGGCGCTGGCGCAGGACATCAACGCGCTGGAGCTGCTGGTCGGCGCGCCATTGGACAAGGCCCTCCTCCCCTCCGGCATCGACGAAGCGGTGACCGGGATCGCGGAGCTTCCCGCCGGGCTGGATTCCGCCATCCTGCTGCGCCGCCCGGACGTGATGAGCGCGGAATACAGCCTGCGCGCCGCCAATGCGCAGATCGGCGCGGCGCGCGCGGCCCTGTTCCCGCGCATCACGCTCACCGGCCTGATGGGCTTCGCCAGCGGCGCGCTCACGTCGCTCTTCGACAAGGGCGCGTTCAGCTATTCGGGAACGGCTGGCGCGGCATATTCGATCTTCAGCGGCGGCGCGGCGCGCGCCGGCGTCGCCCAGTCCGAAGCGCAGCGCGACGCGGCGCTCGCCACCTACGAAAAGGCGATCCAGACGGCTTTCCGCGAGGTTTCCGACGCGCTAGCGCGGCGCGGCACGATTTCGGACGAACTGGCGGCGGACCAGCGCAACGCCGATGCCGCGCTCGACAACTACCAGCTCGCCGACGCGCGCTATCGTGGGGAGATCGACACGTTCCTCACCACGCTTGTTGCGCAGCGCTCGCTTTATTCCGCGCAGCAAGGGCTGGTGCAGACCAAGCTGGCGCGCGCCACCAATCTCGTCACGCTCTATCGCGTGCTGGGCGGAGATTCACTTTCCGCGCAGCAATGACTTGACCGGCCGTTTCGGGCGTGGAAGTCTCCGTTCCACGATGTCCAGCAATCCACCAGATCCCGCGGCATTCTTTCGAGACATGCTGGGCCATTGGGAAAAGGCCGTGAACTCCTTCGGCGGCGATGCGCTGAAAAGCGAGGAGTTTGTGCGCAACATGCAGGCGGCCACATCGGCCTCCGCGAATATGCAGGCCAATACACATCAGATGATGGAGCGCGCGCTGGCCGCCGCCAACTTGCCGAGCCGCACGGACATCGACGATCTCGCCCGGCGCATCGCGGGGATCGAGGCGTCGCTCGCGCGGATCGAGGAGAAACTGGGCGCCACCGCCGCCCCGGACCCGGCAAAGCCCCGGCCGAGCCGAACCCGCAGACCACCGTCAAAGGCAAGCTGATGACAGATACCGCGCAAGCCGATCGTGTTTCCCCCGCCCAGGCGGAGTTCGAACGGATACTGGCGCGGAATATATCGGGGATAAACTATTTCACCTCCCCCGCCCCGGTCGTGGGCGCCACGCCCAAGGACGTTCTGATCGAGCGCGGGCCGATGCGGCTCAACCATTATCGCCCGATGACCGACGAGGTCTATCGCATCCCCGTGCTGCTGGTGATGGCCACCACCAATCGCGGCTTCATCTTCGACATGGTGCCGGGGCAGAGCCTGGTCGAATTCCTGCTGAAGGCGGGTTTCGACGTGTTCATGCTGGAATGGGAAGCGCCGCGCAGCCACGAGCGCGGGCTGACGCTGGAGAATTACGTCAACGATTTCGTCGGCGGCGCGATGGAGCGCGTGAAGGTGGAAACCGGCGAGCCGGACGTCAGCGTGGTGGGCTATTGCTTCGGCGGCGTGCTTTCCCTCCTCTATTCCTCGCTGCACCCGGACGAGGGGCTGGCCAATCTCGTCACCTTCACCACGCCGATCGACTTTTCGAAGATGGAGATGTTCTCCGCCTGGTCCGACCAGCGTTATTTCGACGTGGACCGGCTGGTGGAGGCGTTCGGCAACGTGCCGGGCGACATGCTCTACTCCTCGTTCGACATGCTGCGCCCGGCCGCGCGGGCGGCGAGCAATTTCAGGCTCTACGACAATCTGTGGGACGAGGAATATGTGAAGTCGTTCCGCATGTTCGAACGCTGGAACACCGACACCCTGCCGCTGGCGGGCGAGTATTTCCGGCAGACCACCAAGATGCTGATGTGGGAGAATCGTTTGTTCAACGGCACGATGGAGGTCGGCGGGCGCGCTGTCGATTTCGGCACGATCAAGGTTCCTTTCCTGCACATCGCGGCGGAGCACGATCATATCGTGCCGCGCGAGGCGTCCGCGCCGCTGATCGGCATGGTCGGATCGGAGGACAGGCAGGAGATCATGCTGAAGGGCGGCCATGTCAGCCTCGTCGCCGGCGGCAATGCGATCAAGCGCATGTGGCCCGCGCTCACGAACTGGCTGGCGGAGCGCTCCCTGTGACGCAACGCATCCGCCGCTTCCAGCCGGCCGATCGCGATGCGATGCTCGCCTTCGCTCAGGGGCTTTCGGAACATGATCTTCTGTTCCTTGGCCGCGATCTGAAGCATCCGCGCGTGGTGGAGGCGTGGTTGCAGGCGATCGACGACGGCTGGATCGACAGCCTGCTCGCGGAGAAGGACGGGGAGATCATCGGCTCCGTGGCGCTGGTGCGCGATCCGCTTGGCTGGTCGGCGCATGTCGGCGAGGTGCGGCTGCTCGTGTCGTCGGAGCGGCGCGGCGCGGGTCTGGGGCGCGATCTGCTGCAGGCGATCCTCGCGGTCGCGGTGGAGCGCGGGCTGGCCAAGCTCACCGCCGCGATGACGCCGGACCAGCGCAATTCGGTGGCGTTGTTCGAAAGCCTCGGCTTCCGGGGGGAGGCCCTGCTGAAGGATCAGGTGCGCGATCGTTCGGGGCAACCGCACGATCTGGCGATCCTCAGCCTCGATGTCGCGCGGCAGCAGGCGACGCAGCGCGCCTATGGCTTCGACGCGGCCTGAAGACATAAGGAAGCAGGGGGATCTATCGATGGCGACCGCCATTTCTTCGGACGTTCTCGCGCCGCCGTCGCGGCTTCTCGCGCTCACCGAGCTGCCGCGCGCGATGGCGGAGCTTGGCGCCTTGCCCGCCGCCGCTCCCCTGCTCGCCAGCGCCCCGCGCGGGGACGGCCATCCGGTGATGGTGCTGCCGGGCTTCGTCACTTCCGATACGTCCACCGCGATCATGCGGCGTTACCTGCGGCAGTTGGGCTATGACGCGCTGCCGTGGGAACTGGGGCGCAACCTCGGCCCGAAGTCGATCGGCGCGGAGGGCGAGCGGCTGGCGGAGCGGATCGGGGCGGTCCACGCCTCCACCGGGCAGAAGGTGAGCCTCGTCGGCTGGAGCCTTGGCGGCGTGATGGCCCGCCTGATGGCGCGCCGCATGCCGGAAGCGGTGCGACAGGTGATCTCCCTTGGCTCTCCTTTTAACGGCTCCCCTCGCTCCACCAATGTGTGGCGGCTTTACGAGCGGCTGACCGGCCAGATGATCGATGGGGACGACACGCAGGCGCAGATGATCGAAGGCGCCACGCCGGCGCCGGTCCCTTCAACCGCGATCTGGAGCCGCGCGGACGGCATCGTGGCGTGGAAATGCTGCATAGAGCCGTCGGCGGAGATCAGCGACAATATCGAAGTCCACGGAAGCCATTGCGGGCTGAGCGTGAACCCGGCGGTGTTGTTCGCGGTGGCGGATCGCCTTGCCCTGCCGGAAGACGAATGGCGGCCGTTCGAACGGCGGGGGCTGCGGGCCTTCGTCTATCCCAGCGCGGGCCACACCTGAACGGAAGCCCTTCCGTTTTCATGCCCGACCTGGCGACGGAATGCTCCGTTCGCCCTGAGCCTGTCGAAGGCTGCCCTTCCTTTCGAAAGAAGCGCGACGCCTCGGCAGGCTCAAAACTTCAAGGCCGGCGCGCCATCACTTCTTCTTGGCGTTGCCCTTAACCGTCTCCACCGCATCGCGGCCGAACTGGGCGATCAGCTCGCCGATCTCGCGCGCATGCGTCATCGAGCGGTTGCCCTGCTCGCGCAGATATTCGCCCTGGATCTTCATCACCTCGGACCAATCCTTGGCGCTCGCCGCCGCGCGCATCGCGGCGAAGGCTTCACGCGTATTGGTCTCGGCATGGTCGATCATCTTGAGGCCGATCGTCTTGTTGTTCTCCAGCGCCTTCTCGCCGGACGCCTTCATCGCCTCGCCGGCTTTCTTGGCCGGATCGACAACGCGCTCCTGAAACGATTCGCGCGCCTTTTCCGCTCCCTCGCGCATCTTTCCGGCAGCCGCCTTGGCCCGATCGCCGACAGTCTTGCGTGATTCCGCCATCGTCCGTCTCCCTCCTAAAACCGTGGCCATGCTGGCCCCGTCGCGGCGCGACGGCAAGAGGACAACGCGCATGAGACGCAGGATTTCCACCGGGCGATCGGGGATGATAAGAAACCGCATGCGCATCACCCCTCTGCTTGCCGCGCTATACGCGCTCTCCCCCGTTCCGGCCCTTGCCCAGACGGCCACGCCCGCCCCGGCACAGGCTCCGGCGACAGGTCTGGTGAACGTAACCGTCACCACAGCGCTGGGGCCGATCGTGATCGCGATCGACAAGGAACATGCGCCGATCACCGCCGGCAACTTCCTGAAATATGTCGATCAAAAGCGGCTGGACGGCGTGAACTTCTATCGCGCGGTGAAGATCCAGCCGGGCTATGGCTTCATCCAGTTCGGCACCGCGAACGATCCCAAGCGCACCCTGCCCCCGATCCCGCACGAGCCGACCAGCAAGACCGGCCTGAGCCACAAGGACGGCGCGATCTCCATGGCGATGGGCAGGCCGGGCACGGCGGCGGGCGATTTCTTCATCATCGTCGGCGATCTTTCGACGATGGACGCAACCGCCACCGATCCGGGCTATGCCGTGTTCGGCCATGTGGTGAGCGGGATGGATGTGGTCCACCGCATCATGAAATCCCCCACCTCGCCGACGCGCGGCGTGGGGATCATGAAGGGGCAGATGCTGGAGCCGGTCATCAAGGTATCGACCGTGCGGCGTGGGCCGGCGGAGGTGGAGAAGCCGGCGGCTCCGGCGGGCTAAGCTTCCGCTTCAACCCACCCGCGACAATTGCGTCTCCGCGCGCCCCAGCGTCGCGCCGATCACGCCGGGGAGCAGGTTCACCCGCTCGATCAGTTCGGCGTCCAGCAGGAAATCGCGCCCGAGCCGCAGCACCGCCTCGCCGCCCTGCGGCAGCCGCGCCTTCAGCACGACCTCGCCGCGCGCGCCACGCTGGCCTTCCAGCAAGCTGGCGAGCGCGCCGATCGCCTCCATGCCGTCGACCGTGATCTCCGCCACGAAACGCGCCATCGTCGCGAGGCTCTCGAACGGCTGGAGCCGCTTGATCGCGATGCGCGGCTGGTCCTCGCCCGGCCGGCGATCCAGTTCCACCGTCGCCAATGCGCAATCGCCGGCGCGCGCGGCATCCTCCAGATCGGCGCAGACCTGATCGTCGAAGCAGGTGGCGAAGAACTGCCCGCTCTGGTCCGAAAGCGTGGCCATCATATAGCGCCGCCCGCGCGCCGAGGTGCGCCAGCGCGCCTCCTCCACCAGCACCGCCATCATCGCGCCCGCGCGGGTGCCGTCATCGGGGATGGCGAGTTCGGTCAGCGCCGCATATTGCCGCGCGCCGTGCATCTTCGCGAGATGCGCGTGGCGATCGACCGGATGGGCGGAGAAGTAGAAGCCGAACGCCTCCTTCTCCTGCTCCATCTTCTGCGCCATCGACCAATGCACCGATCGCGGCAGCTTGATCGCGTCGCCCGCGTGGCTCGTCTCGCCGAACAGGCCGCCCTGCCCGCTGGTCCGCGCCTCATCGGTGCGCGCGGCGACGGCGAGGATCGTTTCCGCCACGGCGAACACGCCCGCGCGGTTCGGCTCCAGCCCATCGAACGCGCCGCCCGCCGCCAGCGTTTCGAGCTGCCGCTTGTTGAGCAGCCGTGGATCGACGCGATGCGCGAGATCGTCGAGGCTCCTGAACCGGCCGTTCTCCTCACGCTCGGCGACCAGCCGCTCCATCGCGCCCTCGCCGATCGACTTGAGGGCGGCGAGCGCATAGCGGACGGTCGGCGTGCCGTGATCGTCCACCTCCACCTCGAACTCCGCGCCGCTGTGGTTGATATCGGGCGGCAGGCATTCCAGCCCCATGCGGCGCATGTCGTCCACGAACACCGCGAGCTTGTCGGTCAGGTGGATGTCGTAGCACATCGAGGCGGCGTAGAATTCGTGCGGATAATGCGCCTTCAGCCATGCCGTCTGATAGGTGAGCAGGGCATAAGCCGCCGCGTGGCTCTTGTTGAAGCCGTAGCCGGCGAACTTGTCGATCAAATCGAACAGTTCGTTGGCCTTGGCGGCGGGAATGTTGTTGGTCTTGGCGCAACCCTCGACGAAGATCGCGCGCTGCG
Source organism: Sphingomonas bacterium (assembly GCA_047602705.1). Lineage (GTDB taxonomy): Bacteria > Pseudomonadota > Alphaproteobacteria > Sphingomonadales > Sphingomonadaceae > Sphingomonas. The sequence goes on along the minus strand of JASGGR010000007.1, from coordinate 13,788 downwards.
CGTCCATCTCCGCCTTGATCTTCTTGCCCATCGCGCGCCGCAGCAGGTCCGCGCCACCGAGCGTGTAGCCGGCGAGCACCTGCGCGGCCTGCATCACCTGTTCCTGATAGACGAAGATGCCGTATGTTTCCGCGAGGATGCTCTCCAGAAGCGGATGAGGATATTCGATCTCCTCCTGCCCGTTCTTGCGGCGGCCGAACATCGGGATATTGTCCATCGGGCCGGGGCGGTAGAGCGCGCCGAGCGCGATGATGTCCTCGAACACGGTGGGCTTCACGGCGGAGAGCGTGCGCCGCATGCCTTCCGATTCCACCTGGAACACGCCGACGGTATTGCCGGCCTGGAGCAGTTCGTAAGTCTCCTCGTCGTCCCAGCCGAGCGCGTCGAGATCGACCGAGATGCCGCGCTTCGCCAGCATCTCCACCGCCTTCTTGAGCACGGAGAGCGTCTTGAGGCCGAGGAAGTCGAACTTCACCAGCCCGGCGCCCTCGACATATTTCATGTCGAACTGCGTGACCGGCATGTCCGATCGCGGATCGCGGTAGAGCGGCACAAGCTGCGCCAGCGGCCGGTCCCCGATCACCACGCCCGCCGCGTGGGTGGAGGAGTGGCGCGGCAACCCCTCCAGCTTCATCGCCAGATCGAGCAGGCGGCGGACGTCATTCTCGTTGGCATATTCGCGCGCCAGTTCCGACACGCCGTTGAGGGCACGATCGAGCGTCCACGGATCAGTCGGGTGGTTGGGCACGAGCTTGGCGAGGCGATCGACCTGCCCGTAGCTCATCTGGAGCACGCGGCCGGTGTCCTTCAACACGGCGCGCGCCTTCAGCTTACCGAAGGTGATGATCTGCGCCACCTGATCGCGGCCGTATTTCTCCTGCACGTAGCGGATCACCTCGCCGCGCCGGGTTTCGCAGAAGTCGATATCGAAGTCCGGCATCGAGACGCGTTCGGGATTCAGGAAGCGTTCGAACAGCAGGCCGAGACGGATCGGATCGAGATCGGTGATCGTCAGCGCCCACGCCACTGCCGAGCCGGCGCCGGAGCCGCGCCCCGGCCCCACCGGAATGTCGCGCTCCTTGGCCCATTTGATGAAGTCGGCAACGATCAGGAAGTAGCCGGGGAAGCCCATCTGGATGATGATATCCAGCTCGAACGCCAGCCGCTTGCGATAGACCTCCTTCCAGTCCGGATCGGCCGACGCGCCGCCGAATTCCTCGATCCGGGCGAGGCGGCGTTCCAGCCCGGCCTCGGCATCGGCGCGCAGCATCGCCGCCTCGCCCTCGCGATCGCCGGCAAGGCTGGGAAGAATGGGTTTCCGCTTCGGCGCGGCGACGGCGCAGCGTTGCGCGACCACCAACGTATTGTCGATCGCTTCCGGCAGATCGGCGAACAGGGCGCGCATCTCGTCCGCCGGCTTCATCCAGGCATCGGGCGAGCTTCTCGGTCGGTCCTCGCTTTCGACATAGCTGGAATGGGCGATGCACAGCATGGCGTCATGCGCGTCGAGGAAGTCGCGGTCGGCGAAGCAGCACGGGTTGGTGGCGACCAGGGGCAGCTCGCGGGCATAGGCAAGGTCGAGCAGATATTGCTCGGCCGCCATCTCCACCTCCTGGTCGCGGCGGACCAGCTCGATATAGAGGCGATCGGGGAACAGGGCCTGCAGGCGGTCCGCATAGGCTTCCGCGCGAGCGGGCTGGTCCTCGGCATAGAGACGCGCGAGCGCCCCCTCCCCGCCGGCGGTGAGCGCGAGCAGCCCGTCGGTCCGCCCCTCGAGCGCCGCGAAATCCACATGGGGGGCCTGCTCGATCGGGCGCTCCAGATGCGCCATGCTCACCAGGGCGCACAGATTGTCATAGCCCCGGGTGTCCTGCGCATATAGCGCGAGCCAGTCGATGACCGGCGCGATGCCTTCCGGCATGCCGGGCCGCGAGACGCCGAGCATCACGCCGATCACCGGCTGCACCCCCGCATCGAAGGCGGCATCGGAATAGGACATGGCGGCGTAAAGGCCGTTGCGGTCGGTCAGCGCCGCCGCCGGAAAGCCGAGCGCCGCCGCGCGCTTTGCGATCGCCTTGGGATCGATCGCCCCGTCGAGCATCGTATAGGAGGAGAAGATACGAAGCGGCACGAACCCGGAATGTGGCATGGCGACACGCTAGGGCCACGCGGCGATTCCGGCAATGGCCGGTTGCGGAACTTCCCCTTTTCGGACACGTTACGGCATCGCAACAGGAGGGTTCGTCATGGCGCTTTCGACGCGGGGTATCGGTTGGGGCTGGCTTCTCGCCTACGGCATCGCCTGCCTGCTGCTGGGAGCGCTGGCGATCTTCATGCCGGTGCCCGCCACCTTTGCCGCGACGATGGTGATCGGCGCCTATCTGATCGCGGCAGGCATCTTCTCCTTGTTCGCCGGGCTGATGGGCAAGGGCTATGACGGGCGCGGCTATGCGATCGCGCTGGGGCTGATCTCGCTGATCGGCGGCGCGATCATGATGTTCCAGCCGGTCGCCGGGGCGATCTCGCTCGTCCTGCTGCTGACCGCATGGCTGATCGCGCGCGGGGTGCTGGAGCTGATATGGGCGTTCCGCTTCCGCTGGCGGCGCGGGTGGATGCTCGCGGCGGGCGTGCTGAACCTGCTGCTGGCGGCGTGGATCATCGTTTCCATGCCGATCGCCGCGCTGACCCTGCCGGGAATCGCGCTGGGCGTGAGCTTCCTGTTCTCAGGGATAAGCTGGACGATGTTCGCACTGGACCACCGGGCCTGAAGCGCGGGAGCTTCAGAGCAGCCGTTCTATGTCGCGCGCGATATCTTCCGGCTTGGTGGTCGGGGCATAGCGCGCGACCGTCTCGCCCTCGCGGTTCACCAGGAATTTGGTGAAGTTCCACTTGATCGCCTTCGATCCGAGCAGGCCGGGGGCATCCGCCTTCAACTGCTCGAACAGCGGGTCCGCGCCCGGCCCGTTCACCTCGACCTTGGCGAAGACCGGGAAGGTCACGTCATAGGTTAGCGAGCAGAAGTTCGCGATTTCCGCCGCGTCGCCCGGCTCCTGCGCGCCGAACTGGTTGCACGGGAACGCCAGCACCTCGAAGCCCTGCGGCCCATATTTGCGATGGAGCGCTTCCAACCCCTCATATTGCGGGGTGAAGCCGCATTTCGACGCGGTGTTGACGATCAGCAGCACCTTGCCGCGCCATGTGTCGAGCGGGGCGGTGCCTCCATCAGCGGCCTTGACCTCGAAATCAGTGATCGCCCCCATTTCCCGTCTCCCCCGTCAGGCGTGATGCCTTGCCAGCAGATGCTCCAGATTGACACGCACGCCCGGCCATTCGCAAGCGATGATCGAATAGACGACGATGTCGCGCACTCGTCCGTCCATTATCTGATGCGAGCGCAGCACGCCGTCGCGCTTCGCCCCCAGCCGCTCGATCGCGCGCTGGGAGTTGCGATTGAACCAGTCGGTGCGGATCTGCACCACGTTGCAGCCCAGCACGTCGAAGGCATGGGCCAGAAGCAGCTTCTTCGCTTCCGTATTCACGCCCGTGCGCTGGACGGACCGGGCGTAGAAAGTGCCGCCGATCTCCACCCGGCGGTGCTGCTCGCTCATCCGCATCAGACGCGTGACGCCGACGACCCGGCCGTCCGGCGTCTCCACCGCGAAGGGCATGGCGCGGCCATATTCGCGCTCGCGAAAGGCGGCCTCCATGAACCTGTCGGGATCGGCGAGGCTGGAGACGTTGGTGAAGAACAGGCCCGTCAGATCGCCGTCAGCCGCCGCCGCCACGATGGCATCCCTGTCCTCCATCGCCAGCGGGCGAAGCGTGACGTGGCGGCCGCGCAGCACCGGCTGCTCTCGCCACACGCTCATCGCAGCACGCCGTCGTGCAGGCGCACCACGCGGTCCATCTTCGCCGCCAGTCGCTCATTATGCGTCGCGACCAGAGCGGCGGAGCCTTCCCCTCGCACGAGCCGGAGGAATTCCGCCAGCACCACGTCCGCCGTCTGCTCGTCCAGATTGCCGGTCGGCTCGTCCGCCAGCACCAAAGCAGGCCGGTTGGCGAGCGCGCGGGCGACCGCCACGCGCTGTTGCTCGCCGCCGGAAAGCTGGCTCGGGCGATGCGTCAGCCGGTGGCCGAGGCCCAATGCCGAAAGCAAGGCATCCGCCCGCGCCTCCGCCTCCGCTTGCCCCGCGCCGTGGATGAGCTGGGGCAGGATGACATTCTCCCGCGCGTCGAAATCGGGCAGCAGATGGTGGAATTGATAGACGAAGCCCAGCCGGTCGCGCCGCACCATCGTGCGTCCGTGCGCGTCGAGTTGCGCTGCCTCCGCACCGGCGATGCGGATCGAGCCTTCGAACCCGCCCTCCAGCAGCCCGACCGCCTGCAACAGGGTGGACTTGCCGGAGCCGGACGGGCCGAGCAACGCCACGATCTCGCCCGGCGCGACCCACAGGTCCACGCCGCGCAGCACATGGATCGTCTCGCTGCCCTGCGTGAAGCTGCGCGCCAGCCCGTGCGTTTCGAGGACGGCTTCGCCCGCGTTATTCATAGCGCAGCACCTGCACCGGATCGGTGCTCGCCGCCTTGAACGCGGGATAGAGCGTCGCCAGCAGGGTCATCAGCGCGGTGATGAGCACGATCGCCACGATCTCCACCGGATCGGGCTTGGAGGGCAGCTCCGTGAGATAGCGGATCGACGGGTCCCACAGGTTCTGCCCCGTCACGAGCTGCACGAAATTCACCACCGCCTGCCGGTAGAACAGGAAGATCGCGCCGAGGATCAGGCCCGCGACGATCCCGAGCGCGCCGATCGCGATGCCCACGGTCATGAAGATGCGCATCATCGCGCCGCGCGTCGCGCCCATCGTGCGCAGGATCGCGATGTCGCGCGTCTTGGCGCGGACCAGCATGATGAGCGAGCTTGCGATGTTGAACGCCGCGACCAGGATGATGATGCACAGCACGGTGAACATCGCCACCCGCTCCACCGCCAGCGCATCGAAAAGCTGCGCGTTCATCTGCCGCCAGTCGGTGATGACCGCGAGCCGTCCGACCTTCTGCCCGAGCGGGGCGAGGATCTGCGCCACCTTGTCCGGGTTGTCGGTCTGCAGCTCGACCATGCCCACCGTATCGCCGAGCAGGAGGAGCGTCTGCGCATCCTCGATCGGCATGATGACATAGGCCTTGTCGTAATCGTAGACGCCCACCTCGAAGATCGCGGCGACGTTGTAGCTCACATAGCGCGGCACGGTGCCGAACGGGGTGGACTGGCCGGACGGGTTGATGAGCGTGATCTGCGAGCCGACCGTCGCCCCCAGCGCCTCCGCCAGCCGCGCGCCGATCGCGACGTTGTTGCTGCCGGGCCGCAGGTCGGCCAGGGAGCCGGCCACCACCTTCTGCCCGATCGTGGGGTTGCTGCGGATATCGGACACGCGCATGCCCCGCACCAGCACGCCCTCGACCCGGCCGTTATAGCTGGACATGAGCGGCTGCTCGATCAGCGGCACGGCACTGGTTACGCCCGGAGTCTCCTTCGCCCAGCGCGCGATCTGCTGCCAGTCCGCGAGGCGGCCGTCGATTCCCTGCACCACCGCATGGCCGTTCAGCCCGACGATCTTGTCGAACAGCTCCGCGCGGAAGCCGTTCATCACGCTCATCACGATCACTAGGGCGGCGACGCCGAGCATCACCGCGCCAAGGCTGAAACCGGCCACCAGGACGATGAAACGCTCCCCCTTGCCGGGAAGCAGGTAGCGCCGCGCGATCATCCGTTCATAGCGCGACAGGATCATGCGCCCGTGTCTATCGGCGCTTCACGCGGCTGGCAACCGGGGCTGTGAAGAGGCTGTTGCGGAATCGTCACAGGGGGCGGGCAATCGGTTTAGCTGGCGTTCATTTTCATCGACACGCAGGCCCTTCGCTGGGTAGCAAGTTGGCACTGGCACACAGGCAAAGGCCGTGGTTCGGGGAATGCCTCAGCCCAGCAGCGCAAATAGCAGCGCGGGCGGATGGCGGGATAAGGGGGCTGACGAGCGATCGTCACGCAGGCGCCCGGGTCGGAACACCGATCCGGGCGTTTGTTTTTTTAGGTCGCGAAGCGATGCGCCGTCGGAGCGCACCGACCTGAACAGCCGGCAGATCGGCGCGTCTCAACCCATCCGACGTCGGGCCGGCGGCCTGGCCGATCACCGAATCCCCAGCGAAACCGTCAACCCCACGGTCCGGGGATCGCCGGGCTGCCCGCCGATCAGCCCCGTGCTGCCGGACTGCGTGGTCAGCAGCTCGAAATAATTCTGGTCGAACGCATTGCGCACCCAGACGAAAGCATTGAACCTGTCCCTCTTCCGGTATCCGAGCCGGAAGTTGGACAGCGCATAGCCATCGATGTCCATATAAGCCGAGGGCGTGGGATTGGACGAGAAATCCGAACGATAGCTCCCGTCATATCCCAGATACACCTGCCCCTCGCCGAGCGGCCAGTTATATTCCGCGCCATAGCTGAACGCCCATTTCGACACGCCGGGCAGCCGCTGGCCGGAGATATCGCAATAAGGCGCGCTGTTGGTGCCGCCCGACAATTCCGGCGCGCAGGGCGCATTGGTGAAGCGCACGTATTTCGCATCGGTGAAGGCGGCGTTGACGTAGAGGTTCAGCCCGGCGCTCGGGCGGAAGGCCGAATCCAGCTCGATCCCGCGCGTCCGCACCTTGCCCGCATTGGCGAGATAGCCGCGCAGCACCGCGAGCTGATAATTGTTCACCGTCGCCTGATAATCGTCGATATCGGTCCAGAAACCGGCGAGGTTCACGGTCGCGCGGCGATCGAGGAATTGTGTCTTCAGGCCAAGCTCATAGTGATTCACCGTCTCCGGCTTCACCGTGGCCGTGGAGAGGATGGGATTGTTGTTCGCATCCAGCGGCAGACCCGACAGGTTGATCCCGCCCGATTTGTAACTCCGCGCATAGGTCGCATAGCCATGGACGTCGGGCGTGAAATCATAGGCCGCCGTGATGTCGCCGGAGACGTTCCAATTGTCGAACTTCGGCGCGTAGCTTTGCGGCGCGAGCACGCCACGCTGGTCGGCGGTGAGGTTGGTGCTCCCCTGCCCGTTCGTCACGACCGAGACATAGGAACCGTCCTTCTTGTCGTAGTTCAACCGCAGCCCCGGCGAGATCGAGAGCCTGTCGTTCACATGCCACGTCAGCTTCCCGAACAAGGCGGCGGAAGTATTGCGGAAACCGATGGTGTTGCGCGCGGTGAGGCCATCGAGCGTCGCCGGGTCTTTCGCACCGGCGCTGGTGGGATTGAGCAGCCATGCGCTCGCCGCCGGCCCCTGCACCTGAAGCCCCTGCGTGTCGATCTTCTGGTGGAAGAAGAACAGGCCAACGGTGTAATCCACCGCATGCTTCCCGTTCGATCCGAGCCGAAGCTCCTGGCTGAACTGGTCTTGTTGCGAGGGATTGGCGGAGACGGTGGTGATCGGCAGGCCGATATAGTCGCGGTCGTTGGATGGATTCCAATCCCAGAAACGCCATGCGGTGACGGAGGTGATCGTCGCCGGGCCGATATCCCAGTTCACCACGGCCGATGCGCCGCCCAGTTTCTGCTTCGCGCGCAGCGGCGTATCCACATCCGTCACGCGATCGAAGGCATCGGTGGAGGGAATTTCATAACCCGCCGCCGCCGCCAGCGCGGCATATTGGCGATTGAGCGGCCGCTGCGTCGGCCCGACCCGCGCATAATATTGCACGCAGCAGGTCGGCGCCTGCCGGTTATAATCGCCATAGAGCGTGATATCGAGGTTCGGCGCGGCCTGGATCAGCACCTGCCCGCGCAGGCTGAGATTGTCCTGGCTGTTCTGCCACTGATCCTGCGCCGTGTTCCAGATCATGCCGCGCCGCGTGGTGAAGGAGGCCGACAGGCGCGCCGCCACCACGTCCCCGATCATCGGGCCGGAGACCGATCCCTTGGCTTGCAGGAAATCGTAATTGCCGCCGGTAAGCTCGAACCGCGCCTCCGGCTCGAAGCTGGGCTTGCGCGTGGTGATGTTGATCGCGCCGGCGGTGGTGTTCTTGCCGTAGAGCGTGCCCTGCGGCCCGCGCAGGATCTCGATCCGCTCGGTATCGGTGAAGTCGAACGTGGCGGATGCGATGCGGCTGTAATAGACCTGATCGACATAGATGCCGACGCCCTGCTCGATCCCGTCGTTGGTGAGGCCGAAGGGCGCGCCCAGCCCACGGATGTTGGCGGCGGAATTGCGCGGGTTGGTGGAATAGAATTGCAGCGAGGGCTGCAATTGCGTCAGCCGGTTGACGTTATAGGCGCCGGTATCGGCCAGCGCCTGTCCGCCGATCACGGAGATGGCGATCGGCACGCTCTGCACCGTCTCCGCGCGGCGGCGGGCGGTGACGACGATGTCCCCGCCGCCCTGTTGCGCGGGGCCGAGCCGGCCCGCCTCCTCCTGTTGCTCCTGTGGCGACGGCTGATCCTGCGTCGGATCGGCAGGCGGAGCATTTTGCGCGGCTGCGGCGGCGAGCAAGACAAGCGTGATCGACATTCTTCCCCCTCCAGCGAGGTTGCCTGAGGGAGGGAGGCTAATCCGGATTCCAATTCCGACCAAGAAACTAGGATTTAATTCCACCTGCTTGAAAACTTCATTCGTCGCACCAAATTCCCTTCTGCATGGCGCCGCCAGCCGGGCCATGCGGGAAGTGCCGCGATCATCGGGCCTTTCCTGTCGTCAATTCGCTCAATGGAGGATTTGATATGCGACTCGATCTTACCCCCTACCGCCGCTCGACCATCGGCTTCGATCGGCTGTTCGACCTGCTCGAAACCAACGCGCGTTCGGCGGGCGACAATTATCCCCCCTTCAACCTCGAGCGGCTTGCCGAGGATCGCTATCGCATCACGCTGGCGGTGGCGGGTTTCTCGCGCGAGGAAATCGAGATCACCGCGCAGCAGAACCTGCTGCTCGTTTCCGGCAAGAAGGCCGATATGCAGGAGAACGCCAATTTCCTGCACGTCGGCATCGCGAACCGCAGCTTCGAGCGGCGTTTCGAGCTGGCCGACTTCGTGTTCGTGGAGGATGCGCGGCTGAACGACGGTCTGCTGGTGATCGATCTGGTCCGCGAGGTGCCGGAAGCGATGAAGCCCAAGACCATCGCGATCAAGATGGGCGCGCCGCTCGCTGCCGTGGAAGCCAAGGCGGACGAAGCCAGGGCTGCCTGAAGCGAACGCGGGCGCGGCAGGATCGACGCCTCCCCGCTCCCTTTTCGAGGCGTCGCGGGCGTCCGGGCCGAAAGGTCCGGGCGCCTTGTTTTTCCGGGATGCCGCATGGTGTCACATAAAACGCGTGACGACAGCCTCAATGCGCCGCGACATGGCCTTCGCGGAGGAGCAGGCGCTCGAAGATCGAGGGGTCGAGCGGGGCATGGAAACGGCAACCCGCATCGAAATCGTCCGCCCATGTCACGTCCGCGCCGACCGGACCTATGCCGGGCAGGGTCAGCCAGATCGACATGCCCTTGCGCAGCGCCGAATAGGTGCTCAATCGCGCGCCGTGGATCGAAAGGTCCATCACCTTGCACAGGGCGCGGGCAAGCCCGCCGCCGGACGGTGAACGGAACGTATCCGGCGCGCGCGGGGCGCGGCGCCGGATATCGTCGGGTGCTGGCTCGAACTCTGCTGCGAACATGCCGGACACGCTAGGCCGGCATGCCTAATGCAGCGTTAACGACGTTACTTGCGCAGCGTCAGCCCGCCGCCGAAACGCTTGTTGAAGCGCGCCACCTGGCCGCCGGTGTCGAGCATCTGGCCACGGCCGCCGGTCCACGCCGGGTGCGCCAGCGGATCGATGTCGAGCTGCATCGTGTCGCCTTCCTTGCCCCAGGTGGAGCGGGTTTCGAACACGGTGCCGTCGGTCATCTGCACCTTGATCATGTGGTAATCGGGGTGAGTGTCTTTCTTCACGTCGTCAATCCTCGAACAATGGCTGGTTTCCGACCAGCCGGAAAGGAAGCGGCGCGCCTAGACCAGACGCGCCGGAAAGTCCAGCCGGGGAGCTGCCTCACGCTGCCTTGGGCGGGTCCGCGATCATCGCGGTGAAGCTCGCTTCGGCCGCTACCTGCCCGTCGATCTTCGCCACGCCGGCGAATTTACAGACGCTCGAACGCTTCTGCACGAACTCCACCTCGAGGCGCAGCAGCACGCCCGGCTCCACCGGCTTGCGGAACTTGGCGTTCTCGATCGCCATGAAATAGACCAGCTTGCCCGATCCCGCGAGACCGAGGCTTTCCACCGCCAGCACGCCGGCGGCCTGCGCCAGCGCCTCGACGATCAGTACGCCCGGCATGATCGGGCGGCCGGGGAAATGCCCCTGGAAGAAGCCCTCGTTGATCGTCACCGCCTTGATCGCCGCGATCGACCGGTCGGGGATCAGCTCCTCGACGCGATCGACCAGCAGCATCGGATAGCGATGCGGCAGTGCCGCCATCACCTTCGCGATGTCGAGCGGGCCGATCGACCCGCTCGCGGCATCAGCCTCGCTCACCGGCCCTGCGGAGCCTTGGTGTTGGTCGGCGCGGGTGCCGGAGCAGGAGCCGCGCCTTGCTGGGCGCCCTGCCCGCCCGGCTGCCAGTTCGCCGGCGGCGTGATGCTGACGCTGGGGACGAGACGGTTCAGCTCGGTCGTCACGTCGGCGGTGAGGTCGCCAGCCGGATCGAGATGCACCACATCGTTCGGGGCGAGCACGATGCCGGCCTTCTTGCGCGCCGCCGCGGCGTCGATCGCGGCCTTCAGCTGGTGCTGGATCTGCTCGATCGCATAAGCGCGGGCGCGGACATAGGGCGTGGTCATGCGCTGAAGCTCGGCATTGCCCGCCTGCTCCTTCGCCTGGATCGCTTGCGCCTGCGTCTGAAGCTGCGCCTGGGCGACATTCGCCTTCTGGTCGTTCTGCAACTTGGTCACCAGCGGCTGCAATTCGCTCGAGATCGCCTGGCGGCGCGCCTCGGCCTGATCCAGCGTCGTCTTGTAGGTGGTCTGGAGCTGGCCCGCAGCCGCCTTCCACGCGTTGCTGCCGGCAACCGCGCCGTCGGGATCGACGACGGCGACGCCGTTCACCTGCGCCTGCGAAACGCCCGCAAGCAACGCGCCCGGCGCGAGAAGCGCGGCCGCCATCAGCATGGTCTTCTTGCTATTCATCAGAACTGAGTCCCTACGTTGAAGGTTACGAGTTTCTTGTCGTCGCCCGGCTGGGTGAGCAGCGCCTTGGCGATATCGATGCGCAGCGGGCCGAACGGCGACGTCCAGTTGACGCCGAAGCCCACCGACAGGCGCGGCCTGGCCGTGCCGCCGTAGAAGGTTTCCTTGAACGGCTGCGAGGCGATCAGCGCGCTGTTCGGGATGATGCCGTTGCACTTGCCGCTCGGATCGGGAAGGCCCGCCGCGCAGGTGGTGGTCGCGGTCAGCCCGGCCGCATTGGTATAGGTGTAGAGCGTGTTGCCGTTCGCATCCTTCTGCGGCAGCGGCAGGACGGTGCCGTCCGCCGCGACCGGGAAGGTCGCCGTCGGCAACGGCCGCGTGATGCTCCACAGGCTGCCAGCCTGCACGTAGATCGACGGGCGCAGCCCCAGTTCCCGCGCACCGGAACCGAGCGGCAGCTCCAGTTCGAGACGGCCGAGATAATAGGCCTTGCCGCCCAGCGCATCGTCGACGATCTGGTCCTTGTCGGTGACGAGCACCTGCTTGCCGCTCGAATCGGTCGTATAATATTGGCGCAGCATGCGCGGGCCGACGCCGCGGATGTCGAAGCCGCGGAACTGCGGCTCGCCGAGGTAGAAGCGATCGGTGATGCGCACCGAATCGACGCCCGGGCCACGGCTGCCTTCAAGCGACTTGATGAAGCCGCCCTCGCCCACCACGGAAAGGACGAAGCCCTTGCCGATGCCCCAATATTTCGCGCCTTCCGCACGGGTGCGGATATAGCGCACGTCGCCGCCCAGCCCGGCGAAATCCTGGCTCAGCGACAGGCGCGAGCCCGCCGTCGGCCGCAAGCGGCTGTTCAGGCTGTTGTAGATGAACGAATAGCCCACGGAAGACGTCAGGCGGTTGCCGATCGCATCGCACAGATAGCGCCCGGCCTTCAGCGCATCGCACGCGCCATTGGTGTAATAGGTGGCCTGATCCAGGCTCACCTGATCGTAGGACAGGCCGTAGCGCGCGGAGAAGGACCAATATTCGGTCATCGGCACGCCGGCACGGACCTGGAAACCGGTGGACGTCTGGCTGTAGGTCGTCTGGCGATCGGTGCCGATATAGTTGAACGCGTTGTAATCGCGGCGGAACAGGTCGATGCCCAGCGCGATATTCTTGTCGAACAGATACGGCTCGGTAAAGCCAAGCTCCACCGACTTGGAATAGCTGGAATAATTGACACCCGCCCGCAGCTCCTGCGCCTTGCCGCGGAAGTTGGTCTGGGTGATGTTCGCCTGGATGATGAATTGCTCGAGGCTCGAATAACCGGCCGAAAGCTGGAGCTGGCCGGTCGGCTTCTCCTCGACATTCGCTTCCAGCACCACGCGATCCGGCACGGAGCCGGGCGTCTGCTTGATCTCGAACTTGTCCTGGAAATAGCCCAGACTGTTGATGCGGTCGGTCGAGCGCTTCACCTGGAAGCTGTTGAACGGATCTCCCTCCGCCAGACGCACCTCGCGGCGGATCACCTTGTCCTGCGTCTGGGTGTTGCCCGTGATCTCCACACGCTCGACATAGGTGCGCTGCGCCTGCGCGATGTGGAAGTTGATCGACATGGTCAGCGCTTCGCGGTCGCGCTGGAATTCCGGGTTCACGTCGGCGAAGGCGTAGCCGAACAGGCCGGCCGTCTGGCTAAGGTTGTCGACCGTGTCCTCGACCTTCTTCGCGTCATACCAGTCGCCCTTCTTGATCGAGAGCGACTGGGCCATGCGCTTGTTGTCGAAATCGCGGATATCGCTGTCGACCGTCACGTCGCCGAATTTGTAGCGCGGGCCTTCCTCCACCACATAAGTGATGATGAAGTCGCGCTTGTCCGGCGTCAGTTCCGCCACCGCGCTGGTGACGCGGAAATCGGCGTAGCCGTTGGTCAGGTAGAATTGCCGGAGCTTCTGCTGGTCATAGGCCAGCCGATCCTGATCGTAGGACGTGTTCGACGACATGAAACGGAAGAAGCGCGATTGCTTGGTCGCCATCGTCGAGCGCAGCTTCGCGTCCGAGAACACCTCGTTGCCGATGATGTTGATCTGGCGGACCTTGGACTTCGGCCCCTCGCTGATCTCGAACACCACGTCGACGCGATTCTGGTCCAGGTTGACCATCTTCGGATCGACGCTGGCGGCGAAACGCCCCTGCCGGCGATACAGTTCGATGATCCGCGCCACGTCAGCGCGCACGGCGGAACGGGTGAAGATCTGGCGCGGCTTGAGCTTGATCTCCTTGGTGATCTTGTCCTCTTTCAGGCGCTTGTTGCCTTCGAGGATCACCCGGTTGATGATCGGATTCTCGCGCACGCGCAGCACGATGTCGCCCGTCTCCGCCCCGGAGACGGTGACATCCGCGAACAGGTCGCTGGCGTAGAGGTCCTTGATCGCCTGATCGAGCGTTTCGTTCGTATAGGAATCGCCGACACGCAGCTTGGTGTAGCTGAGCACCGTTTCCGGCTCGATACGCTGCGATCCGTCGACGCGCAGCGACTTGATCGTGCGCACCACCGGCGGCGCGGTGACGCCGGGTATTGCGGGCACGGCCTGCGCCGG
>JASGGR010000060.1:0-17516 GCA_047602705.1 Sphingomonas bacterium | reverse complement strand
CCGCGCGCGTGGCGGCGCTGGCCATGGCTCAGGCCGCCCTTCCCTTGCCGGAGGGCGCGGGAAGACGGATTTCAATGCCGGGGAGATGAAGATGCGACGTTGGAGGATGGGAATGACCACCGGATTGCTCGCGGCAGCCCTGGCCGGCGCCGGCCAGGCATCGGCCGATCCGACATCGGTGCCCGCGATCGGCGCGGTCCAGTCCGGTTTCGACGATTTCGGGCCGGCGGTGCAGGCGCTCACCCTGCCCTCCGGCCGCGTCGTGCATTTCACCGACACCGGCGAGACGGGCGGCCGCACCGTGCTGTTCATCGGCGGCACCGGCACCAGCGCGCGGGCGGCGGGGATGACCGATTTCCTCAAGACCCTGCGCCAGCAGCTCAAGCTGCGCTTCATCGTGGTGGAGCGCAACGGCTTCGGCGACACGGCGTTCAAGCCGGACTGGGGCTATGCCGATTATGCCGGAGAGGTGCGCGCGGTGCTCGATCATCTCGGCGTCCATCGCTTCGCCGGCGTCGCCATCTCCGGCGGCGGGCCGTATATGGCGGCCGTGGCGGGCGCGATGCCGGAACGGGTGATCTCGCTCCACATGCTGGCCACGGCAGCGACCGCGCAGGGTTCGGCGCGCTGCAAGGTCACGCTGGATCAGGCAAGCAAGGCGGTGGCGGGATCGGTGCAGAACCCGCAAAGCTGGTGGGCCTTCCCCGCGAACAGCCCGACGCACCGCATCCCCGGCTTCGCCGACCGCGCCTATGAGGAAGGCGCGCGCACCTTCTTCATCCGTGGCCAGATGGGCGATCCCACGCCGGAAGCGGCGGAGATGCTGCGCTATTGCGGCCCCGCGCCGGACGTGTCGAAGGTGACGGCGCCCGTGCACATCTATCAGGGCGGCGCCGACCCGCAGGTGACGATCGATCAGGCCGAATATTGGCGCGGCCATTTCCCCAATGTCGCCTCCTTCCGCGTCTTTCCCGGCGAGGGGCATGACGTGCAATATCGCCACTGGGATCAGGTGCTGATCGAGCTTGCCGGCTTCACGGACCAGACGATCCTGTGCGACGGCGGCACGACGCGCGTGTTGCCGACGAAGGAGGCGGACGCCCTGATCGCGAAAGGCGCGACGCCGGGAATCTGCGCCTGGACGAAGCGGTAGGCAACCAGCCCCTCCCCCTGGGGGGATGGGGCCGGGAAGCCTAAATCTCCCGTTGCGGGATCGCTGCCACCAGCGGCTCATGTCCCCATTGCGCCAGCAGCGCCCGGAGCGCGCCGCCCGCCAGCCCCACGGTCGCGGTGTTGCGCAGCGGGTGGACGTTGAGCCGCTCCGCCTCCGCCAGATCGGCGTCGATCACCACCCGCACCCGCCCGTCGCGGTCGTTGATCGCGGCGAGCGGCGTCACCGATCCGGGCGCGACGCCCAGCAGCGCCTCCATATCCTCCGCCTTGCCGAAGCTCAGCTTCCTCGCGCCGATCGCGCCCGCCAGCGCCTTCAGGTCGACGCGCTTCGCGTGATCGACCGTCACCAGCCAGAACGCGCCACCCGCGTCCTTCAGGAACAGGTTCTTGGTATGCGCGCCGGGCAGCGCATCATGGATCGCCGCGCTTTCCTCCACCGTGAACACCGCCGGATGTTCCAGCGGGTCCCACGCCAGGCCATGATCGGCGAAGGCCGCCCGCAACAATTCCTCGCTCATTTGAACACCACCGTCCGCTGCCCGTTGAGCATCACGCGATGCTCGCAATGCGCCTTCACCGCGCGGGTCAGCACGCGGCTTTCCGTCTCCTGCCCCTGTGCGATCAGATCCTCCGCCGTGTCGGCGTGATCGACCATCGACACGTCCTGCGCGATGATCGGGCCTTCATCCAGATCGGGCGTGACGTAATGCGCCGTCGCGCCCACCATCTTCACCCCGCGCTCCCACGCGCGATGATAGGGCCTGGCGCCCTTGAAGGCGGGGAGGGAGCTGTGGTGGATGTTGATGACCCGCCCCTCCAGCGCGCGGCAGGCGGCGTCGGACAGCACCTGCATGTAACGCGCGAGGATGATGAGATCGACGCGCTGCTCCGCGATCAGCGCGAGCAGCCTCTCCTCCTGCACCCCCTTGGTCTCCGGCGTGATCGGCATGCAGTGGTAAGGGATGTCCTCATGCTCCACGCGCCGCCGCCAGATTTCGTGGTTGGAGACGACCGACGTCACCTCCATCGGCAGATAGCCCGTCGCCGTGCGGTAAAGCAGGTCGTTGAGGCAATGCCCGCCGCGACTGACCATCACCAGCGCGCGCTGCTTCACCGCCAGATCGTGCACCCGCCATTCGAGGTCGAAGGCCGCCGCAACCGGCAGGAAGCCGCGCCCGAAGCTTTCGGTCGTCATCCCCGCCGGCCCGGCGAAGGTGACGCGCATGAAGAAGCGGCCGCTCTCCGCATCGCCGAACTGCGCGCTGTCGACGATGTTGCAATCCTGCGACGCGATCGAATTGGCGACCGCCGCGACGATCCCCTTGCGGTCGACACACGACACCAGCAGCACGAAATCGGGCTTCGCCATCGTCACTCCACCTTCCTCGAGCGCGCATCTAGGCAAAAGGGTGGAAGCGGGAAAGAAGATTGGCTTCCCATAAGGAGATGTAATATGAAATTTCAGGTGAGTTGATCGCGGAATGACCGATGCGCCTGCCTGCCGAGTTCGATCTTCATGCGCTGGAAGTGTTCGTGCTCACCGTCGAGCTGGGCGGGATGACCGCCAGCGCGCAGCAGCTCCGCATCACGCAATCGGCGGTGTCGCAGACCATCACCCGGCTGGAGCAGGGGATCGGCACGCCGCTGTTCGATCGCTCGCTCAGGCCGCTGGGCATCACGCCCGCCGGCCGCGCGCTCTACGAACGCGCGCGCGGGCTTCTTTCCGCCGCAAGGCGCGTGGTGGACGAGGTGCGGGAGGGCGCGCACCAGCCGATCGACCAGATCACGATCGGCATGTCGGAGACGTTCGCCACCCTGCTCACCGCGCCCTTGCTCCATCGCCTCGGCGAGCGGGTGGCGCGCTGGCGGATGCGATCGGGCATCTCGCTCAACCAGCAGCAGGATTTCCTCGCGCGGCGCTGCGACATGCTGGTGACGGGCAGCAACACGCTGGAGAAACATCCGGGCATCGAACATCACGACGTGGCGGAGGACCCTTTCGTATTGGTCTTCCCGGCCGATTACGACGGCTCGGCCGATCCCGGCGAGGCGGCCGGGCGGCTGCCGTTCGTGCGCTATTCGCTCGACACCGGCATGGGGCAAAGGATCGAGAGCCAGCTCACCCGCATGAAGCTGGCGCTGCCCAATGTGATCGAGGTGGACATCATCCACCAGCAGCTCACCACCGTGGCGCTGGGCATCGGGTGGAGCATCACCTCATTGCTGTGCCTCGCGGCGATGCCGTCGCTGATGTCGCGCCTCAGGATCGAGCCGCTGCCCCGCGCGCGTTTCTCCCGCCGTATCCAGGTGGTGGCGCGCGCCGGAGAGCTTGGCGATCTTGCCGCGCAGACGGCCGATCTGGCGCGCGAGGTGATCCGCGAGCGCGCGCTGCCGCCGATATTGGCGCAATTGCACTGGGCTGACTGATCCGCTTCAGCTCTCCGCGATGGCGGCGGCGAACGCATGCCACAGCCAGGGCGCGAAGCTGCGCCACACCTCGACGCGGAAGCGCGTTTCGTCCTCGCGGAACAGGACGATCTCCACCGTCTCGAACACGGTGCGGGTCGCGCGGCCGACAGCGAAAAGCTCAAGATCGAGCGGGCAGCCGCTGGCGATCGCCGCCGCCGCGCCGCGCCCTTCCAGCACGAAGCCGAGCGCGCGATCGGACACGTCCACCACGCTCACCGCCAGCCCTTCGCCGGACGCCAGCGGCTCGCCCGCCGGCAGCACCGCGAGCCATTCGTCGGGGCCGAGGCAGGCGATGCCCCCCGCCATCTCGCCGATCCGCGCCGGAAGCGGACGGCCGACCAGTGCCGACAGCATTGCCGCATCGCGCGCGCGCAACGAATAGCGCGCGGCCGGCGGCGCGAGCGAAAGGCTCACGTCGCGCCCGATCAGCGGCTCCGCACCCAGTGCGAGATCGGTCGCGGCAATGGCGAGCGGCGCGATCTCAATCATTCAGCCGGCTCCCTTCCGCATCGTAGAATATTGTCGGGCAGACGGTCGCGCGGATCGTCCGGCCCGGCATCGGCACATGAAGCGCCTCGCCCATCCGCGCCCGCCCGTCCCGCACCAGCGCCAGCGCGATCGAGCGGCCCAGCGTCGCGCTCCAATAGGAGGAGGTGACATGGCCGAGCATCGTCATCGGCACCGGCTGCGCGGGATCGGCGACGATCTGCGCGCCTTCCTCCAGTACCTCGGCCGGATCGTCGGTGAGCAGGCCGATGAGCTGCTTGCGCCCGTCCGCCACCATGTCCGGCCGCGCGAGGGAACGCTTGCCGACGAAATCGCGCTTCTTCTTGCCGATAGCCCAGTCCATGCCGGCATCGCCGGGCGTCACCGTGCCGTCGGTATCCTGCCCGACGATGATGAAGCCCTTCTCCGCGCGCAGGACGTGCATCGTCTCGGTGCCATAGGGCGTGATGCCATATTGCCGGCCGGCGGCATGGATCGCCTCCCACACCGCACGCGCATGGCCGGCGGGGACGTTCACCTCGAAACCAAGTTCGCCGGTGAAGCTCACCCGGAACAGCCGTGTCGGCACGCCGCAGACCCGCCCCTCGCGCACCGCCATGTGCGGGAAGGCGTCCGGCGAAAGGTCGATCCCCTCCACCAGCGGCGCGATCACGTCGCGCGCGCGCGGCCCCTGCACCGCGATCACCGCCCAATGCTCGGTCGTGCTGGTCAGCCAGACGTTCAGGTCGGCCCATTCGGTCTGGAGATAATCCTCCATCATCGCCAGCACGCGCGCCGCGCCGCCGGTGGTGGTGGTGATGTGGAAGCGGTCGTCGGCCATCCGCCCCGCGACGCCGTCATCGGTGATGAACCCGTCCTCGCGCAGCATCAGGCCATAGCGGCAGCGGCCGGGCGCGAGCGACTTCCACGGGTTCGTATACATGCGGTTGAGGAATTCCGCCGCGTCCGGCCCGACCACCTCGATCTTGCCGAGCGTCGAGGCGTCGAACATGCCGACGCTCTCCCGCACCGCCAGGCATTCGCGCACCACCGCCGCGCGCATGTCCTCGCCCGCTTGCGGGAAATAGCGCGCGCGCCGCCATTGCGCGACATTCTCGAACACCGCGCCATGATCCGTCGCCCAGCCGTCGATCGCCGTCTTGCGCACCGGCTGGAACAGGGCATCCTTGTGATGCCCCATCAGCGCGCCGAAGGTCTGCGGCGTATAGGGCGGGCGGAAGGTGGTGAGGCCCACCTGCGTCACCGGCCGCGCCAGCGCCTCGGACGCGATGCGCAGGCCGTTCAGGTTCGATGTCTTGCCCTGATCGGTGGCCATGCCGTTGGTGGTGTAGCGCTTGATATGCTCGATCGAGCGATAGCCCTCGCGCACCGCCAGCTCGATATCGCGCGACTTCACGTCGTTCTGGTAATCGACGAACGCCTTCCGCCGGTGCGCGGGCTTCGCGCAAGGCAGCGCCGACACCGCGACGCCGCCGCCGAAATCCCAGCCGCCGCCGCACGCGCCGGCGCAGCGCACATTCTCGATCGCGCTATCGGGGAGATAGGCGCCCCACGCATCGTCCCAGCGCAGGGTGCCGCGCGCATGGCTCCACAGATGGACGGAGGGCGTCCAGCCGCCCGCCATCAGCAGCGCGTCGCAGGCGATCCGCCTTGCCGCGCCGGTGCCGCCGGGCGCGATCTCCACGCCCTTCACCGCCAGCCGCCCGCGCACGCCCGTCACCGCATGGCCGGTGCAGCAGGCGATCCCCGCCGCCTCCGCCGCAGCCAGCAGCCGCGAATCCACCACCTCGCGAAGGTCCACGATCGCCGCGACCGTCACTCCCGCCGCCGCCAGCGCGAGCGCGTCGCGCCAGCCGCTGTCGTGCACCGACATCACCACGACGCGCCGCCCCACCGCGACGCCGTAGCGCAGCGCCAGCGTCCGCGCCGCGCTCGCCAGCATCACGCCGGGCACGTCGTTGCCGTCGAACACCAGCGGCCGCTCGATCGCGCCCTGCGCCAGCACCACCTCGCCCGCGCGGATGCGCCAGAGCTTCTCGCGCGCGCCGCCCGCCTCCTCCGGGGAAAGATGATCGGTCAGCCGCTCGACCGCGCCGATGAAATTCTGGTGGTAGAAGCCGAACGCCGTGGTCCGCGCCAGCACGCGGACATTGGCGAGCGCCGCGAGCTTCGCGCGGCTCTCCTCCAGCCACGCCCATTGCGCCGGATCGGCGAGCGCGCCGCCGCCGATTTCCTCCTGCTCGTCGATCAGGATCACCCGGCCGCCGCGCCCGCCCGCTTCCAGCGCCGCCGCGATGCCGGCAGGGCCGCCGCCGATCACCAATGTCTCGCAATGTGCATAGGTGGCGGCATAATGATCGGGATCGCGCGCCCTGGGGCTTTCGCCCAGCCCCGCCATGCGGCGGATCGCGGGTTCGTAGATCGTCTCCCATGCGGAGCGCGGCCACATGAAGGTCTTGTTGTAGAAGCCCGCCGGGAAGAACGCCCCCAGCCGGTCGTTCACCGCGCCGAGATCGAAGCGCAGCGAGGGATAGCGATTCTGGCTCGACGCATCGAGGCCCTCATGCAGCGCCACGGACGGCGCGCGCAGGTTCGGCGTCACGCGCCCCGGCCCGCGATCCACCGTGACCAGCGCGTTCGGCTCCTCCACGCCCGTCGCCAGCAATCCGCGCGGCCGGTGATATTTGAACGAGCGCCCGAACACGCTCACGCCGCTCGCCACCAGGGCGGAGGCGAGCGTGTCGTCCCCGAAACCCTGATAATCCTTCCCGTCGAAGCGGAAGCGGATCGGCGCATTCCGGTCGATGCGCCCGCCGGCGGGCAGCCGATATCCGCTCACGCCCGCGCCTCGCCGGCCTTGTAGGTCGTCTCGAAGCGATCGGTCACCGTGTCGCGCACCGCGTTGAAGAAGCGGCCGCAGCCGTGCGTGTGCCGCCAGCGCTCATGATGCCGCCCGCGCGGATTGCTGCGCAGATAGAGATAGGCCTCCCAATCCGCATCGCCAAGCGCGGACGGATCGAGCGGGCGGGCGATATGCGCCTCGCCGCCATAGACGAACTCCACCTCGGCGCGATCCTCCTCGCAATAAGGGCAATGGATCAGCAGCATCGCGCGCCTCCCCTCAATGCGCGACGGCCGCGGCGGCGGCCTCGTCGATCAGGCGGCCATTGCGGAAACGGTCGAGGTTGAACGGCGCGTTGATCGGATGCGGCGCGTCATGCGCCATCGTGTAGGCGAGCAGGTCGCCCGCCCCCGGCGTCGCCTTGAACCCGCCGGTGCCCCAGCCGCAATTGACGTACAGCCCCGGCACCGGCGTCTTGCCGAGGATCGGCGAGCGATCCGGCGTGACGTCGACGATCCCGCCCCAGCTTCGCAGCATCCGCATCCGCGAGAAGATCGGGAAGATCTCGCAGATCGCCGCCAGCGTATGCTCGATGATGTGCAGCGCGCCGCGTTGCGAATAGCTGGTATATTGATCGGTCCCCGCGCCGATCACCAGCTCGCCCTTGTCGGACTGGCTGATATAGGCATGCACCGTGTTCGACATGACGACGCAGGGGAAGATCGGCTTCACCGGCTCCGACACCAGAGCCTGAAGCGGATAGCTTTCCAGCGGGAAATCCAGCCCCGCCATCCGCATCACCAGCGAGCTGCTGCCCGCCGCCGACACGCCCACCTTCCGCGCCGCGATGAAGCCGCGCTCCGTCTCGACGCCCTGCACCGCGCCGTCCGGCCCGCGCCGGATGCCGGTGACGGCGCAATTCTGGATGATGTCCACCCCCAGCGCCGCCGCCGCGCGGGCATAGCCCCATGCCACGCTGTCGTGCCGCGCCGTCCCCCCGCGCCGCTGGAGCGCGCCGCCCAGCACCGGATGGCGCGCATTGGGCGAGATATCGAGCGGCGGGCAATATTCCTTGCACGCTTCCGCCGTGAGCCATTCATTGTCCACGCCGTTCAGACGGTTGGCGTGGATGTGGCGTTTGAAGCTCTGCACGTCATGCACATTGTGCGCGAGCATCAGCACGCCGCGCTTCGAATACATGACGTTGAAGTTCAGCTCCCGGCTCAGGCCGTCCCACAGCTTGACGGCATGGTCGTAGAGATGCGCGCTTTCGTCATAGAGATAGTTGGAGCGGATGATCGTGGTGTTGCGCCCGGTGTTGCCGCCGCCCAGCCAGCCCTTCTCGATCACCGCGACGTTGCGGATGCCGTAGCGGCTGGCGAGATAATAAGCCGCGCCCAGCCCGTGCCCGCCCGCGCCCACGATGATCGCGTCATAAGCGGCCTTGGGCGGCTTGTCCGGCCAATGCTCCGGCCAGTCGCGATGTCCGCGCAAGGCTTCCGCGAACAGGCTGAATGCGGAGAAGCGCCGCATCATGCGCCCCGCGCGGCCAGCGCGGCCTCGCTGCGCTCGACATAAAATGTCTTGAACGCGTCGACCAGCTTCTCCTCGACCGAATACATGCCCTGGCGATAGCCGTCGCCGCGGATGCCCGCATGGTTGAGGCTGGCGAGCCGGCTATCCTGCATATTGGTGGCGCGCCACACGGCGGCGAGGTTTTCGGGATCGTAATCCACGCCCTCCACCGCATCCTCATGCACCAGCCAGCTCGTGCGCAGCAGCGTGCGGTCCGGCCCGAGCGGCACCAGCGAGAAGGTGACGACATGATCGCAGCAGAAATGGTGCCACGAATTGGGCTGGGTCCAGATCGACAGGCTGGTCGGCTCCGGCCCGTGCGGCCAGATCAGCTTCCTCGACGCGGGCTTGCCGTCCAGCGTCTGCGACACCGCGCCATGCGCCAGCGGCAGGCGCGCGACGCGATGCCACCAGCCCTCGGGGAACTCGATCACGTCATGATAGAAGCCGAGCGCCTGCCAATGCGCGCGCTGCGCATCCAGCATCGCGTCGAAGCCGGCGTCGTCCACCACATCGCCCTCGCCATCCTCCGGCAGCCCCTTGCCGAAGCCGTAGGTGGAGAGCGACTGGAGCAGCTCGGGATGGTTGACGTCGCAATGATAGCATTCGCGATTATTCTCCATCACGAGCTTCCAGTTGGCATGCTCGATCAGGTCGTCCTGCACCGCCACCTTCAGGCGATCGAGGTCGTAGAGCCGGACCTGCCCGCCGATATCCGCCTTCACCCGGTCGATCGGCGGCGGATCGTCGGCGAAGCACAGGAAGATCAGCCCGCCGACATTCTCGATCGCGACAGGGCGCAGGCCGAACGCTGCCTTCTCGAACTCCTCCGGCATGTTGCGCGCGGCGAGCAACCGGCCGTCCAGCGCGAAGGTCCATTGGTGATAGGGGCACATGATGCGCGGGGCATGGCCGTGGCTGCCCTCGCACAATTTCGATCCGCGATGCGTGCAGGTGTTGTGGAAGGCGCGCACCTCCCCGTCGCGGCCGCGCAGGACGATCGCGGAGGTTTCGCCCAGCTCGAAGAGATACCAGTCGCCCGGCTTCTTCACATGCGCCACGGTGCAGGCATAGAGCCACACCGATTTCAGCATCACCTCCGCATCGAAGCGATAGGCTTCCTCGCCGACATAGAGTTGCTGCGGCAGCGTATGGCCGGGGCGGTTGAGGGCCAGCAGATCGGCGATCGCGGCGAAATCGCTCATCGCATCAGCTCCGCAATGCGTGATTGTCGGGATCGAACGGCGAATCCGGGATCACCACAGCCTTATGCCGCTCCCCGAGGATGACGATCTCCAGTTCCGTTCCCGGCGCGGCATGGTCCGGCGCAACCATCGCCAGCGCCAGCGACTTGCCCGTCCGCCAGCCATAGCCGCCGGAAGTCGCGCGGCCGACCAGTTCGCCGCCGCGCAGGACCGGCTCGGAGCCGCGCGCGTCGGCGTCGGTGACGCCCGACACCTCCAGCGTCACGAACTGCCATTTCAGCCCCCGCTCCTTGCGCGCGAGCAGGCCCTCGCGCCCGACGAACTCCGGCTTCCTGAAGCTGACGAAGCGGTCCAGCCCGCTCTCCAGCGCGGCATATTCCACCGACAATTCGCGCGGGATCAGCTTGTAGCCCTTTTCCAGCCGCATGCTGTCCATCGCGCGGATGCCGAACGGGCGGATGTCATATGCCGCGCCGGCCGCCATCAGCTTGTCGAAGATGTAATTCTGCATCTCGATCGGATGGTGGATCTCCCAGCCCAATTCCCCGATGAAATTGACCCGCAGCGCGTCGACCGGCGCCGCGCCGATCGAGATGCGCTGGCCGGTGAGCCACGGAAAGGCCTCGTTCGACAGGTCGGCGCGTGTCACCGCCCGCAGCACGTCGCGCGCCCTCGGCCCGGCGAGGCCGAGCACGCCCATCTGCGTCGTCAGCCGCTCGAACCGGACCGAACCGTCCGCCGGCAGCGCCTTCACCAGACAGTCGTGGTCATGCCACTCCAGCGCGCCGGCGGAAACGAGATAATAGGTCTCCGGCGCCTTCTTGTAGACGGTGAACTCCGCCCGCACCCCGCCCTCGGCGGTCAGCAGATAGGAGAGCGAGAGCTTGCCGGTCTTCTTCGGCACGACATTGCTGAGCAGCCCGTTGAGCCACGCCTCCGCCCCTGGCCCGGAGATCAGGCATTTGGCGAAGGCGGTCATGTCCAGCAGGCCGACCTTCTGGTGGACGTGCAGGCACTCGCGCCCGACATGCTCGAAATAATTGGAGCGGCGGAACGACCATTTCTCGCGGATCGGCTCGCCGGGCACGACCGGATGGTTGTCGTTCAGGATCACGTCCGGCTTGTCGAGATCGGCCTCGCCCAGCGCATAGCCCTCCGGCGCGAACCAGTTCGGCCGCTCCCAGCCGAACACGCTGCCGAACACCGCGCCCAGCGCCTTCATCCGGTCATAACAGGGCGCGCGGCGCAGCGGGCGTGCGGCCTCGCGCTCCTCGTCCGGGTAATGGACGGAGAAGACGCGGGCATAGGCCTCCTCGTTCTTCTCGATCAGATAGCCTTCGCCGGCATAATCGCCGAAGCGGCGCGGATCGACGCCCATCATGTCGATGCTCGGCTCGCCCTCGACGATCCAGTGCGCGAGCTGCCATCCCGCGCCGCCCGCCGCCGTGATGCCGAAGCTGTGGCCTTCGTTGAGCCAGAAATTGCGCCGCCCCCATGCCGGGCCGACGATCGGGGAGCCGTCCGGCGTATAGGCGATGGCGCCGTTATAGACCTTCTTCACCCCCACCTCGCCGAACGCCGGCACGCGCGCGATGGCGGAGAGGATATACGGCTCCAGCCGCTCCAGCGCGTCGGGGAACAGCTCATATTCGCTGTTCGCCGCCGGGCCGTCGACATAGCAGGCCGGCGCGCCGATCTCATAGGGGCCGAGCAGCAGCCCGCCCGCCTCCTCCCGCATATACCAGCTCGCATCGGATTCGCGCAGCACGCCCATCTCCGGCAGGCCCTTCGCCCGGCGCTCCATCAGCAGGGGGTGCTGCTCCGTCACGATATATTGATGCTCGACCGGGATCACCGGGATATCCAGCCCCACCATCGCCCCCGTCCGGCGCGCAAAGCTGCCGCTCGCGGAGACGACATGCTCACAGGTGATGTCGCCCTTGTCCGTGGAGACGATCCATTCGCCGTTCGGCTTCCGCGCGATGCCGGTGACGGTGGTTTCGCGATAGATGGTCGCGCCGCGCCGCCGCGCGCCGAACGCCAGCGCCTGGGTCAGGTCGGCTGGCTGGATATAGCCGTCCGCCGGATGCTGGATCGCGCCGAGCAGGTTGCCCGTCTCCGCCAGCGGCCACGCCTCGCGCACCTGATCGGGCGTCAGGAACCGGACGTCCACGCCGATCGTGCGCGCGACGCCGGCATAATAGAGATATTCGTCCATCCGGTCCCGGCTGGTCGCCAGCCGGATGTTGCTGACGTTCGAGAAGCCGACGTTCAGCCCCGTCTCCGCTTCCAGCGCGGGATAGAGATCGACCGAATATTGATGGAGCTTGCCGACCGAATAGCTGAGGTTGAACAGCGGCAGCAGACCCGCCGCATGCCATGTCGAGCCGGAGGTCAGCTCCTTGCGCTCGATCAGCACCACATCCGGCCAACCCATCTTCGCAAGGTGATAGAGCGTGCTCACCCCGACCACGCCGCCCCCGATCACCACCACGCGCGCGGTCGTCTTCATGTCGCCCCCAGATTGCCGGCCTTTGGCTTTGGTTAGGCCAATGCGCAGCGGCGGGGAAATGGAGAGTCATCCCATAGGAATGACTTATGGACACTATAAGAAAGGATTTTCCTGCTCTCGCTCGGCGAGTCGCGCCACGTCCAGGGCTGGACGAATGCTTTCCACACCCGAAACGATCGATCGTTCCATCCGCCTGATTCCATGGCGTTTTCCTGTCGCCTCAGCAACGCGGAATTTTCCGATTGCATTAATGGTTTGTTTAGGGTTTCCTAACGTAATCCATGATTTCCCGGGGCAGCCGGGTCCACGGGCCGCCAATAATAATCCTGATCGAGTCGCGAAAAGGAATCCGCTCCGCAAATGCCGGGGCGGATGACTGGTCGTCGTGCGCCAGCGAGACGATGTGTTTGCTTGCCAGCCGGCCCATGCCCCACGGGGTGCGGGACCGGTATTCGCTTCCAGGAGAGGACGGCCGCGTTGAACTACAGCTCTCGCGAAGATTTCGCTCCGATCGGCCACGTCGTCGCCAGCCGGCTGGACTTCGACAAGTCTGGCCTGCTGGATCAGGCGCTCCGCCGCTTCGCCAGGGCCGTCGGCGCGGCCGCGGCATTCATCGTTTCCTCGCCGGCCCATGCGGGCGACAGGATTGTCTCCGCCTATATGCGCGATGCGGACCCGGGCGCGACCGCCACGGATCGCCTCGCCCAGGCGATGGATCATATCGACGGGCTGGATTGCGGCGAGCCGCTGTTCTGGGCCGGGGCTGGCGACGCCCCCGTCCTCGTTTCCCGCTGGGAGGAATCGGCGCGCCCGGCCTGCTGCCTGATCCTGTCCTTCGACCGGGCGCTGGATGCCGGGGACCGGCAGGCGGTGGAACATTGCGTCAACCTCTTCTTCCCGCTGATCCAGCTTCACCTGAAGACGGCGGAGGAGCTTGAGACGGTGACGCGCAGCCTGGATGGGGTGCGCGACGTGCTCGACAACAGCGAGGTCGCCATCATCCTGTTCAGCCGGAGCGGCCGGATGGTCCTGTCGAACAGGGCGGCCGCCCGCATCGTCGAGGCGCAGGACGGCCTGCGCATGGGCGGGCGCGGGCCGATGCCCGTCTCGCTGCGCACCGCCGCGCGCTTCCAGGTCGCGCTCGAACATGCGATCGCGGAGAACGGCCGGCCGGCGCGCGCCAACAACGGGCGCAGCAGCGCGGTGATGAAAATCCCGCGCGACGAAGGGCGGAGGCCGTTGATCGCGGCGCTGGTGCCGGTGAACGAAACCGCCGAAACGCCGGACGATCCGG
This sequence comes from Sphingomonas bacterium, assembly GCA_047602705.1. Classification (GTDB taxonomy): domain Bacteria; phylum Pseudomonadota; class Alphaproteobacteria; order Sphingomonadales; family Sphingomonadaceae; genus Sphingomonas. The sequence continues at coordinate 3,939 of JASGGR010000060.1, read as the reverse complement.
CCGTGATCCTCTATCTGTTCGACCCCGACGGGGAACATGCGGAGTTCCTCGAAGCGGTCTGCCAACTCTACGACCTGTCGAAGGTGGAAGGGCGGCTCGCCCGCCATCTCGCCACCGGCATGACCCTGACGGAGGCGGCGGAGGCGATGCGGATCAAGGGTCCGACCGCGCGCACCTATCTCAAGCAGATCTTCGCCAAGACCGACACGCATCGGCAGACCGATCTCGTCCGCCTGCTGATCCGCAGCACCGGACGGATCATCACGCAGAAGCCGCCCGAAGCCTTCATCTGAGGCCTTCTCCCGGCACATCGGCACCCGTGCGGAAGCCTGCGTGCCGGCGCGGATTCGCGCGTCCGCGCCCCTCGCGGAAAATCCTTCCCCTCCAAGGCCCTGTTTCGCCGCCGCACCCCATTTGGGGGGACCGCAAATCACCGGATGCGGGTGCGCATTTGCCCGGCCTTGAGGGAGTGTGAGGCGCCGCCGCGAGCCTAGTTGAATGGGTCCGGAGAGGACAGGCGACTCGGGGGCACCTCGGCATACGCCGGCAGGCGTCAATGAACCCTTTCGCTGAAACGACGACATAACGTTTGGGAGTCATTGCGATGAAAACGAATCTCTTGATCTCGACTTCTGCCGCGGCCCTGCTGTTGATCGGTACGCCGGCCTTCGCGAACGACGGCCTCGCCGCCGCGGGAACGTCCGCCGCCAATCAGGGCAGCCTCGCAACCGGCGACATTTCCGACACCGGCAACACCAACGGCAGCAATGTCGGCAATTCGAGCACCACGACCACCACGAACGCCAACCTGAACACCAATCTGGCGAGCGGCAACAGCGCCACCGACAGCTCCACCAACAACCGGACGGACACGATCGCCAGCGGCAACACCAACACCAATACCAATACGGACAATTCGACCAATACGAAGACCAGCAACCTCGCCAGCGGGAACACCACGGCGAGCGGCAACACGGTCGCCAGCGGCAACAGCGCAACCGACAATTCCACGAACACCAGGACCAACAATCTCGCCAGCAACAACACGTCGACCGACAGCTCGACCAACACGAAGACCAGCACGATCGCGAGCGGCAACACCACCGCCAGCGGGAACACGGTCGCAAGCGGGAATACCGTCGGCAGCGGCAACACCGACAATTCGGTGAATACGAAGACCAACAACCTCGCCAGCAACAACACCACGGCGAGCGGCAACACGGTGGACAGCGGCAACACCGACAATTCCACCAAGAACCTGGCGAGCAACAACACCGTCGCCAGCGGCAACACCAGCAACACCAGCGTGACGAAGAACGATAACGACCAACGCTCGTTCACGAACAACCAGACGACGAACACGTCGATCACGAAGAACGAGAACGATCAACGCACATTCAACAAGAACACCGACAATTCGGTGAGCGTCGCCGACAGCGGCAACAACAACGGCAACAATTCCGTTGCCTATTCCGCGACCAACAGCGTCGCGCCGAGCTTCGCCTTCGGCGACGGCGCGCTGGTGGCGAGCGCCAACCTGTCGAATTCCGTGTCGGGGGTGAAGGTCTCCTTCTCCGGCATGGGCGGGCAGGCGGCGTCGGCCGACAACCACCTGTCGATCGACGGCAGCTCGTTCCAGAACTTCGCGGGCATCCAGTCCATCAACCAGAACACCGGCGTGGGCGCCTCGCAGGCATCCTCCGTCAGTGTCGCGGTTTCGACCCGCGATATCGCGATCCACTGAGTCTCCCAGGGGCCGGCGGCGGCAACCGCCGGCCCACTCTTTCGATCGAGCGGAGGGCAGCATGTCCAGACTCACCATCGCTTTGGCGGCCGTCATGCTGGGGGCGCCCGGCCCCGCGCTCGCCCAGACGGCCTTCGCCGATACGACGCCCATGAACGACGATACGCTGCAGGCCGTCGCCGGGCGCGAGGATGTCGGCCAGGTCGCCTTCGCCGACCAGACCAACAACGTCAGCAACAACAGCGTGACCGGCAATTCCGTCACCGGCGCCGTACAGATCGGCGACAACGCCTTCCAGAACATTTCCGGGCTGGCCGTCATCAGCGTCAACAGCGGCAACAATGTCGCGATCAACAGCGCGATGAACGTCACCATCTCGCTTGCGCCGCGGAACTGACGGACCGAAGATGATCCAGCGCGCGCGCCTTGCAGCAACGTCGGCCGGCCTCGCGGCCGGCCTGCTGTTGCTGTCCGGCTGCGCCCGGCAACTTTCCGGCGACCCGCATTTCATGGCCAGCGCCGCCGCCCCGCTCAACGATTTCACGGTGCCGGTGGCTTCGATGCAAGCGCGCCGCTTCAACACGGTGGTGCGCCAGCAATATGATTTCAGCTGCGGCTCGGCCGCGCTCGCCACCCTGCTTCATTATCATTACGGCGATCCGCAGAGCGAGGAGGACGTGTTCCGCGGCATGTGGCGGGACGGCGATCAGGCGCAGATCCGCCGCGTCGGCTTCTCGCTTCTCGACATGAAGCGCTATCTGGCGGCCCGGGGCCTGCGCGCCGACGGCTATAAGGTCAGCCTCCAGGACATCGCGAAGCGCGGCATCCCGGGCATCGTGCTCATCACCGTGAAGCAATATCGCCACTTCGTCGTGCTGAAAGGCATTGCGGGGAGCGAGGTGCTGCTCGGCGATCCCTCGCTCGGCCTGCGCACCATGGCGATCAAGGATTTCCTCGCCGCCTGGAACGGCATCTATTTCGTGCTCAACTCGCGGCTGGACCTCGCCCCGCGCGCCTTCAACGTGCGTGGGCAATGGGCAAGCCTGGCCCGCGCCCCGGTGGACAGCCTCTTCCTGCAGCCCCTGAGCCAGCAGGCGCTTGCGCTCGCTCTGCCGTCGCGCGGGGATTACTGACGATGGGCATCCGGCGCCTCTTGACCGGGCTGGCCGCCCTGACCGCGATGATGGCCGGCACCCCCGTTTGGGGGGAAGCTGCATTCGGCGACCCGGTCGACGACGCGACCCTCGCCGGCAGCTACGGCAAGTTCCTCGCGCCCGGCGGCATCGATCTGGCAATGAGCGTCCAGTCGAGCACCACGGTGAACGGCAATCTCGTGCTGCGCTCCGTTTTCAGTGTCGATCAGGGTCCGGGCAGGCTTCAGGTCTTCGCGCCCGCGAGCGGCAGCAACGGGCCGCAGGTTTCGCTTCCCGCCACCTCCGGCACGGGAAATGTCCAGTCGAACATGAGCGGCAGTCAGGGTGTTTCCGTCTCCGTCGATCGCGCCACCGGCACCACCATCATCCAGCCGACTTATGGCACCGCATCGGCGCCCGCCGTGTCGGTGAGCAACACGCAGGCACCGGCGGCGGCGGTAGATAATAGCGGCCTCGTCCCCGTCACGCCCGCTGCCAGCGGGGTGGAAACCGGGGCGGGTGTGGTGTCGATCGCATCGACGGGCGACGGCGCGCGCGTCACGCTCGACGGGGCGGGGTTCAGCATCAGCCATCTGGTCGGTGCGGCGACGGGTTCGGTGATCGCCAATGCGGCGAATGATCGCACTATCGACACCGTCACCAATGTCCAGATCGATCTCCACAATGCGCAGGCAATGGCGCTCGGCTCGGCGATGCTGCGCGTGGATTCGGTGGTGAGCGCGGCAACCCGCGCGATGTTCCGTTGACGGGCAGGGAAATAAGCATGAACTGGAAAGGCTATGCGCTTGCTGCGGCGATCATGGTTTCGGCCTCGCCGGCCGAGGCGGCCCCGGCGAGCGCGATTTCCGGCTTGCGGGCGGAACTGGCCGCCGCGAAGGCGCAGATCGCCGCCCAGCAGCAGGTGCTGGAGGAGCAGGAAAAGCGCCTCCGCTCGCTGGAGGAGCGCCTCTCCCAGCCCGGCGAAATCGTCACCGCCGCCACCCCTTCGGCCGGCGGTGCCCCCGCGCCGGCCGCGGCGGCGGTGGCATCCGCAAACGCGCC
>JASGGR010000059.1:0-17652 GCA_047602705.1 Sphingomonas bacterium | reverse complement strand
GCTGCCTCGCGGCTGATGGCCGCGCTGGCCGGCCATGGCGACCCGATCGCCAGCGCCATAATGTTCGACCTGCGCCTGCCGCGCACCTTGCTCGGCCTGCTGGTCGGCGCGATGCTGGGCCTGTCCGGCGCGGCGCTGCAAGGCTATCTGCGCAATCCGCTCGCCGAGCCTTCGGTGGTGGGCGTCTCCAATACCGCCGCGCTGGGGGCGGTGGTGGCGATCTATTTCGGGCTGGCCAATGCCCATCCGATCGTGCTGCCGCTGCTGGCGATCCTCGGCGCGCTGGCCTCGCTTGCATTGCTGCAACTGCTCGGCGGACGATCCGAAAGCCCGCTGACATTGATCCTCGCGGGCATCTCCATCGCCACGCTGGCTGGGGCGGCGATCAGCCTTGCGCTGAACCTTTCGCCCAACCCCTTCGCCGCGATGGAGATCATGTCTTGGCTGCTCGGCAGCCTCGACAACCGATCCTTCCAGCATGTCTGGATCGCATTGCCCTGCGTCGCGATCGGCATGGCCCTGCTGCTGGCGAACGGCCGTGCGCTCGATGCGCTGACCCTGGGGGAGGATGGCGCGAGCGCGCTGGGCGTGGACCTGCGCCGCACGCGGATATTGCTGCTGTTCGGCCTCGCGGTCGGCGTCGGCGGGGCGGTGGCCGTCACCGGCTCGATCGGGTTCGTCGGGCTGATCGTGCCGCATCTGGTGCGCCCGCTCACCGATCGCAGCCCGTCCGCCGTGCTGCTGCCCTCGGCGCTGGCGGGAGCGGTGCTGCTGGTCGCGTCGGACACGGCGGTGCGGCTGATCCCCACGTCCAGCGAGCTGAAGCTGGGCGTCGTCACTGCCTTCCTCGGCGTGCCGGTCTTCCTTGTCCACCTGATGCGGGAGCGGCGGCTATGGTGATGATCCGCATCGAGGGGCTGGGCGTGCCGCTCGGGCGGCGCGCGGTGCTGCGAGAGGTGAGCGCCGATTTCGCGCCCGGCGCGCTCGTCGGGGTGATCGGCCCGAACGGCGCGGGCAAATCGACGCTGGCGCGCGCGATGCTCGGGCTGGCGCGTCCCGATGCCGGGGCGGTGCTGGTCGACGGCGAGGACGTGACCCGTATCCCCCGCGCCAGTCTGGCGCGCCGTGTCGCCTATCTGCCGCAGGGGCAGGCGCTGCACTGGCCGCTGACGGTGGAGCGGCTGGTCGCGTTGGGGCGGCTGCCCCATCTCGGCCCGCTGTCGCGCATCGCGCCCGCCGACGCGGCGGCGATCGGTCGCGCGATGGCGCGGACGGACACGGCGGGCCTCGCGCAACGCGTCGCCACCGAGCTTTCGGGCGGGGAGCGCGCCCGCGTGCTGCTCGCCCGCGCGCTGGCGGTGGAGGCGCCCGCGCTGATCGCGGACGAGCCGCTCGCCAGCCTGGACCCAGCGCACCAGATCGAGGTGATGGAACTGCTCGCGGCCGAGGCGGCGGCGGGCGCGCTGGTGATCGTGATCCTCCACGATCTCACCATGGCGGCGCGATATTGCGACCGGCTGCTGCTGCTCGATCATGGGCGGATCGCCGCCGACGGGCCGCCGGCCGATGTGCTCGCGCCCGACAACCTCGCCAACGTCTACGGCATCCGCGCCGCCATCGACCTTTCCGGCCAGCGCCCGCTGGTCGTCCCCGTTTCAAGGATTTCGTGATGAAGAGTGTTTCCGTTTCCCTGCTCGCCCTGCTGCTCGCCACGCCCGCGCTGGCGCAGGAAGCGTCGACGCCCGATGCGGCGGCGGACCCGGCGGCCGAGCCGGTGATCGTCACCGCCACCCGAACGCCGACGCCGATCGACCGCGTTTCCGCTTCCGTCACGGTGCTGGACAAGGCCGCGATCGATGCCGCGCAGGACATGGACGTGACCGGCCTGCTGCTGCGCACGCCGGGCATCAGCATCTCGCGCAACGGGGGCTATGGCACCGACACCACGCTCCGCCTGCGCGGCGCGGAGGGGGACCAGGCGGTGATCGTGCTCGACGGCGTGAAGCTCACCGATCCGGCGGCGACGGACGGCAGCTTCAACATGGGCAACCTGCTGACCGGAGACGCCGCCCGCATCGAGGTGCTCCGCGGCCCGCAATCGACGCTCTGGGGCAGCCAGGCGATCGGCGGCGTGGTGAACATCGTCACCGCGCTCCCCACGCGCCCGATCGAGGGCACGTTCGACATCGAGGCGGGATCGCGCAACACGGTGGACGCGCGCGCGGGGCTGGGCGGCAGGAGCGGCCCGGTGACGTGGCGGCTGGCGGGCGAGACGTTCACCACGGACGGCATCTCCGCCTTCGACCGCAGCTTTGGCGGACGCGAGCGCGACGGCTACACCAGTCGCTCCGCCTCGGGCCGGGTGGAGGTGGCGCTGGCGGACGACGTGTCGCTGGATCTGCGCGGCTTCTATTCCAGCGGGCGGACGCAGCTAGACGGATTCGATGCCAATTTCGCGCTTGCCGACACGCCGGAATATTCCACCAACCGCCAGTGGCTAGGCTATGCCGGGCTGAACGCGGGCCTGTTCGACGGGCGGCTGAAGAACCGCATCGGCTTCAGCTACACCAATACAGCGCGCGACAATTACGACCCGCGCCTCGCCGGCGACACGACCACCTTCCATTCGAACGGCAGCATGCGGCGGGTGGAATATGAAGGCACGCTTGGAATCGCGGACGGCTGGAACGCGATATTCGGGATTGAGCATGAATGGTCGCGCTTCAACTCCATCTCGCCGCAATATCAGACCGATCCGAGCATGGGCGAGGCATCCCTGACCGACGAATATCTCCAGCTCAACGGCACCTTGCTCGCGGGGCTGACCGTCACCGGCGGCGTGCGGCACAATGATTATACGAGCTATGGCGGCCGTTTCCTCTTTTCCGGCGGCGCGGCCTGGAAGCTGCCTACGGGCACCGTCCTGCGCGCCAGCTATGGCGAGGGGTTCAAGGCGCCGTCGCTCTACCAGCTCTATTCGCAATACGGGAATCCGGCGCTGAAGCCGACCGAGGCGAAGGGCTGGGAAGCGGGGGTAGAGCAGCACCTGCTGGGCGACCGCGTGACGGTCGGCGGCAGCTATTTCGAACGCCGCACCCGCCAGCAGATCGTGTTCTATAGCTGCTACGGCACTACGCCGGGCGTGGACCCGATGTGCGACAGCCATGTGCTCGCCGGTGGCTATTACCAGAACGTCACCCGCGCCTTCGCCAAGGGGGTGGAGCTGACGGGCGCGCTCCGCCCCACCGATCGGCTGACGATCGACGGCAATTATAGCTGGACCAGGGCGATCTCGCTTTCCGCCCCCAATGCGGGCAAGTGGCTGCCGCGCCGGCCGCGCGAGGAGGGCAATGCCGCGATCACCTATCGCTGGCCGCTCGATATCAGCACAGGCGTCGCGTTGCGCTGGGCGGGGAGCAGTTTCGACGATGCGGCTAACAGGACGCGGCTGGCGGGCTATACCTTGCTCGACCTGCGCGTGGAGGTTCCGGTGGCGAGCAGCCTAACCCTGTTCGCCCGCGCGGAGAATGTGACGGACGAGCATTATGAGACGGTCTATCGCTACGGCACCCTGGGGCGCAGCATCTATGCCGGATTGCGGGGCCGATTCTGATGCGGCGGGAGAGCGGCCATGCTGACGCCGGTTGAGGATGGGCCTGCCGTCGTGGCGTGCAGCACCTGCCGCTTCTCCACCGAAGCGCGCGAGGATGGCGAAGGCGTGCGCGGCGGCGCGCGCCTGATCGCCGCGTTGCATGCGGTGAAGGCGTCCGATCCGCGCTATGATGGCATTGCGGTGCAGGAGATGCCGTGCCTGTTCGTCTGCTCCGATCATTGCACGGTGCATATCCGCGCGTCGGGCAAGGTGGGTTACGTGCTCGGCCGCTTCACGCCCGATGAGGAAGCCGCGCGCGCGATCCTCGATTACGCTCTCCACCACGCGGCCAGCGAGCATGGCCGCGTTCCCTTTCGCGATTGGCCGCAGGGCGTGAAGGGGCATTTCATCGTCCGCGTGCCGCCGTCGGGGTTTGTCGCCGAATGACCATGTTTGCAGATGTCGCCGCATTCCACGGGGCGCTCGCTGCCCTGCCCGAAGCGGACGAGGCCGCGATCGCTGCCGCGCGTGCGCGGCAGGCAAGCCTCACCAAGCCGCCGGGATCGCTCGGGCGGCTGGAGGATGTGGCCTGCTTCATCGCCGGATGGCAGGGCAACCCGCGTCCCGCCATCGCACGCGCGCGCGCCGCGGTGTTCGCGGGCAACCACGGGATCGCCGCGCTTGGCGTCAGCGCCTTTCCGGCGACGGTGACGGCGCAGATGGTGGCGAATTTCCGCGCGGGCGGGGCGGCGATCAATGCGCTCGCCGGCGCGAACGGGCTGGAGCTGGCGATCGTGCCGTTCGATCTCGATGCGCCCACGGCGGATTTCACCGCCGGCCCCGCGATGAGCGAGGCGGAATGTCTCGCCGCGCTCAATGCAGGCGCGGCGACGGTGGAGGACGGCCTCGACCTGTTCGTGCCGGGCGAGATGGGGATCGCCAATTCCACAGCCGCCGCCGCGCTCGCCGCGCGCAGCTTCGGCGGGTCGGGGGTGGATTGGGTCGGGCCGGGGACAGGCGTCGATGCGCACGGCCTCGCCCGCAAGGCGGAGGTGGTGGACGCGGGGTTGGCCGCGCATGCGCGCGCGCCTCGCGATGCCTTCGAGACGCTCCGGCGCGTCGGCGGGCGTGAGACGGCGGCGATCGCGGGCGCGGTGCTGGCCGCGCGGCTGAAGCGGATTCCGGTGCTGCTGGATGGCTTCATCTGCTGCGCTTCGATCGCGCCGCTGGTGGCGGAGCGAGCGGAGATGATCGCGCATTGCCTCGCCGGCCATTGTTCCGCGGAGCCGGGGCATGCGCGCCTGCTCGGCCAATTCGGGCTGGAGCCTTTGCTCTCGCTCGGGATGCGGCTGGGCGAGGGGAGCGGGGCGGCCGTCGCGGTCGGGATCGTCCGCGCGGCGCTGGCGGCGCATAACAGCATGGCGACCTTCGCCGAGGCCGGGGTTTCCGGCGCGGCGTGAGCGGCTTCCTCCTCCATCTGTTGCGGCACGGCGCGCCGGAAGGCGCGGGGCGCCTGCTCGGGCGCACCGATGCCGCGCCCACGGCGGAAGGCATCGCGACCTGTGCGCGTCAGTGCAGGGGGCTGGGGGTGGAGCGGCTGATCGCTTCCGACCTGTCGCGCGCGCGGCAGGCCGGGGAGGTGCTGGCCACCGTGCACGGCTTGCCGCTCGCGATCGACCCGCGCTGGCGCGAGCTCGATTTCGGCGCATGGGATGGCCTGTCCCCGACCGAGATCGACGCAGATGCGATCGGCCGTTTCTGGGGCGATCCGGACGCTTCCCCGCCGCCCGATGGCGAGCGCTGGTCCGCATTGGTGGCGCGGATAGCGATGGCGGTGGATATGCTGGAGCCGGTGCCGACGCTGATCGTCACCCATGGCGGGGCGATGCGCGCGGCGCTGGCGGTGCTATGCGGGTTTTCGATGAAAGCCGGCTGGGCGCTCGACCTGCCTTATGGCGCCTTGCTCAGCTTGCGGATATGGGGGCCGCGATCCGCGCAGATCGTGGGGTTGCGCGGATGAAGGGGCTGATCCTCGCGCTGCAATTCATGACGCGGCTGCCCCTGCCGCGCGCCCATGCGGACGAAGGCGATTTCGCGCGCGCGATCCGCTGGTTCCCCGCCACGGGGCTGGCCGTGGGCGCAATCGTGGCGGGGGCGGCCTTCGTGGGCGCGCGGATCGATCCATGGACGGGCGCGCTCGCCGGGCTGGTCGCATGGGTGATCGTGACCGGCGCGCTGCATCTCGACGGGCTGGGCGACCTTGCCGACGCGCGCGGCGCGGCGCACGGGGATCGCGAGCGGTTGCTGGCGGTGCTGGCCGATCCGCATGTCGGCAGCTTCGGCGTGGTGGCGATCGGGGTGCAGTTGCTCGCCAAGCTCGTGCTGCTGCACGCGGTGGTTGATCGGGGTGCGTCGATCGCGCTGATCGCGATACCCTTCGCCGCGCGGATCGGGCCGTTGGCGTGGACCTTGTGGCTGCCGCCGCTCCATGCCGGGCTGGCGTCTCGCTTCAGGGCGGCGGTGCGGCTGCTGGATGTCGCGCTGTGGGGAGTGCTGCTGCTGGTGGCCGCGTGGTTCGCGCCTCCGCTGCTCGTCGCGCCGGTGCTGATCCTGTGCTGGGGCTGGTGGCTTCGCGGCAATATCGGCGGCATCTCCGGTGACGGGCATGGCGGCGGGATCGAATTGACCGAGACCGGATTGCTGCTCGCCCTATTGGCCTTGCGCTAGGCGGATCAGGCCCTCCACATCGAGGTGCCGCTCCAGCATCTCCGCAATCGCATCGAGGGCGGTATCGACCGAGGCATGGTAATCCGTCCCGCTCGCCTCTCCGCCGATCCGCCGCAGCAATGCGCTCCGCTGGTCGGGATGCGCGAGCAGGCCGTGGACGTAGCTGCCGATCACCCGCCCGTCCGCGCTGACCGCGCCGTCGCCGCGCCCGTCGTCGAAACGGACGGCGGGATGCGCGGTGTCCGGGCCGATGGTGCGCCCCATGTGCATCTCATAGCCCTCGAACCGTCCGTCGAACGCCTCGCCCGCGACGCGTTCGAGATGCTTGTCGCCTGTCAGCAATGTCTCGACGTCGAGCAGCCCCAGCCCCTCGACCGCGCCCGGCGGACCCTCGATCCCGTCCGGGTCGGCGATGCGGCGGCCGAGCATCTGATAGCCGCCGCACAGCCCCAGCACATGTCCGCCGTGGCGGTGATGCGCTTGGATATCGATGTCCCAGCCCTCCGCGCGGATCGCGGCGAGGTCCGCGATCGTCGCCTTGGAGCCGCCGAGCACGATCAGCGCCGCCTCGCGCGGGATCGGCCGGCCGGGCGGGATCATGCGCAGTTCCACCGCGGGCTCCAGCTTCAGCGGATCGAGATCGTCGAAATTGGATAGGCGCGGCGTGATCGGGCAGGCCACGACCAGCCGCCCTGCGCCGGTGGAGGCATTGCGTTCCAGCACCACCGCGTCCTCGCTCGGCAATTGCGCGGCGGCGGAAAGCCACGGCAGCACGCCATAGCCGCGCCAGCCGGAAAGCGCCTCGATCTGGCGATAGCCGTCCTCGAACAGCGCCGGATCGCCTCGGAACTTGTTGATGACGAAGCCCCGGATCATCGCCGCGTCAGCCGGATCGATCACCGCGCGGGTGCCCGCGATCGCCGCGATCACGCCGCCGCGATCGATGTCGCCGATCAGCACTACCGGCACATCCGCCGCGCGGGCAAAGCCCATGTTGGCGATATCGCCCGCGCGCAGGTTGATCTCCGCCGGGGAGCCGGCGCCCTCCACCACGACGATATCGCATTGCGCGCGCAGGCGGTGGAAGCTCTCCAGCACCTCGCCCAGCAACGGTTTGCGGGCCTCGCGGAAATTGCTGGCGTTCAGCGTGCCGCGCACCTTGCCGCGGACGATCAGTTGCGAGGTGCGGTCGGCCTGCGGCTTCAGCAGGACGGGGTTCATGTCCACCGTGGCGGGCGTGCGGCAGGCGAGCGCCTGCGTCGCCTGCGCGCGGCCGATCTCCCCGCCGTCGCTGGTGACGGCGGCGTTGTTCGACATGTTCTGCGGCTTGAACGGCCGCACGACGAGGCCCCTGTTGGCGAGCGCGCGGCACAGCCCCGCCACCAGCACGGACTTGCCCACGTCCGAGCCGGTGCCCTGCATCATCAGGGCGCCCATGCCGCGCCTCCCGCAATGACCCAGAGACACAGGCAGGCGCGGCGGTAGATCGCCAATGCGTGCTCCACGCGCGCGGCATCGGCGGGATTCGCGCCGTTTCCGATCCACGGCTTGTCGTGCATCACGCCATCATAGGCGACCGGCCCCGCCAGCCTCAAGCCGAGCGCGCCGGCCATCGCCGCCTCCGGCCAGCCGGCATTGGGGGAGGCGTGCTTGCCGGCGTCGCGCCACATCACGCGCCAGCCTCCGCCGCCGCACAGGCAGATCAGCGCGCCGGCCAGCCGCGCCGGGATCAGATTCGCCACATCGTCCGCCCGCGCCGCCGCCCAGCCGAACGCGCGCCAGCGTTCCTCGCGATGACCGATCAGGCTGTCGGCGGTGTTGAGCGCCTTATAGGCCCAGATGCCGGGCAACCCGGCGACCAGCATCCAGAACAGGGGCGCGACCACCCCGTCGCAGAAGCTTTCCGCAAGGCTTTCGATCGCCGCGCGACCGACGCCCGCCTCGTCCAGCGCGGCGGTATCGCGGCCGACGATCCTGCCGGCCTCATTCCGCGCTCTCAAGATATCGCCGGTGCGGAGCGCGATGGCGACGGGGCGGACGTGGTCGTCGAGGCTGCGCTGCGCCAGCGCCGGGAATGCCAGCAGCCCGATGCCGGCCCACGCCCATGGGCCGAGCAGCCATCGCGCCGCGCGCGTGAGCGCCAGGCCCCCTCCGATGGCGAGGAGCAGCAGCAATGCGACGGTCGCCACCCCGGCGAGCCGCCGCCGCGTCTCCAGTCGATCGGCCCGATTCCAGCGCAATTCGCATCCGTCGACGATCCGCGCGAACAGCCCGACCGGATGGCCGATGCGGCGATAGAGCCACGCCGGCCAGCCGATCGCCGCATCCGCCATCAGGGCCAGCAGGGCGGCCGGTTCAGGCACCGGCCAGCGCCCGGTCGAGCCGCGCCAGCCCCTCGGCGCTGCCCGGCAGGCCGATCCGCAGCCAGTTCGGCGCATAGTCGAACGGCCGGGTCAGGATGTGGCGCCGCGCCAGCCGCGCGAACAGGGCGGAAGCATCCGGCGTCTCGATCAGCCGGAACAGCGGGCAGGCGCCGACGGGTGCGAAGCCGTGCCGCGCCAGCATCGCATCGAGCGCCGCCGCTTCCTCCGCCAGCCGCGTCCGCATCGCCGCGATCCACCGGATGTCGCGATAGGCTTCCATCCCGATCGCGATCGCGGCGGCGGAAACGGGCCATGCGCCGAGCCGCGCGCGGAAAGCGCTCACGATCCTCTCCGGCCCGATGGCGAAGCCGAGCCGCAAGCCGGCCAGCCCGAAGAACTTGCCGAACGACCGGAACAGGATGAGCGGCAGATCCTCCCCCGCATCTGCTGCCAGCCCCGCGCCTTCGATGCTGTCGCGGAAGGCTTCGTCCACGATCAGCCAGCCGCCATTGTCGCGTGCAAGACGGGCGAGGCCGATCAGCCGATCAGCTTCGGTCAGGCGTCCGCCGGGATTGGCGGGATTGGCGAGCAGCACGTTCCGCCCCGATCGGATCGCCTGCTCCATCGCGTCGAAACCGATCGCCGCGCCGCGCGGGAACGCCTCCGCATGGGTGCGATAGGCCGGGGCGACATGCAGCGTATCGGGCATCATCGCGCCGAGCAGCCGCAGCCCGATCTCCGTTCCCGGCAAAGCGCAGATCGCGGAGGTTGTGCCGAAGTGCGCGGCGGCCGTCGTCTCCAGCGCGGCAGGGTCCGGAAGCGCGCGCCAGTCTGTCGCGATCCGGTCGGCGCCGGGCCATGGATGGGGGTTGATGCCGGTCGAAAGATCGAGCCAATCCGCGCCCGCGCCACCGAAGGCTTCGCGCGCGGCGTCCAGCTTCCCGCCATGTATCAGCCACGCATCCACCCGGCCCCTGTCGGCAAAGTCGCGGCGCAAGACAAGCGGGAACCGTGTGCTAGGAAGCGGGGATGACAGGAATCCCCCATCTGCTGGTGCTGGGCGGCGCGCGTTCCGGCAAGAGCCGCTACGCGCAGGCGCGCGCCGAGACGCACGGCGGCGAGCTGGTATTCGTCGCGACAGCCGAGATATTCGATGAGGAAATGGCCGATCGCATCCGTCGCCACCGCGCCGACCGGGATGCGCGATGGCGCACCGTGGAGGCTCCGATCGACCTGCCCGACGCCATCCGCCGGGAAAGCGGGGAGGGGCGCCTGCTGCTGGTCGATTGCCTCACCTTATGGGCATCGAACATCCTGCTGGCGGAGCGCGACGCCGAAGCCGATATCGCGCGCCTTATCTCCGCGATCGGCGCGGCGGAAGGCCCGTTGATCCTCGTGTCGAACGAAGTGGGATTGGGGATCGTGCCGGACAATGCGCTCGCCCGGCGCTTCCGCGATCTGGCCGGGACGATTAACCAGCGCGTCGCGGCGGCGGTGGCGGAGGTGCAATTGCTGGCCGCCGGCCTGCCGCTCCGCCTGAAGTGAAACGGATGGCGGGAAGGGGGCGACGGCCCCGCTCCCCGCGCTGGGGCGTTACTTCACATCCGGGGCCAGCCGCGCGACGCCGCCGCCCGGCAGCCGCACGACATAGGGCGTGCCATAGGCATTGCCCTCCTTCTCGAAGTCGGTCGAGACGATCTGCGCCCCGCTCGCGAAGGTGGCGTTGGCGCGCGTCATGTCGTTCACCTTCGCCTCATAGGTTTCGATGTCGGAGCGTGAGCGGACCATATAGCCCTTGCGCACCTCGTCGCGGATCTCCGCGCCGCGCGCCAGCGCATTGTCGTCGAGGATGAACGCCGCATAAGGCTGGCCCGGCTGGGAATCGAGGAAGGCGAGCCGTCCCTTCAGCCCCGGATGGCCGGCGGCGTAAGCCGATGCGCCGTCATGCCCGGTGGCGGTGATGAGCTGGAAGATGATCTTGCCGCGCGCCTGCCCCAGCGTGGGCCAGTTGCCGGCGAGCACCGCCTGCTCAAGCGTCGGATATCTGCCGCGCACGTCGTCCGGGGTGATGAGGTTCTTGCGTCCGATCACCTCGGCGATCGTGCGGTCGATCTCGTCGTAGGTGGCCGCTGTGAAGGGCGGCGTCTTCGACGATCCGGGCAGGATCGGCAGCGCCTGAACCTTCGCCTCGATCATCACGAAGATCGGGATGTGGCGCGGGTGCGCGTCGGACCATGCCTTGATCTCCGCGAGACAGCCGCGGAACGTGGGGCACGAGCTGCGGAAATCGATGTCCGCCATGTGCAGCACCTTGATCCCCGGCTTCTTCAGCGCTTCCGCGTCGAAGGGCAGCAGATCGGTCACGCCCTGCGCGCGCAGGATGCGATAGGCGGCCGGATCGGCATAGGCCCCGCCTTCGGGATCGGCGTTAACGTCGATTTCCAGCCCGCGCACGCCGAGGTCGAGCTGCTCGGTCAGGCTGGGGTGGCGATAGCTGAGCGCCTCGGAGAAATTCACGTCATTGGGATGCGCGATCAGCATCTCCTTGCGCTTGTCCTCCGGCATGGAGGCGGCGAGCTTGGCCATGGACGGCATGCGCTGGTCGACCAGCGCCAGCACGCGCGGATCGACGCCCGCCGAATAGCTGTTGTGCGTGCCCAGCACCTGGATGCGGTTGAGCGGTGTCGAATCCGGTATCTCGCTGGCCTCCGGCTGCCCGGCGTTCGCGGCGGAGACGGCGGCCGTGGCGAGCGCCACGGCCGATGCGATGCGGAAAGAGCGGCGGATCATGATGTCTCCTGCGTATCAGAACTTGAAGTTGACGAAGCCGCCCACGGTGCGGCGGGCGTTCGGCGAGGTATAGTGCAACAGGCCGAGCGCGCCGTAGATCTGCCATCCCGTGGAGAAATAGGTGTCGAACAGGTTGCGGGCATAGACGCCCACCTCGACGCCCGTCTTCTCGCTCACCACGCTCAGCCGCGCGTTGGTGAGGCCATAGGCCGGAACGTAGGAATAGGCGGGTTGGCCCACCACTGTCCAATAGGCGCTGCGATAGGCGTAATCGGCATGGGCCTTGATCCGCAGCGAATCGGAGATCGGATGATCGTAATCGGCGGCCGCCGTGCCCGACCAGTCGGGCGAGTTGGGCAGGCGGGTATTGGTGTAGTTGGTCGTGGCGTTGAACACGTAATTGGTGAAATAGGCGTCGGTATAGGAACCCGAGGCGGTGAGCGACAGCGAGCGCGACGGCTTCACCGCGATTGTCGCCTCCACGCCCTGGCTGCGCAGGCCGCCTGCATTGCCGATCGCGCTCGCCAGCAGGAAGCCGCCGGTGCCGTCCGGCACCTGGGTCAGGATCGTGGCCTGGAAATTGGTGAAGTCCGAACGGAACACATCGAGGTTGACGCGCAGGCGGCGGCCGAACCATTCGGATTTCAGGCCGAACTCCCACGCCTTCACCGTTTCCGGCAGATAGGGATCGTATTTGTTGCCGACGAAGGCGATGCCCGCCGGCTTGTAGCCGGTGGTGTAGGTGCCGTAGACCATCGCATCCGGCGTGATCTGGAATTCCGGCGAGATGCGGAAGGAGAAATTGTCCCCCTTCACCCGGCCGGACGGATAGACCGGCGGTGCGCTGGTAGCGACGAAATTCGGGGTGAAGCCGGTGATCGGCTTCGGATCGATATAGATGTATTCCAGGCTCTGCGAATTGTTGTCGTGGGTGTAGCGGCCGCCCAGCGCGATGCGGAAGCGGCTGGAGAGGTTGAGCTGGATCTGCCCGAACGCCGCCATCGTCTCATTCACGGAATTGAACAGGGAGGCGTTGCCGCTTTTACCGATCGCGCCGGTCAACGCGTAGAGCGTGGTGAGCGGCACGCCATTGGTGAAGACCGGCTGGCCCAGCGTGGCCCATTGAAGCTGCGTCTGCGTCGCTTCCAGCCGGTTGTAGAAGCCGCCGAGCAGCCAGGTGATCGTCTGCCCCTGCGGCGAGGCGAGGTGAACCTCCTGGCTCACCTTGTCGGTGTAGAGATGGCCGTAATTATATGGGATATAAGCGTATTTATCGATCGGTGTCAGGTCGGCGGGCGTGTTGTTGTCATATTGGGTGTAGCGATAGGCGGTGATCGAGGTCAGGTCGTTTTCCCCGATCTTCGCGTGCATGCGTACGGACGCGCCCCATTCGACGGTGGTGATTTCGCCGAACTGGCTGTCAGCGGTGTCAGCACTTCGCGGACCAGGATGGACGCCGAGCGAATTGAGGATCGCCGTGACATTGGCGGGCTGGCCGGCGACAGGCGTGCGGACGCTGCTGTCCCAGTGATGGGCGTAATCACCGGAGACGGTGATGTCGAAACGGTCGTTCGGTTCCAGCAGCAGCCGCGCGCGGCCGCCATATTCATGCACCGAGCCGACCAGCCGGTTGAGCGTCACGTTGCGCCCGAAACCGTCCTGCCCCTGATCGAACGCGGAGAAGCGCAGCGCGGCCTTGTCGCCCAGCGGCACGTTCACCGTGGCGTTCAGGATGCGATCGTTATGCTCGCCATAGCTGGCGCTGCCCCGGAAGGAGGTGACGCCAAGCTGCGGCGCGGTGGTGGTGACGGAGATCACGCCGGAGGTGGAGTTCTTGCCGAACAACGTGCCCTGCGGCCCCATCAGCACGTCGACGCGCGACACGTCCACCATACCGGTCAGGCCGTTGGCGCGCTGGCCATCCATCACCACGTCGTCGACCACCACGTTGACCGATTTGGCGTTCGAGAAGTCGAAGGAGGTGGTGCCGACGCCACGGATCTGGAACGCGGCGCCCTGCGTCGGATCATATTGCAGGCCGGGCGTGAGATATTGGAGATCCGTAACCGAGGTATAGCCGGAATTCGCGATGGCGTCGCCGCTGATGGTCTGGATCGCCACCGGCACGCGCTGGCTGTTCTCGGCGCGGCGTTGCGCGGTGACGACCACATCGGGCAGGGCATCCGTATCGGTGGCCGTTGCCGCATCCGCGGCGGGCGCGGCCTGTTCCTGCGCCAGCGCCGTGCCGGGCAGCGCGAGCGCGGCCAGCAGGCTGCCGGCCGATGCCGAATGGAAGAATTGCGCGGCCGTCTTGAACCGAATCATGAAGCAGAACCCCTTTGCCATGCCAACAGGGCCGGCGCCTAGTGGCGCGCGATTGCAGATTTAAGACAGGCGCGCGCTTCCTCCGGTTCGCGTGGCGCGCGGCGGAATCGCGCCTTATGCTGCCGGCGCAATGATGGAGAGAACAGCATGACCGCGATCCGCCCGATCGAACGGCTCGACACGCATGAGGTGTTCAACCAGCCGCCGCCGCTGGAGGACGTGAACCTGTTCACGGGCGATCGCGTGCTGGCGGAGGCGGTGACGAAGGCGGGCGGCGCGGCTCATATCGAAAGGCTCGCCGCCCTGGGCGCGCGCTGCGGATCGGCCGAGGTGATCGACTGGGGCGTCGAGGCCAATCGCAACGTGCCGGTGCTCGACACGTTCGACCGCTACGGCAGGCGCGTGGACGAGGTGCGCTTCCATCCCGCCTATCACGAACTGATGCGGCTGGGGCTGGAGAGCGGCTTCGCCTCGATCGCATGGGACGGGACGAAGGCTGGGCATGTGGCCCATGCCGCGATCCTCTATCTCACCGGCCAGGCGGATTCGGGCACGAGCTGCCCGATGACCATGACCTATGCGGCCGTTCCCGCGCTCACCGCCACGCCAGAGGTCGCCGCCGCATGGGTGCCGCGCATCACCGCCGGGCGCTACGATCCGGCGGCGCGTCCGGCGGCGGAGAAGGCCGGCGTCACCATCGGCATGGCGATGACCGAGAAGCAGGGTGGATCGGACGTGCGTGCCAACACCACCCGCGCCGAGCCGACGGGCGAGGGCCATTGGTATCGCCTGACCGGCCACAAATGGTTCTGCTCCGCGCCGATGTGCGACGCCTTCCTGACGCTTGCCTATGCCGAGGGCGGGCTGACCTGCTTCCTCGTGCCGCGCTGGCTGCCGGACGGCGAGCGCAACGCCGGTTTCCGCGTGATGCGGCTGAAGGACAAGATGGGCGACCGTTCCAATGCCTCGTCCGAGATCGAATATCACGGCGCGCTCGCCGAGCGGCTGGGGCCGGAAGGACGCGGCGTCGCGACGATCATCCAGATGGTGCAGCACACGCGGCTCGATTGCGTGATCGGCTCGGCGCAGCAGATGCGCGGAGCGGTGGCGCAGGCGCTCTGGCACACCGCGCACCGATCCGCCTTCCAGCGCCGCCTGATCGACCAGCCCGCGATGGCCGCCGTGCTCGCCGACCTCGCGGTGGAGAGCGAGGCGGCGGCGATGCTGGGCTTCCGGCTGGCGCAGGCGTTCGACGAACAGGACCCGGTCGCGCGATTGCTCACGCCGCTCGCCAAATATTGGGTGTGCAAGCGCACGCCCGGCGTCGTGAACGAGGCGATGGAGTGCCATGGCGGCGCGGGCTATATCGAGACGGGGCCGATGCCGCGCCTGTTCCGCCAGTCGCCGCTGAACGCGATCTGGGAGGGATCGGGCAATGTCATCGCGCTCGATCTGCTGCGCGCGCTGGCCCGCGAGCCGGAGGGCGTGGAGGCGTTGCGCGCTTTCCTCGCCGGGGCGCGGGGCCGGTTGCGCGCCTATGACGACTGGCTCGACGCGATCGATCTCAGGTCCGCGAACGAGGCCAATGCGCGGCTGCTGGTCGAGCGGCTGGCGCTGGCGGCGCAGGCGGCGGTGCTGATCGGCTGGGACAACCCGATCGCGGAAGCGTTCTGCGCCCTGCGCTTCGGGCAGCGCGGCTCGGCCTATGGGGCCTATGACGCGGCGATCGATGCGCGCGCGATCATCGCGCGCGCGTTACCCGAAGAGCGCCTCGACGCTTGAGAGAAGCTGGCGCAGCGCGGCCTGCAACGGCGGCCATAGATAGACGGCCACGCCGAAGCCGATGAGGACGGACACGATCGCAAAGGCGAGGATCGACCTGCCGTGCCCGCGTTCAACGTGGTCTTCGGCTTCCGCATCGGCATCCGGCCACGGAACCTGTTGCGCGGATTCCTCCCCGCTTTCCCATGAGCGGGGAGCGGCGATGGCAAGGGAGGGGGCTTCGCCGTTCGGCCCCTCGATGCCCGTCAGCACATGTTTCTCGGCGGCGATCGCGGCTTTCTGGTGCCCGATGAAACTGGCAAGCTCCGCGCTGCCGGCGGGCTGCGTGGGCGCTTCGGCCAGCGCGGTGGCGAGGCCTTCCATCTCCGCATCCATGTCCAGCAGGTTGTCGAGCGCCTGCATCGCCGCGCGGCGATCCGATCCGTGCAGGGCGAGCTGCAGCCGCAACAAGGTGAGCTGGCTCGCGCGCGCCAGCTCCAGCCCGGCGTGCAGCGCCTGCGTGCCTCCGGCCGGTGAAAGCGGGAAAGGCCTGCGGGGAAAGAGGCTTGCGGTTGATATATCGTTCACGGCGTCGAACCTTGCTTGCATCGCCCGACGAATAGAATCCGCGCCATTTCGAATGTGAACCGCAATCTGTTCACCCGTGGGAAGATCGCGCCATGTCGCGCCGGGGAGCTTTCGCTTCCGCTTTCCCGATCAGTCGAAGCCCTTCAGCGTCCTCGCCGCATCGTCGAACGCCGCCCATGCCCGCCCGGCGAGGCTGCCGCCGACGCTGCACCGCCGGACCCCCAGTTCCGCGAGCGCGCGGATGTTCGCGTCATAATCCTGAACGACCACGTTGACCGGCCTTGGCGCGACCGCCGCGACCAGCTCCGCGATCGCACCGCGATCTAGGATGAAGGGAACGAACAGGCAGTCCGCGCCGGCCTCGGCATAAGCGACCGCGCGGGCGATGCTTTCGGCGGCGGACATGCCCGGCACGCGGAAGTTCTCGTTGCGGCCGATCAGCATCGCGGACGGATCGATGCCGTCGATCGCGGCGCGGGCGGCGGCGATACGCTCGACCGCGAGATCGCGCTCATACATCGCGTCGCCGGACCAGTCCTCGATCGAGATGCCGGCGACGCCGGTTTCCATCGCCAGCGCGACATTGGCAGCCACCGCCGGCGGGCTGTCGGCAAAGCCGTTCTCGAAATCGGCATTGACCGGCAGATCGGTTGCGCCGACCAGCATTCGCAGATGCGCGAGCACGGCATCGCGGCCCAGCCCGCCGTCGTCCTTTCCGGCCGCCCATGCCGCGCCCGCGCTGGTCGAGGCGATCGCCCTGAAGCCCAGCTTCGTCAGCCGGACGGCGCTGCCCGCATCCCAGGCATTGGGGATGATGAAGAAGCCCGATTCATGCAGACAGCGGAAGGTTGCGCGCTTTTCGGCGATGGTCGGCATGGTCGCTCTCCTCTGCCCGCCAGCCTAGCGCCGATCGACCCGCCGGGGCCAGCGGGAAGAGCGGCCGCTCATTCGGGAACATAGACGAGATCGCCGCCCGGCAGGCGATAGGTGGTGCCGGCCTTCACGCCGCCGCCCTGGCCCACGCGATCGGTGGAGCTGTAGCGTTCCAGCTTCTGCCCGTCCTTGATCGTGATCGTCATGTCCTTCCTGCCCGGATTCTCGACCACCACGACGTTGCTGGACTGGAACGGGTTCAGCGGGTTGCGCGCGATCAGCACCATCAGAACGGCGCAGATCACGAGGAACAGGTCCACCAGATTGACCACGGAGAGGATCGGATCATCCGCCTCGTCATCCTCGAGGAAGCGCATCAGGCGGCCTCCCCGCCGGCAAGCTCGATCGCGCGCAATTCCTCCAGCAGCCAGCGGCGGCGTATGGTGTAGATGAAGAAGGAGATCGCCGCTGCGACAAGCGCCAGGATCACCGAGGAGAAGGCGACGACCAGATTCCTGCCCACCGCCGCGCCGTCGTTGCTGCCGAGCGCGAGCAGGGCAGGCCCCATCGGGATCATGGTCGCGACCAGCCCCAGCATCGGCGCGCTGCGCGAGACGATGCGCAGCCATTCCA
>JASGGR010000058.1:0-17674 GCA_047602705.1 Sphingomonas bacterium | reverse complement strand
GCGATGCTGATCGCGTCGGAGTTCATGCCGGTCAGCCTGCTGACGCCGATGGCCGAGGGGCTGCACGCGACCGAAGGGCAGACCGGGCAGGCGATCTCGATCAGCGGGCTGTTCGCCGTGGCGGCGAGCATGTGCATCACCACTGTTGCAGGCGGGCTCAACCGGAAATGGGTGATGGTCGCGATGACAGGCTTCATGCTGGCCTCGCTGGTGCTGGTCGCGGCTGCGCCGAACTTCGCGGTGCTGATGGTCGGCCGCGCGCTGCTCGGCATCTGCATCGGCGGCTTCTGGGCATTGGCGACCGCGGTCATCATGCGGCTGGTTCCCGAAGGTGAGGTGCCGCGTGCCCTTGCGCTGATGTATGGCGGGCAGGCCATTGCGGCGGCCTTCGCCGCGCCAGTCGGCAGCTATCTCGGCGGCATGTTCGGGTGGCGCGCGGTGTTCTGGGCGCTGATGCCGATCGTCGCCGTCAACCTCGTCTGGCACATGGTCGCGCTGCCCTCGCTGCCTGCGCGCCAGCGGCAGGACTTCCGGGCGATGTTCGACCTGCTCGGGCGGCCTTATTTCCGGCGCGGGCTGGTCGCCTGCATGCTGTCATGGGGATCGGCGTTCAGCATGTTCACCTATCTGCGGCCTTTCCTGGAGAAGGTGACGGGCGTGGATGTGACCACCCTATCGATCCTCCTGCTGCTGCTCGGCTGCGCGGGGTTTATCGGCACCTGGGCGGCTGGGCGCTTCCTCAAGGGCAATGTCGCGCCGTTCCTCAAGCTGCCGGCACTGGTGATGGGCGGGGCGACCGTCGGGCTATTGCTGCTCGGCTTCTCGGTCGTCGCGGCGGGGGTGTTCATGGTGATCTGGGGCGCGATGAACACGATGTTCTCCGTTATCTGGATGACGTGGATGTCGCAGAACGCCGACGATGCGCCGGAAGCGGCCGGCAGCCTGATGGTCGCGGCGATCCAGGCGTCGATCCTGCTCGGCGCGGTGGTGGGCGGGCTGCTGCTCGACAGCTTCTCGATCCACGCGACCTTTATCGGCAGCATCGTCCTCGCCGTGGCCGCGCTGCTGCTGATCGGCAACGGCCAAAGAATGCTCAAGCTCAACTGAGCCGATGCGCGATTTGTAGGAGATATCGACGTGCAGACCACTGCTGCCTTTGAGAACGATCGAGAGCCGCTCGACGTCGCCATGGATCGACGGCGGCTGATGAAGCTGACCGGCGCGGGCATCGCCGCCGTCAGTGCATCGACTCTTGGAACACCATCATTTGCGGAGACCAGGGCCATGACGAACGACTGGGACAAGACCTTCCCCAGGAGCGCGAAGGTCGATCATCAGAAGGTCAGCTTCAAGAACCGCTACGGCATCACGCTGGTGGGCGATCTTTATCTCCCCAAGGGCTGTGCCGATAAGCTGCTCGCCGGGCTCGTGGTAGGCGGCCCGTTCGGCGCGGTGAAGGAGCAGTCGTCGGGCCTCTACGCGCAGACCATGGCGGAGCGCGGCTTCGCGACGCTGGCGTTTGATCCGTCCTTTACGGGCGAGAGCGGCGGCGAGCCGCGCAACGTCGCCTCGCCCGACATCAACACTGAGGATTTCAGCGCCGCGGTCGATTTCCTCGGCCTGCACCCGTCAGTTGCTCGCGAGCGGATCGGTATGATCGGCATCTGCGGCTGGGGCGGCATGGCGCTGAACGCTGCCGCCGTGGACAAGCGCGTCAAGGCAGTCGTCGCCAGCACGATGTATGACATGACCCGTCTGATGTCGAAGGGCTACAACGACAGCGTCACCCTCGAACAGCGCACACAGACGCTGGAGCAATTGAGCCGACAACGCTGGGTGGACGCGGAGAAGGGAAGCCCGGCCTACCAGCCGCCCTACAACGTGCTGCATGGCGGCGAAGCGCAGTTCCTGGTCGATTACCACGGTTATTACATGACCCCGCGTGGTTATCATCCACGCGCGGTCAACTCGGGCAACGCCTGGACGATCACCACGCCACTGTCGTTCATGAACATGCCGCTCCTGACCTACATCAAGGAGATTTCGCCGCGCCCGCTCCTGCTGATCCACGGCGAGAAGGCCCATTCGCGCTATTTCAGCAAAACCGCCTATGCGAATGCGGCCGAGCCGAAGGAACTGATGATCATCCCCGGCGCCAACCACACCGACCTTTACGACAAGGTGGACGTGATCCCGTTCGACAGGCTCGACGCTTTCTTCCGCCGGCATCTGGCGTAACGCGAGGCGATATATTTTTGGCGATTATATACTTTGCAAACCAGCCAGCGCTGGCAGCCACAGCGCGGGGAAAATAGCCATCAATAGCAAGGCTGCCGCGAGCCCGTAGCCAGCGATCAAACAGGCTCGAAACGCTCGCGGCCGGTCTGGTTCAATATTACCGAATAGCGTGAGGAAGACACCACGTCGCGGGTCGGTCGCTGACTTCCAAACCATGTAAGCTGAAAACGCAGCTAACAGGAAGCGTATGATCGTCGGGCTCACTCCGGCTTCTCCGGCTTCTCCGGCTTTGGCTTTACCTTAGCGATCTTCGTCAGCTTCTCGTCCCAGCGCGCTTGGTCCTCGTCCGCCTCGATCTCGCGCGCGGCTTCCTTGAACTTGTCCAGTTGACTCGGTGACTTATCTTGTGCTGCGCTGGTCATTATGGTCTCGAAACAACCTGAATAACAACCTGAATATAGCTACGTAGCATACGTCGACGAAGCTGGCGACGATGGGCTCAAGGCGGTAAAACCGCTGTCGTCACCC
Organism: Sphingomonas bacterium; assembly: GCA_047602705.1. Classification (GTDB taxonomy): domain Bacteria; phylum Pseudomonadota; class Alphaproteobacteria; order Sphingomonadales; family Sphingomonadaceae; genus Sphingomonas. Next base: position 14,908 of record JASGGR010000058.1, on the reverse strand, counting down.
GGCTCAAGCGAATGGCTCATTTTGTCAGCAGTCGTAATCCGCGCTGAAAACCAAGCCAAGGTTGCAACTTGGACTGACAGCATCAAAGCTGAGTTCCGTAACCACCAGCGCCCCGACATTCACTTTTCAGGTCTCAACCCTGCCAAGCGATTGAAGGCTTGCCAGATGATGGCAGAACTTGACGCGCGCTATTTCGTGGTCGCTTCGAACAAGAAAAACATGGAGGGATACGAAAACCCTTTCGCCGGCAAAATTCCCTCATCCAACTGGTTCTACTGTTGGATGACCCGGCTGTTGCTCGAGAGGGTCACGAAGTTCGTCCACGATCTTGCTATTAAGGAGCACGGCGAGCCGAAGGGCCTGCGCATTGAATACAGTGCCAGGGGCGGACTGAAATACTCCCAAATGTCCGCTTACTATTAATGGATGCGGCTTAAAAGGCACAACCCGTATCTCCCGTGGGGAAAGATATATTGGGACGTGATACATGCCGATCTTCTCCACGTTTATCCCCACCTCGACAGAGAAGGGCTGCAGTTGGCGGACGTGGTGGCGAGCGCATTCTTCAAGGCTTGCGACAAGCACGACACGGGCGGCTGCGATCCGTCGTTCGCCAAGGCGCTCAAGCCTCGCATGGCGCGAGAACCGGACAAGATGCGGGGCGGCCAGTTCTCTGGGTTCGGGGTGAAGCTCATGCCGAGCATGCGCAAGGCGAAACTAGATCCCGACCAAGCGGCGATCTTCAAATTCTACGGCTACCCGAGCCAGTGGTGGTGCCCGGAGGCGTTTAGCGAATGACCATTGAGCCCGACTATCGTCGCATCAAGCGTGTCGATCGACGCTGCTGGAATATGAATACCAACAACCCGGCAACCGGCGCACCACCAGCAATTCAATGACTTAAAGTTTCATTTAAGTCAAGATTCATCGATTGATTCCATGAACTTAAAGGTTAACTGACGGCTAAGCGCTTGGGATAGAGTCGCTTTCTCAAGCGGTCACGTTGTCAAACCACCGATAGGTCAGACGCTTCCCACGATGACCGCCAGCGCATTGTCTGCGCGCTGGCGGTCATCCACGCCGTTTGCAATCCGGTTGTTATAGCGGAACTCGTATTCTGCCAGATAACGGTGAAGATGTTGCTCGCCACAATGCTGGTGGATACCCTTCATGCCGCGCTTGAAGATACTGAAATAGCCTTCTACGGTGTTGCTGTGGATCGTGCGGTCAGTCAAATCGACATACTGACCCTTGCTATGGCTGGTGGTGCCGTGGCTGATGAAATGATCCTTCATCGAACGATATTGCCCCCCGCACCAGCCGGCCGTGCTCTTTTGTAATCCGCTTTGGGGAGCCTGCCGGCAGCAACGGCAGCAGGCCGTCGGCTGCGCTTTCCCCTCATTCCGCGTTGGGAAATTGACCCGGTTTCGGCGTAAGCGCCGTGTGCATCGCACCAAAACCGGGCCGGCCGGTGCGGATCGCGACAGCGATAATCATCAGGACAGAACAGCCGAACTGGTGAAATCGACCGTCAGAATCAGTCGGTGCGACGATGCCGAAACAGCTTCCTGTCCGTGGTCGAGGTGTCGTCGTTCGTTGTCTCAAGCGCGCTCAGCCGGCGCTCTAGATCGAATAACCAGATAGCAATGAGTACCATCGTCGAGGCGAGAACAACTGCAAGCAACACCATCATGGTCAACCTCCACGGCGTCTTCCACAGGGGGCAATAACGCATGACGGTCGAATCCGTGGCAACTTGCTCAGCAAACAGTGTTGCCAACCGGAATCAATCTGCCTGCTTTTGCTTGGTGAGCATCCGCCGGTGCCGTTTCGCGATTAGCGCTATGGCGCTTGCCGTCGTGGCGACGGCTTGCGTGCTCGTTGCCTCCATCGTGCTGGGACCGGTGGGCGATTTCACTCCGCCGCTCGCGGTCGATGTTTTCGAGGCGGTCGGCCTCGCTGGTGGCCTTGGCCGGCGCGCGCAAGAGCATCGACTACAAGCTCAACGGCACCAGCGTCGTCGTGATCGCGACAGTCAACGGATGCGGTGGCGGGATACTCCACGATGTCCTTTGTGCCCGGGTGTCGCGCGTTTTGCATGAGGATTTCTACGCCACGGCGGCTCTGGCAGGCGCAGCGCTGATGGTGGTGGTTTTGATGAAGCGCTTTGGTATGCGCAGGGATCTCGCAGGGACGATCGCCGGCGTCACGATCTTCGCGCTGCGAACAGCCGCCTTGCTGGGGGCGTGGCGGCTGCCGCATCTGCGGTGATATCGCGCCAGCAGAGGGCGACCCCAACACTGTTCGATGACCTGGTCCAATGTCCGGCCGCGGGTGGAGAGCCGTCCGCAGTATCAGTTGCGAACATCTCAGCGAGGTGACATCCTTACCTGACCAGACACTTGCCGGCATCGGCCAGCGCGATCTGCTGCGTCGTCGTCGAAGAAAGATGGATGCGCCGTTGTTGTCAGAATATCGTCCTCGCTCGATATTTCAAAGCAACAAAGCCGCTGGGCGAGATGCCGCGCGGCGCTGTGAATGCGGCCGTGATCGGAGGGAGCCAACGTCAGCATAGGGCCTTTGCACGATGCCGAACACGCCGATCTTCACTCGCCGCCGCCTCCTGACCAACGCCGCGCAGCTCGCCTCGGCGGCGGCCGCCACGGCGCTGATGCCGCCCAATGTCCAGAAGCTGCTGGCGCAGGCGCCCAGCCGGGCGGGCGCGCTGAGGCAGATCAGGCACGTCGTCCTGCTCATGCAGGAGAACCGGTCGTTCGATCATTATTTCGGCACGATGGCTGGGGTGCGCGGCTTCGGCGATCCCCACGCGATTGCGCTGCCGTCGGGCAGGAGCGTGTTCCATCAACCGGACGACCAGAACCCCAATGGCTATCTGCTGCCGTTCCACCTCGACACCTTCACCACCAATGCGCAGAAGCTGCCTTCGACCAGCCACGCCTGGGCGGTGCAGCATCGCGCGTGGAACCACGGCCGAATGGACCAGTGGTTGCCCGCGCATCGCGCGGCGGACTGCACGCACGGTCCTTACATGATGGGCTATTTCAAGCGCGAGGATATTCCGTTCCACCACGCGCTGGCCGACGCCTTCACCATCTGCGACGCCTATCATTGCTCGGTGATGGGTCCCACCTGGCCCAACCGGCTGTATCATATGACCGGCACGATCGACCCGGACGGGCTTGCCGGTGACCCGGTGATCCGCAACCATGCTCCGTCCGAGGGATATCGTTGGACCACCTATGCCGAGCGGCTGGAGGAAGCCGGAATCGACTGGGGCGTCTACCAGTATGGCAAGGGCCGGCCATTCAACCTGCTCGACCATTTCGCCCGGTTCAAGGATGCGCCTCCCGGCTCGCCGCTCGCGATGCGAGGCCTGCCGCCAGCTGATGATGAGCGGTTCGCATACGACGTCCGTCACGACCGGCTACCCACCGTCTCGTGGATGTTTCCCGGCATGGAGACGTGCGACCACCCCGACTACTTCCCGGCCGCCGGGGCCGACTTCATCGCCCGCCGCCTCAACGAACTGGCCGCCAACCCCGACGTGTGGGCCAGGACCGTGTTCATCCTCAACTACGACGAGAATGACGGCCTGTTCGATCACGTCCCGCCGCCGGTGCCGCCGGTCGGGACGCCGGGCGAGTTCATCGACGAGCTACCGATCGGCGGCGGGTTCCGGGTGCCGTGCATCATTGTCTCGCCCTGGACGGTCGGCGGCTGGGTGTGTAGCCAGCCGTTCGATCACACCTCTGTCCTGCAATTCCTCGAACGGGTGACCGGCGTGCGCGAGCCGAACATCACCGACTGGCGCCGCCGGACCTTCGGCGACCTCACGTCCGTGTTCCGGTTCGGCCAGCCCGTGGGGAAATGGCCGGCGCTGCCCGCCACCGCCGACATGCTGGCGCTCGCGCGGAAGAATGCCGCCAACCTGCCCGACGCGCCGATCCCCGGCGCCGATCAGTCGCCTCCCGTCCAGCAGAAGGGCGTTCGCAAGCCGGTGCCGTGAGTTGCATCGGGGAGAAACGGGAAGGGAACACCGCCATAAGGCGTCTGGGTGGGAGGCCTGCGGCATCAGGTGCAGGAAGCCTCCCGACAGGATGTTGCGCTGCGACCGTTCGCGCGGTTCGCAAAGAAAGAGGAGACGGCATGATCGGCCGCCTCCACTACCTGACCATTGGTCAGCCGTGCTTATGATGCCCTTCGCCATGCGGACCGGGATGCGGCGGACGTGGAGGGTGCGGACGAGGGGGTGCCGCATGCATCTGGTGGGCGTGCATCGCCGGCGGACCTGCCATGTGCTGTCCGGCGAAAGGAGCGTCAGGGCGCGGTGTCAGGCGCTGTTGCACCTGTTGTGGCGCGTGCTGCCAGTTGCCGGGCGCCGGAGGCGCTGTCCTTGTCGTGTCGAAGGTGGTGCCGCGGGTGCCGCGTCCATCGCCTGCTGCCGCATTTCCGGTGGCGGTGCATGTCCGGCCGGCGGACGATTGCCGCTTATGGAATGAGCGCCGGGCGCCGGCGTCATCGCGGCGAGACGCGGAGGATGGCCGCCATTGGTGTGCATGAAAGCATGCGGATCATCATGTGCCTTGCTGACTTGCCGTTGTTGCATCCCGGTGGCCGCGAAATGCTGCTCGCGGGCAAATCCCTGCTCCGCCGCGCTCGGTCGGGCTATCACGCCGCCCGGGCCGCCGTTGTAGCTCACGCGCGTGACCGTACTGTTCACTACTGTTCGGTTGTAGACATTCGAAACATTGACGTTGGTGATGTTGTTGACGGTGCGGTTATAGAACACATGGCCGCCGCTCCAGTAGCCGCCCTGATAACCGAAGCCGGTATAACCGAAACCATAAGCGATCCCGCCATAGAAGCCGACGTGCGGCCCCCAATAGCCAGGGTGGAAGATATAGGCGCCGCTGTTCCAGCCCCACCACGCCGGCGTCCACAGCAATCCCGGTCGCGGTGCGCGGACCCACGCGCCGGGCACCCAGAAATAATCGCCGAAGACATTGTTCCACGCCCAATAACCCGGCGTCCAGATATAGTCCGCCAGATATAGTCCGCGCCGGGGATCGGCGGCTGGGCATAGACGGGGAGGGGAGGGGGCATGATGCCCACGCTGATTCCGATCGCGAGCTGCGCGGTGGCGGGCGCGGCGCTGGCGAGGAACGTGCAACCCGCCGCGAGCGCCGTCAGAAGATGCCTCTTCATCATCGTTACTCCAACTATCGCTGGTTGCGGATGTAGACCTCGATCCGGCGCGCCGCCGTGGCTGGCATATGACTTTTGCGTCATCCTCGCGCACGCTGGAGTGACAGCGACACCTTGGTCGATATCGGCTGGGGTCGTTCGCTTTGCAGACTGTGGATGCGTCGTGATCGCCGCGGCAACCGGCGATTCCACGCTAGCCGCCACAAAGCTAGCCGATTTCCCCCATTGGACGCCGCCTGGATCTGGATGCACCCGCACTTAAGTCTCCCGACGCGCGCTGGAGCATCGCCGTTTGCAACCAGGCGGCGGCCGGCCGGGTTTGCCTTTGACGGGCCGCCATCACATCATCGCGGCTGGACGGGAGATCAGGATTGGATTTTACACTTGCCAGCGCCGATGCACTGTTGCCCTTCATCCTCGTGGGCCTCGCTGCGCAGATCGTCGACGGCGCGCTGGGCATGGCGTTCGGTATCATCTGCAACACCTTGCTGGTCGCGGTGATCGGGATCCCTCCCGCGCGCGCGTCGGCCAACATCCATATCGTCGAGACCTTCACCACCGCTGTCTCGGGGATAAGCCACCTGCTCCACGGCAATATCGACCGCCGGCTATTCGTGCGGCTGCTCGTTCCCGGCTTGATCGGCGGGGTGACGGGGGCCTGGCTGCTGAGCAATATCGATGCCAGCGTGGTGAAGCCATTCGTGCTCGGCTATCTCGTGCTGGTTGGTCTCTACCTGCTGGCACGCGCGGCGACACACCGGCACCGCGCCGCGCGGCCCAGGGTGGTCGAGCCGCTCGGGCTGGTCGGTGGTTTCCTCGACGCGGCTGGTGGAGGCGGATGGGGGCCGGTGGTGACGTCGAACCTGCTCGTGCAGGGCGTCGAGCCGCGCCGCGTAGTCGGCACCGTCAATGCGGTGGAGTTCTTCCTGACCCTCGCCGTCTCCGCGACCTTCATCCGCGAATTGGGCGTCGACGATTTCGCGACGGCGACGATCGGGCTGCTGATCGGCGGGATCGCCGCCGCTCCGCTCGGCGCGGTGATGGCGAAGCGGATCCCGACGCGGGCGATGCTGGTGCTGGTCGGCATCGTGCTGACGCTCACCAGCGCCTATGGCGTCTTTCACGCGCTCCGATAACGGCGCGTAAGAGTCGGAGTGCCATCACTGAAACGCTTGGGGCGGTGGTCCAGATGTGGCGTTGGTTTCCGGCCGGCCTGTCCCGACGGGGACAGGCCAGGTTTCTGAGCCAGCAAGATATTCCGATCGGTTCAGATCGCCAAAGGCCGAGGAATGATCTATCGGCACTGATCGATTTCCTGATTATCTTTGACTGGGTTTAATTGCTAACGCCAGTGCCGCGTCCGGTTTATTCTGTGCTCCGACAAGCACAGGAGAGATTGAGCCATGGATGCGAAAACAGGCGAAATGGGTTGTCCGATGGGTCAGCCGGCCCCGGTTCGCTCGCTGCTCGGTCGCACCAATCGCGACTGGTGGCCGGAAGCTCTCCCGCTGGAAATCCTCAATCAGGGCGGCCTCTCGCCCGATCCGATGGGCGAGGATTTCGATTATGCCGAAGCGTTCAACGCGCTGGACTATCAGGCGATCAAGGCCGACCTGACGACGCTGATGACCGACAGCCAGCCTTGGTGGCCTGCGGATTACGGCAATTACGGCGGGCTGTTCATCCGCATGGCGTGGCACGCCGCGGGCACCTATCGCACGGCCGACGGGCGCGGGGGCGCCAATAGCGGCCAGCAGCGCTTCGCCCCGCTCAATTCCTGGCCGGATAACGGCAACCTCGACAAGGCGCGGCGACTTCTGTGGCCGATCAAGTGGAAATACGGCAGGAATATCAGCTGGGCCGATCTGTTCATCCTAGCCGGCAACGTCGCGATCGAATCGATGGGCGGCCCGATCTTCGGCTTTGGCGGAGGCCGTCGCGATGTCTTCGAGCCGGAGCGCGACATCTATTGGGGTTCCGAGGAGCAGTTTGTCGGCCAACCGGGAAACAAGACGCGCATCCTCCCGGAGGAGGAACTGGAGCTGGAGAATCCGCTGGCGGCGATCCAGATGGGGCTGATCTACGTCAATCCCGAAGGTCCGGGCGGGGTTCCTGACCCGCTGCAATCCGCGCGCGACATCAAGATCACCTTCGAGCGCATGGCGATGAACCATGAGGAGACGGTCGCGCTGACCGCCGGCGGCCATACCTTTGGCAAGGCGCATGGCGCGGGCGATCCCGGCCTCGTTGGCGCGGCGCCGGAAGGGGCCGATATCGCGCTGCAAGGGCTGGGTTGGGCGAACGCCAACGGAAATGGCTTCGGCGCGCACACCGTCACCAGCGGCATCGAGGGCTCATGGGTCAACACGCCGACCCAATGGTCGGACAATTATTTCCGCCTCCTGCTGGACTACGAATATGAACTGGTGCGCAGCCCGGCCGGCGCCCAGCAATGGCAGCCGATCAACCAGAAACCTGAGGACATGGCGCCGGCGGCGCACGACCCGTCGAAGCGGGTGCCGACGATGATGACCACGGCGGACATGGCCCTGAAGATGGACCCCGAATTGCGCGTCATCTCGGAGAAGTTCCGCAACGATCACGAAGCGTTCAAGGACGCTTTTGCGCGCGCCTGGTTCAAGCTCACCCACCGCGACATGGGGCCGAAGGCCCGTTACCTCGGGCCGGAGGTTCCGGCAGAGGATCTGATCTGGCAGGACCCCGTGCCGGCGGGGAACGATGCGCCTGACAGCGACATCGCCGCGTTTCGGCAGGCGATCCTCGGCGCGGGCTTCACCATCGGCCAGTTGGTCAGGACCGCATGGGCTTCGGCATCGTCCTACCGCAGGACTGACCACAGGGGCGGCGCCAACGGCGCGCGCATCCGCCTCGCGCCGCAGAAGGACTGGGCGGTCAACGAACCGGCGGAACTGGCGGCCATTCTCGCCGGGATCGACAAGCTGCGCGGCAACCTGTCGATGGCCGATGCGATCGTGCTGGCGGGCACGGTGGCGGTGGAAAAGGCGGCGAAGGACGCCGGCTTCGATATCGCGGTGCCGTTCACCGGCGGCCGGGGCGATGCGACGCAGGACTGGACCGACGAGGAGAGCTTCGCGGTGATGGAGCCGGTGGCGGACGGTTTCCGCAACTACCTCAAGACCAGGCAGTCGGTGAAGACCGAGGCGCTGCTGCTCGATCGCGCCTCGCTGCTCGGCCTGTCGGTCCCGGAGATGACGGTGCTGCTCGGCGGGCTGCGCGTGCTTGGCGCCAATCACAAGGACGCGCTGGAAGGCGTGTTCACGAAGCGCAAGGGCCAGCTCACCAACGACTTCTTCGTCAATCTGCTGGACAACGACACCTTCTGGAAAGTGATCGACGAAAGCGCCGACGAACAGTTCATCGGTTATGACCGCGCGGGCAGGCAGGAGAAGTGGCGCGCGACCCGCACCGACCTGATCTTCGGCGCGAACAGCCAGTTGCGCGCGGTCGCGGAGGTCTATGCCGAGAAGGGACATGAGGAGAAATTCGTCCGCGATTTCGTGAGCGCCTGGACCAAGGTGATGAACGCCGATCGCTTCGACCTGCCGCAGAATCCCGACAGCGTGGAACCGATCGGGATCGCTGAGCCGGCGACGGTTGGGTAGCGGGATCAGGCGCGCCGCGGCCGGGCACTTCCCGGTTGCGGCGCGCCTGATCCCGGAGACGGATCGTTCCCGATCGCTTCCGACATCGCCCCGTCATGAGGGGCATTGCGGATCGATCGACCGTGGAGAGGATGTCCGATGGATCGAAGTCAGGTGGATTCGCTCGATCCCCGCAGGCCGTATTGGGCGGCCGCAGTGGAGGCCCCGAGCCGTGATTGGATCGCCGCTCCGGGCTGCCGCCCCCATGCCCGGTTCCTCGTCGATGGAGAAAGGAAGGTGCCGTCGCGGGCGCGTTTCGCGCTGTTCGAAAGCCGCGCCGACTGCCTTGCATGGTTGATAGCCAATCGGCGCGAACTCAGCGAGCATATGCCCGGTGCGACGATCCGCCCGGTGTCGTTGGCCAACTGGCTGCTGGGACTCGCCTGACGCCGCTGGTAATCGTGCAATCGGGACATTCGCCCGCGAGCCGCTTTCAGAGTCGCACGCGAAGTCCGAGACGGACCTGACGCGGCTCGACAGCACGACTGTGGATTCCCTCAACGCCATCCAGCGGCTCACCGGGCAAGCGCGAAGCGTAATAATAATCCGCGTCGGCGTGACGGGTGTCGAAGACGTTGAGCAGCTTGATCTCCAGCTCAACCGGCCCGATCGATCGGCCGAACTGCATGTTCACGACGGTAGTCGCGGGGCCGCGCACGCTGTTGTCCTCGATCAGCGGGTGCGGGCCGATATAGCGCAGCCGGACTGCGCCTTGCCATCCGCCCGCCCGCACGGTCACGCCGAGCGAGCCTGCCGATTCGAGCGCATTGGGAATGCGGTCTGCGCCCGGTGCATTGATGAACCGCGCGTGATTGGTCGCATAGATCGCGTCGATCGACAGCCAGGACGCGGGGCGGACGAACAGCGTCGTCTCCCATCCTCTGCGTCGGCTGGGGCCGGCGGGTTCGACCGTGCCGTCGTCCCCCGAGTAGACCAGTTCGCCGCCCGAGCGCGACCACCAGTGATCGACCGTCAGCACCAACGGCCCTCTTTCGATGCGCGTGCCGAACTCGTAGGCCGAGCCCCGGACGAGGCCGGGTATCGCGTCGCGTGACGCGAGCACGCCACGCGTGTCGTTGGAATGAAAGCCCTGGCCGTAATCGGCATAGAGCGCGATACCGCGCATTACCGTCAGCGCGACGCTCAGTTTCGGCGTTGCGATCGTCGCTCTCTTTTGTCCGTCCTTCGCGTCACCGGCGAGCGCGTGCGACCGGAAGCTATAATGATCGAGCCTTCCGCCGCCGGTCAGCGTCAGCCGGTTGTCCGGCTTCCATCGTATTTCCGCATAACCGCCGACCGATGTTTCCCGGATGTCGGCAAAACTGGTAGTGCCGATCCGCTGTCCCTTTTCCGTATGATAGAGGCCGAGGCCGTCGATCCAGTCGCTTCGCGCGTCGCTGCCCACGCTTACTTGCCACCGTTCGCCCAGAGGGAAACGGCGCTGGAGCCGCCAGCCTAGCGTCCAGCGATGCTCGGCCTGCTCAAGCTCGTCGCCATGCACCAGATCGTTGAGGAAGAAGGTGAAGTTCGAAATGAGATCGAACACATAGCGCTGGCCGTAAACGGTTGCGTCGAAATGGTCGCCGGAAAGCCCGACCGTGACGATCTGCCGCTGCGTCTTGCCGCGCAGATAGGGATCGAGCGTGCCGTAGCGGTCGGGGATCAGCGTCCCGATGGCGCGCACCGGGATCTGCTCGGTCGGCTGCCACGTCGCGTTATAGTCGGAGATGCTCGCGCGCAGCCTGCCGATCCCGGTATCGACCGTATATTTGGCGAAGGCCGATGCGTGGCGAAGCCGTTCGGGCAAGGCCCATACGCCGTTGCCGATCGTCAATTCTCCCGCCAGCAGCAGGTCGCCCTTGCCCAGTGGTTGCGAACCCATGCCGACCAGTCGTCCGTAGCCGTAGCTGCCAGCCTCGATCCCGACGAATGGCCGGTCGACCCGGTCGAGCGTCCGCATCGACGCCGCCGCGACCAGCGAGAAGTCGCCGTCCTGCGCGTAATAGGGACCTTTGCGATATTCGATGCGGTCGATGGTTTCAGGGATCAGGCCGTTGAGATCGAGATAGCCCTGGCCATGCGCGTGCGTGGGCAGGTTCATCGGCACGCCATCGAGCGAGATGCTGAAATCGGTGCCGTGGTCGAGGCTGTAGCCACGAATATAATATTGCGCCGCCTTGCCGCCGCCAGAATGCTGCACCGCCAGCAGCCCCGGCACTGCTTCCGCGAGCTCGTTGGTGCGAAGCATTGGACGCGCGCGGATATCGTCGCCTGATATTGCCCCGGCGCTTGCAGCCTGATCCTCGCCGATACGATGCTCGCCACGGCCGATCACGACGATGTCACCCTGGTCGTCGCTGCTCTCGTCGCTCGTCGGGCGAGCTGTCGCGGGCCGGGACGCGGGGTCGGGCCGCACGTCATCCGCTGCCGCCATGATTGCCAGCAAGGATGCCGCAAGCAATGACATATTGTATCCTTAAAACGCCAATGGCGCTTCTGATTAGCCTAAGCTAATCTGTCAACCTGCTGGCGAGCGGAAACGAATGATGGCAAGGGAGGGCGGTCATCCACTGAGGATTTTGCATGGTCGATCAGAGTGCCGAGCGCCGGGCGGCTGCGTTCCGCGCGACGCGTGAGGCGCATGCGACTGAAATAGCCGAGGATTATGTCGAGCTGATCGACGACCTCCTGAACCAGCGCGGCGAGGCGCGGCTCATCGACCTCGCAATGCACATGGGAGTGTCGCAGCCGACTGCTGCCAAGATCGTCCAGCGTCTTAAAGCGCTGGGCCTCGTGCAGAGCCGCCCGTATCGCGCGCTGTTTCTAACCGACGAGGGCAGGGCGCTCGCCTATCAATCACGCGAGCGCCATCAGGTCGTGGTGAAGTTCCTGCTCGCGATCGGTGTGGATCGGGACATTGCCGAGATCGACGCGGAAGGGATTGAGCATCACGTTAGTGGTGAGACTTTACAGATGATGCGCCGCTTTATTGGCGATGGACAATAAAGCGAAGTAGATGATGCGTTATGGCTACGACGCGAGCCCAAACAAAGCACGGAAAATCCAGAATCATATCTCCGCCGTCGGCGCTATGGGTTTTTCGAAACGTCCACGTCGTCTGATAAAGCGGGCGTGATAGGGAAACTTGTCTCTATTTTTGGTGACAGGAGATGGCCTCGTCTGCGAAATAAGAATCCCGGCACCTCTCCGCGAAATCAGGAAGATTTCCGCATGGAATATCGTGCCGAAAGTTCGATCAGCACACCGATTGTCCAGCCGAATCCTTTCGCGCGCAAGTTCCCGCCACGCCCGGAGCGGCAGATTGCGTCACTGGCCGTGCTGCTCGGTGCGACCCTCGGCGTACTCGTCTCGCTCTCCTCGGTCGGCGCGGGCGCGTTGGGCATGACGGTGTTGCTGATCCTCTACCCGAGCCTGCCGGCCAATCGTCTCGTCGGCTCGGATATCGCCCATGCGGTGCCGCTCACTTTGATCGCCGGTACCGGGCACTGGATGATCGGCTCGGTCGATTTCGGGTTTCTCGCATCGCTATTGATCGGATCAGTGCCGGGGATCATCGCCGGCAGCCTCGTCGCCACCCGTATCCTCGAGCGCGCGCTGCGGCCGATCCTTGCCGGCACGCTGGCGGTCGTTGGAGGAAAGCTCGTTTTTTGAGCTGGCGTCACGTCGGTTCGATCATATCCCGCTCATGGGAGGCGAGGCGATGCGCGATGATCAGCGCGGAGCGCCCTGCGCACAGGCGTCGCAAGGCGGCGTTGTCGTCTGTGTCCGCGGCGGGCGCGTATGGTTCCGCTCTCCCGTAGCGAATGCAGACTACACCATGAAACCGGCATCGATCACCAAGGCGGCGGTGAGCACATTTGTTTCACTGCGGTCAGACCGACCTCAAAGCTCTTCGCCCTCGACCCATTGCGCGTTGGACAGCGTCCGCGCCAGATCCCATGCCTGCCGCCGGATATCGGGCACGGCGACCGTCTCCCAGAAGGCGCCGCGCGTCATCGGGCCGATCGCGTAGAGGCTGTCGTTGACCTGCCCGTCCGCCGCGATCGTCCGGCCGCGCGCGTCCACGTCGATGCCGAGATGCTCCGCGTCCGGGCGGATTGCCCCGCGCGCGACCAGTCGCGCCAGCAGCGGCTCGTCGGTGCGGGAGAGATCGCCCTGCGGCCCGGTGCAATTGACCACGCGCTGCGCGACCAGATGCGACGGCCGCGTGGCCCCGCGCGCATGCCACGTCACGGCGATGCCGTCCTCGCGCTCGATCGCGTCGCCGAGCTTGCCGGCATGGACCGAAAGCTGGCCGCTGGCGACGAGCGCGGCGATCCGGTCGGCGACCGGCGGCGCGAGGCGATGGCGATGGATATCCCACCAGGGGCGGAGGTGCCGCAGGAAGCGCTCCCGCTCGCCCGCATCGGCCTGCGCCCAGATTGCGTGGGTGAAGCGCCGTAATTCGTCGACCGCGTTGCGCCAGCCGATCGCCTCGCCGCGTCGCCGCACCGTCCGTGTCAGCGCCGATAGCGGGCCGCGCGGGCGCTCGGCGAGCGGTGCGTCATTCGGCGCGACCGGTGCGTGGCGATGGGGAATGAGGCCGCGCCGCGACAGCGCGACGATCCGGCTGGGAAAACCGCGCGCGTGCAATGTCAGCACCACGTCGATCATCGTCAGGCCGGTGCCGATCAGCAGCATCGTGTCGCCCGGTTCCAGACCGTCCGCGATCGACGCGTCCCACGGATTGGGGCGGTAGCGGGGCGAGTCCTTCACCGCCTGCATCGCCGCGGGCAGGTGCGGGGGCAGGTTGCCGACCGCGAGAACGGCCGCGCCGGCAGCGACCGCGCGTCCGCTCGCGAGCGTGTCGCGCATCGTGTCGCCATCGTGAATGTCGATCGCATCGTCGGCGATCAGCCTCAGCCTGTCGGGCGCGGATCGCCGCGCGTCCTGCAGCAGCGCGCGGAGATATTCGCCATATAGCGCGCGCGACACGAACGCACCGTTCGCCTGCGTGTGGCCACGCGCCCGGAGCCAGGCGACGAAATGATCCGGCTGGTCTGGAAACGCGCTCATATTCGCGGCGCGGACGTTGAGCACATGATCGCGATGCGCCGTGCCATAGGCCACGCCGGTTCCCGCGACGGGCGCGCGCTCGATCAATGTTGCGCGCGGCCCGTCATGGCGGAGCAGGTTGATCGCGAGCAGCGTCCCCGAAAAGCCTGCCCCGACGATCGCGACGTCACCCGTCACGCGCCGGGTCCGTCATGCGGGGGGGAGGGCAGGTGCAGGATGCGTCACTCCCGTTCGCCGGCGATGATGCGGCGGGTTGGCTCCGACAGGAGATCGGGTGTCCGACTCCCCGCGAGCACTATCTGGCCGATAACGGATGGGCTGGAAAGCGCGATGGGGCGAAGCCCTGAAGCTTCGATTGACGGTCGTCATCTCGCTACCGCCCGCAGCGACCCGCCGAGCAGGGTGAAGAAGGCGCGGCTGCCGTCGCAATGCGCGACGTCCCATTCGGGATGCCATTGCACCGCGAGCACGTCCGCACCGCAGCCGGGCGCGCGGATCGCCTCGATCAGTCCGTCGTCACTCGCCACCGCTTCCACCGCGAGGCCGCCGCCGAGCCGCCCGATGCCCTGCTGGTGGACCGAATTGACCTCCAGCCGGCGGCACCGGGCCGTCTCCGCGAGCAGGCCGCCATCGGTCAGTTCGACCGCGTGGCGATGATCGAACAGGGTGGCGTAATTCTCGTCCCACGAGCCGCGACGATGGCGGCCGCCGCATGCGGCCGGGGTGAGCGTGCCGCCGAACAGCACGTTGATCTCCTGCAATCCCCGGCAGATGCCATAGACCGGCTTGCCGCCTGCGATCATGCGTTCAGCGAGGTCGAGCGCCACCGCGTCGCGCTCGGGATCGGTGATGCCGCCGTCGTCGTGATCCGCGCCGCCGTAGCGCGCCGGGGAGACGTGCGAGCGCGCGCCGGTCAGCAACAG
>JASGGR010000057.1:0-17803 GCA_047602705.1 Sphingomonas bacterium | reverse complement strand
AGGTGATGGTGCCGGCGCCGATATTGGAGCGCGCACCGACATGGGCGTCGCCGAGACGCGGCAGGCGATCGATCTCGCCGCCGCCGCGATGCCTGCCTGGGCGGCCACTCCCGCCAAGGCGCGGGCGGCCATCCTCCGGCGCTGGTTCGATCTGATGATGGCGCATCAGGACGATCTCGCGGCCCTTATGACCGCCGAGCAGGGCAAGCCGCTGGCCGAGAGCCGGGGCGAGATCGCTTATGCCGCGTCGTTCATCGAATGGTTCGCGGAGGAAGGAAAGCGCGCCTATGGCGACATCATCCCGGCGCATGCCGCCGACCAGCGCATCCTCGTCCTGAAGCAGCCGGTGGGCGTGGTCGCCGCGATCACCCCGTGGAACTTCCCGGCGGCGATGATAACGCGCAAGGTCGCGCCGGCATTGGCCGCCGGCTGCGGCATCGTGGTCAAGCCGGCCGAGCAGACGCCGCTCTCCGCGCTGGCGCTGGCGGTGCTGGCGGAGGAAGCCGGCCTGCCCGCCGGCCTGCTCAGCATCCTGCCGACCTCCGACGCGGCGGCGATGGGCGGCGAGATGACCGCCAATCCGGTGGTGCGGAAACTGTCCTTCACCGGCTCGACCGAGATCGGCAAGCTGCTCTACCGCCAGTCCGCCGATACGGTGAAGAAGCTCGGGCTGGAGCTGGGCGGAAACGCGCCCTTCATCGTGTTCGACGACGCCGATCTCGATCAGGCGGTAAAGGGCGCGATCGCATCCAAATACCGCAATGCGGGGCAGACCTGCGTCTGCGCCAATCGGCTCTATGTGCAGGCGGGCATCCACGACACCTTCGTCGCGCGGCTGACGGAGGCGGTGCGGGCGCTGAAGGTCGGCGACGGCGCGGCGGCCGGCACCGATATCGGGCCGCTGATCGATGCGGACGCAGTTGAGAAGGTCGAGCGCCATATCGCCGACGCGGTCGGCAAGGGCGCGACACTGGTGTGCGGCGGCGAACGCTCGACGCTTGGCGGCACCTTCTTCGAGCCGACGTTGCTCACCGGCGTCACCGCCGCGATGGCCGTCGCGCGGGAGGAGACGTTCGGCCCACTCGCCCCGGTGTTCCGCTTCACGGACGAGGCGGACGTCGTCGCACAGGCCAACGACACCCGTTTCGGCCTCGCCGCCTATTTCTACGCGCGCGACCTGAAACGCGTGTGGAGCGTTGCCGAGGCGCTGGAATATGGCATCGTCGGCATCAATACCGGCCTCATCTCCACCGAGGTCGCGCCGTTCGGCGGCGTCAAGGAATCCGGCATCGGCCGCGAGGGCTCGCGATACGGGATCGAGGATTATCTCGAGATCAAATATCTCTGTCTTGGCATGGCCTGAGGCTGGAGCGGCAAAAGGAACCATGACGCGGACCGGCGTCGCCGATGGCGGCGCCGCACCGCTTTCTTCCGGCAGGGCGAGCCTTGCGGGCGATGAAAGTCGTTGAACACCCGGAACAGCCTTCCCGTTTCCGCCGTTCTTGGTGGAAGGCATGCAAACGGGAGGGCTGCTGATGCGGAAGGTCGGTGTCGCTGGACTGGTGATATATGCGTCCCTGCTTGCGGGATGCTCATCGCAGCCCGGAGGATCGCAGGAACGATCGCAAGCGCCGGAAAATGCCACGACCGCCGCCACCGCTTCGCCACGGCCCGCCATTCCCGACAAGGCGCGCACCGTGGCGCTCAGCGCACAAGGTGTCGCGCCGATCGGGCTGACGGTGCGGGTCAAGGGTATCGAGATGGGCACCGACGCGACGATCCTGACCGTAAGCGCATCTTATGGCGGGACGGAAACCAACAACGTCCCGCTCGCCTCCGATCCCACCTATCTGCAGGACGAGCAGGGCAACAGGCTGATGCTCAAGCAGCCGGCCGAAAACCCCTCCATCCACATCATCCGTGGCCAGCAGATGGACGGGCAGCTCGTTTTCCTGGGTGCCGTGGCGCCGGGTACGAAAACGCTCACCCTCGTCATCAACAATAACAACCCCGGAGATTCGGTGACGGCGCCGGGGCTGTCGATCCCGCTCCATCTGGATGGCGCGGCGAGCTGATCGCCATGACGAGCGGGAGACGCCTCCTTCCGGCCGCGCTGATCGCGGCCGTGATCGTGACAGGTTGCGACCGGCGCCCCGAGCCGCGCAGCCTGGCCGCCATGGATTCGCACATGACGGTGCGGACCGATGTGCCTGAAACCCGGATGACCGTTCTCGAAGCCGGCGGCGGAGCAGGCGGCGGCGCGCCGGAAAGTGGCCTCGCGCCGGCGGGCGCGCAATCGCTGTTCCGCGAGGCGGAGATCGCGCCGGGCAGGATCGAGGAGACGCGCCTGCTGCTGGGCGATTTGCACGCCCGGCAGGCGGAGGACCGCTCGATCCGCTTCGACCTGCCCGCCGACATATTGTTCGATTTCGACAAGGCGACGCTTCGTCCCGATGCCGCGCAGGGCCTCGAGAAAGCGGCGCGGCTGCTCGCCAATTATCCGGATGCGAGTATCGCGGTCGCCGGGCATACCGATGCGAGGGGCGACGATGCCTATAACGACGCCCTCTCGAAGCGCCGGGCCGGGGCGGTCGCCGATTGGCTTGAACAGCGGACGGATCGCACGGCAGAGGTGCGGGGATTCGGGAAGCGCAGGCCGATAGCGCCCAATACCCATGACGACGGAAGCGACGATCCCGAAGGACGCCAGCGCAACCGCCGTGTCGAGATCATCATCCTGCCATCGTGAGACGAAATCCCATGGTCAGATCGCCTGTTCCCCGCCTGCTTCCCGCAACCCTGCTGCTCATCGCCGGCTGTTCCGGAAACTCCTCCGAGGAGGCTTCATGGCAGGCCGATGAGGAGGGCAATATCAAGGCGCCGTCGGAGCGCTGGGCGCACGATCTTCTCCAGATCTATTTCGACGCCAATCCGATCTGCACGCCCTTCTTCGCCATGCCGCGCGACGTGTCCGTGGATTCGACCTACGAGCAACAGCGCATGCAGGCATTCGCCGACGCGGGGCTGGTCCGGGGCGAAGGGGAGGTGACGGTCGCCGATCCCCTGACCGGCTCGGGCGAACGGCACGTCATCCGTTATGTGGTGACGCCCGAGGGCCAGAAATTCATCCGTCCCGGCAGCGGGGCGATGGCCAGCTACAAGTCGGTGATCTGCTACGGCAGCCGCGCGGTCGGGAAAGTGGAGGTGGGGCCGGTCGATCAGACGATGCGGAATGTCGGGATCAGGTATCGCCATGAGCTGAAGGACAAGGCCGCCTGGATCGATGCGCCGTCCATCCGCGCTTTCTATCCCGGCTTCGCGAAGTGGCGCGCCGACCGGGAGGCCGAAGGGGATTCCGAAACCCTGGATTTCAGGGACGGGAAATGGTCATTCGAGCGCGCGCCCGTCCCCGAGATGTTCGATATTCGCCAGTTAGGGCATTGAGGCATATGGCGAGGATCGCTGCCCATGCGGCTAACAGGATCGATCGCCTGATTGGTAGCGGAGGAGGGACTTGAACCCCCGACACGCGGATTATGATTCCCTGACGACCCGTTGATTTTGCACGATTTTTCTCCCAACTAGGGGAATAAAGGGCCGTGCAAGATCAATACGTTACATCGGAAAGTCCAACTGACAGTGAGCCTCACAGACACGAAAACGCCGCCCCGAATGGTCCCCGGAACGGCGCTCGCGTGTTTCTACATGGCCGCCCGGACGATGCCCTAGAAAAGCCGGATCGACGGGGGCCGGAATATCATTCGGACGCTTCCCGGACAAGCAAACAAGGGGCGGACAAGGCCGCTGCCGGGGGCATGACCCGGCGGTCCCCGGAGAAGCCCGGCAAAGGCGATCCGGGATGCGATGCGCCTCCGCACCATGACGAGACCGGATCGCGCGCCAGCGCCACCCCGCCTGACGATTTCATGGATGTCCCGCCCAATATGGTCGCGGCGCTCGACCTCGCACGGCAAGGGCTTGCCGTTTTCCCGATCCGTAACCGTGGGCAGGACAAATGGACGCCGATAACCGGCTGGCGGGATTCGGCATCTGACGAGTTCACCCGGATCGTGGAATGGTGGACGGATTGGCCGGACGCCCGCGTTGGCCTGCCGACCGGCAAGCGCAATGACCTCTTGGCGCTCGACCTCGACACGAAGAACGGGAAGGACGGCGTGGCGGCCATGTCTGCCGCTGGCTTCCCGGACATCGCTGCCCTGTCGCCCGTGCGAGTGCGAACCCCTAGCGGTGGCTGGCATCTGTTGTTCCGGGACAACCCTGACCTCCGCAATTCCGTGTCGAAAATCGGCCCCGGCGTTGATGTCCGGGCAGAGGGCGGATTCATCGTCGCGCCCGGATCATGGAAGGGCGACCATCGCTATCAGCCGGACGGCGCGGCGGTCGGATCGGTTGCGCTCCCGTCGTTCCCGGAGAAGCTGGCGGAGATGGCCGAGCGCCGCGCCCCCATGTCGGACGCTCCGGCGGCCCCGGATAGCGGAGAAGATGACGACGAGATTCCCGTCATCCCCCAGTGGGACAGGATGCGGCGCGCGGGTGTCGCTCTTGCCGAGGGCGGCCACCTCGAAAGGCATGACCCATGGTTCAAGATGGTCGCCGCGATCCATCATGAGTCCGGCGGCAGCGAAAAAGGCTTGGCGCTTGCCGACGAGATTTCGCAGCGGTGCAGCAACTATGACGGCAGGGAATTGCGGGATAGGTGGCGCTCGTTCGGAAAGGGCGATGGCAAGCCGATCCGCGTGGACTGTTGACCGCGACCGTTGGCAGCTTCGCGGCGAATGAGCCGTCCCCGATCCTGTTGCTATTGCCGACGGAAGCCGATTGCCGTGACTATACCGTCTCCGATCTGGAGCCGATCTTCAACGCCACGCCCGCGCTCGCTGGTTTGCTGAACGACGATAGCGCGGAAGGCGGACGCAATACGCTGCTGTCCCGGCGCTTCCCCGGCGGCTCGCTCAAGATCGTGGCGGCCAAATCGCCCCGCAATCTCCGCCGTCATAATGTCCGCGTCCTGCTGATCGACGAAGCGGACGCGATGGAGCCGGGGGCGGAAGGCAGCCCGGTTCTGCTGGCGGAGCGCCGGACGCTGAGCTTCGCAAACCGCA
Source organism: Sphingomonas bacterium (assembly GCA_047602705.1). GTDB lineage: Bacteria > Pseudomonadota > Alphaproteobacteria > Sphingomonadales > Sphingomonadaceae > Sphingomonas. Next base: position 12,680 of record JASGGR010000057.1, on the reverse strand, counting down.
AGATCATCATGGGATCGACCCCGACGCTGGAGGCAACCAGCAATGTCCTTCGGTCCTATGCCCAGTCCGACCAGCGTGTCTTTGAGGTTCCGTGCCCGGAGTGCGGCACATTCACGGAAATCCTTTGGTCGCATATCGAATGGCAGCCCGACCAGCCGGAGACGGCGGCCTTCCGCTGCCCGATCTGCATGGAAATGATTTCGGAGAAATTCAAACCGGCGATGATCGACGGGGGGCGCTGGCGCGCGACACGCCCGGAGATCGTGGGACATGCCGGTTTCAGGATCAATGCGCTTGTCAGTCCCCATGCGAACGCCGCGTGGGGCAAACTGGCGGCTGAGTTTCTGGCGGCGAAGGGCAGCCCCGACACGCTCCAGACGTTCGTTAATACGATCCTCGCTCAGGGATGGAAGGAAGCGGCGGACGAACTGGAGGAAGGCGAATTGCAGGCCCGCGCGGAGCCGTGGGGCCTCGACGCGATCCCGCCGGAGGTCCTTGCCGTCACGGCTGGCGTGGACGTTCAGGACGACCGACTGGAAATCACGTTCATCGGCTGGAGCCGCGATGCCGCGTTGATCCTTGGGCATCTAGTCATCTGGGGCAGCCCCGGCGATGACTCCACATGGGCGGAACTGGACGACCTATTGCGGACGGCATGGCCGCATCCGGGCGGCGGAACGCTCCGCCTGGACTCCGCGATCATCGACTCCGGCGATGGTGAATGGACGGCTTCCGTCTATTCGTTCTGTCGCCCCCGGTTCGCCCGGAAGATCATGGCCGGGAAAGGCGTGGCAGGGACCCGCCCGCCTGTCACCGCGTCTCAGGCAAAGGGCGTCCGGCTGTTCCTGATCGGCGTGGACGGCCTGAAATCGCAAATCCTCACGCGCCTATCGCGGGGGCGGACCATCCGGTTCAGTGCCGATCTGGAAACCGTTTGGTTTGAGCAACTGGCATCGGAGCGCCGCGTCGTCCGCTATGTGCGCGGCCAGCCCGTCCGCCGGTTTGAGCGCAAGCCGGGCATGAGGGCTGAGGCGCTGGATTGCACAGTTTACGCCTTCGCCGCCCGGCATCTCGTGACGGCGAACATGGACCGGCGGGAGGAGGAGCTATCGACGCCCGCCGCGCTCCCGCCGGTCATATCGCCCGTCATCCGGTCGAAATGGATGCAGCGTTAGCCTTTGCTTTCCGCTTCCCCCCAATACGGGATGTCATCCGGCTCCTCGAAATCTTCAAAGTCCCCGCTGTCATTCGCGGCCTCTGGATCGTCGTCGTCCGCATGGATGCGCTCATGACAGGCATGGCAAAGCGCGATCAATTCAAACAGGAACTCATTTCCGAAATGCTGATAAGTCCGGTGGTGTGCTTCGGTGGCTTTGGTTGTCCCGCACCCCTCGCACATGCCTCCACTTCGTTTGAATACTAGATCGCGTTTTGCTCGCCACTCTGGCGATTGCAGATATTCCTTATAGGTTTTCGTGAATTTCCCGCGTTCCTGATATTGAGTGCGCGCAAGGTTCAACAGGAAAGTATGACGCTCTGCGTAGCGGCGTGATTGATAGCTAGTAGCGGTATCGCCGGAGAAGATCGGAAGGGATTGCACCCATGCGCCGTCCTTCTGGGACATTGCATTGCCCACCCGATCACCGCAGTTGGTGCAGCAGGCGCGAACTTGGATGCTGCCGCCCGCAACCGGGATACGCATAATTTCCGTTTTCTCGTGCTTACACTCTGCTGCCCAAAACGCGATTGACCAGTTGGTGTAACGCTCATCGCGCTCAATAGCTAAGACTTCGCCAGTCTCAGTGTCCTTTACGAAGATCGCGCCGCCTTCGTGCTTAATCAGGTCATCATCGCTCATCTGGCGATTTTGGCACAAAGAGAGAACAAAGAAAAGGCCGGACAGTGAGGGATCGCTTCCTTCTGTCCGGCCTTCCCGATGACGACAGGCCCAATGGCAGTAGGGCCTATCTAAGGAGTAGCCCCGCCGCCGGACACGACTCACGACTGCGAAGCGGTTGCCGGTCAGAAGGTTCCTGCTCTCCCTCCCGGCATCATCCATATGAATGGCCTAAATCGAAGAGTCAAACAATTATTGACTCACTTTACGAAAAATGGAAAGATGCGGCATCAATGGTCGGAAAGGACGCCCGATGCTGGATCGAGACATATTTTCAGTGAAGCAGATTGCGGAGCGCATCGCCGCCCATCGTGGAGTCGGGGAGGCTCAGGTCGCGCGTGTCATCCGCCACCTTGCCGGCGAAAACGTGATTTCGGCGAAGTTTCAGGGAGGCGCGGGGCCTACCGCTCCGAAACTCTGGGATGAGCCGGGGGTCCATCGCATTGCAATTCTGGTCGAACTGAACCGACTTGGCCTTTCTGACGATCTAGTTCGCGCGGCGTCGTTCTGCCTGAATAACTTCGTCGGAAAAGATGATGACAGCATCGGCGATCCCGGCCCGGTCAGAGGTGCGGCCCGTCCCGACCGGCTCGCTGAGATTCTGCCTGACCTCGCTGCGGGCAAAACCTATTTTTACCATCTGTATCTTGTGCCGGATTTCTTTCAGACGCCGGGCAGCATCATCGGCGGCACGTTCAGTCCCCATAGCGATGGCGGCGAACCGCATCCGTTCGTCTGTTCGACGATCAGCATCAACCTGCTGCCCGTCCTTCCGCTGAGGCAGGGCTGAGCAATGCGCCTGCCGTCCTTCCTGTCCCGGTTCACTGGTCGCGCTCAGACGCGCCCCGCTGGTCGCGATCTGCTCCAGCGTCGCTTTGACGCGACCTCCGGGCAGCGTGGGCACCAGTCGTTCGGCAGCTATGGCCCGGAGACGCTGGCAGGCAGCGCAATCATTTCCCGCAAAGCCCGTTATGCAGCGGAGAATAACCCGTGGATCGCGAACGGCGTTGCGGCATGGGTTACGGCGCTGGTCGGTGCCGGTATCGTCCCGACGCCCCAGCATCCGAACCGCGACGCCCGCCCCGTGGTGCAATCGGCGTTCAGCCGCTGGGCTGCCGTTTGCGATCTAGACGGGCTGACCGACTTTCACGGCCTGATCGCTGCCGCCGTCCGGTCGATGATCGTCAGCGGGGAAGCCTTCCTCCAATTCGTGACAACGGAATCCGGGCTGGGCCTTCGCCTGATCGCGCCGGAGCAAGTGGACATCGCGCAAACCGGCGAACTGAGTTCGGGCGGGCGCATCGTCGCGGGTGTGGAGTTTGACGCGGATGGCCGCCGGGTCGCCTATTGGGTCCGCCCGGTCGATCCCACCGCGATCTTTGAGGGCTATGCCCTCCCGTCCGCGTTCCCGCTGCCGACATGGTGCATCTGTTTCGCCCACTGGGGCCGGGGCAGGTTCGCGGCATCTCGTGGCTGGCTCCCGTTCTGATCCGGGCGGGCGAACTGGACCAGCTAGACGACGCGCTGCTCGTGGCGGCGAAGGTCGCGGCCATGTTCGCCGGATTCTTGGTCGATCAGAACGGCACGGGAACCGGCCTTCCGTTTGAAGGAATTACCGCCGGGTCGATCATGGAGTCTGGGCTGGAGCCGGGGACGCTCAAGGTCCTGCCCGGCGGTTTCGACATCAAGTTCTCCGGGCCGCAGAACGCGCAACAAACCGTGGATTTCGCCAAGCTCCAGCTTCGCGGAATTGCGGCTGGCCTTGGCGTCCCGGAATACCTGCTGACCGGCGATCTGACCGGCGCGAACTATTCCAGCCTTCGGGCTGGGCTGCTGGAGTTCCGCCGCCGCGTGGAGGCTGTCCAGTTCCAAACCATCGTTCCGCAAATCCTCCGCCCGATCTGGCAGCGGTTCGTCACGACCGCCGTTCTGGCGGGCGAGATCGACGCCCCGGACTTTGAAGCGAACGCGGATGACTGGTTCGCCTGCGAATGGATTCCCCCGGCGCAAGAGTGGATCGACCCGGAGAAGGACGCGAAGGCGACAGCGGAAATGATTTCCGCCGGGCTGACCTCCCGCCGCCGTGCCGTTGCCGCTCAGGGCTATTCCGTGGACGAACTGGACGCGGAGATCGTCAGCGACCGGGAGCGGGAGAAGTCGCTGGGCCTGTCCTTTGGCGAAACGCGGGAGGCGGCGAATGTCTCAGCGTAAACCTGCCTACGCGATCAGCATCGAACCGGCGGCAACTGGCATGGCCCATATCCCAGTCATCGTCCATCTGGGGCCGCTCGCACCGCTGCTTGCCGATCTACTGGCGGACAAGCCCGAGATCATGGCGCGTCTGGAGGCTGCCGACGCTCTTATCCGCAAACCGGCGAAACTGCCGCCCGACAAATTTGGGGGCCTGTAATGACGAAGATGCTTTCCCGCTCCGCCTTTGACCTTGAAACCCGCGCGTCGGCGGTAACGACGTTCAAGCCCGACACGCTCGATATGGAGACCGGCACCGTTGACGTGGTGCTGACGACCGGCGCTCCGGTCCAGCGTGGCGGTCATGTCGAAGTGCTGGCGGTCGGGCGCGAGAATGTCGAGTTCGGCGCGCGCATCCCCCTGCTGGACAGCCACCGCCAGACCTCAATCGCGGACATCAAGGGGTCCGTGTCCAATATCCGGTTTGAGCCGGGCGCGGTTGTCGCGACGCTCACCATCTCCGATCCCGCTGCGCTCGCGGCTGTCGCCCGTGGCGACGTGACCGGAGTCAGCATCGGCTATCGAGTCAAGAAATGGTCGGAGGGCCGCAACGCCTCCGGCAAACGCCTTCGCACGGCGATCCAATACGAGATCGTCGAAGCGTCCCTTGTCGCTGTTCCTGCCGACGCCTCAGCCCTCATCAGGAGCAAAGAGACTATGGAAGATGAAATCGAAACCGGGACGGAAATCACTTCCGAAAATGCCCCGGAGAATGAGACGCGGGCGGACGTGAACGCCCAAATCCGCAGCGCCGTGACCTTTGCGAGCCTGCCCGCCAGCTTCGCAAACGGGCTGATCGACCGCGAAGCCACGGTTGAGGAAGCCCGCTCCGCCGTGTTCGCGGAGATGCAGAATCGCCGGGTGAATATCTCCACGGTTCGCGTCGGGCCGTCGGGCGATGATCCCGCCGTGGTGCATGAGCGGATGGCGGAAGCTCTGGCCTGCCGTGCGACCGGAGCCGAACCGAGCGAGGGGGCGCGGGCCTATATGACTTTGGGCCTGTCCGACATGGCGCGGCTCAGCCTCCAGCGGTCGGGCGCAACCGGCATCGCCACCCTTGGCCGGGAGGAAATGCTGACGCGCGCAATGCACACGACCAGCGACTTCCCGAACCTGCTGACCTCCACCGGCAATCGGATTCTCATGCCCGCCTATACGGCAGCGGAATCCCCGCTCAAGCGTCTGGCCCGCCAGCGGACGGCGGATGACTTCCGGCCTATCAGCCTCGTGAAGCTGGGCGAGTTCGGCAAGCTCCAGAAGGTGACGGAAGCCGGAGAAATCAAGGCGCTTTCGACCGGCGAAGCGACCGAGGGCCTGCAACTGGAGACCTTCGGCGGCATCTTCTCCCTGAGCCGCAAGGCTCTGGTGAACGATGACCTTGGCGCGTTCGCCCGCTGGGCTGGCATGATGGGCACGGCAGCGGCGGAGACCGAGGCGGACCAGCTTGTCGCGATCCTGAACGAAGCGAACGGCCTTGGCCCGGTCATGGGGGACGGCAAGCGTCTGTTCCATGTCGATCATGGCAACCTCGCAGCCACCGGCGAAGCTCTGGCGGTCGATCCGCTGTCCGGTGCCCGGCTGGCGCTCCGTCGTCAGAAGGGTTTGGACGGCGTGTCCCCGATCAGCGCGACGCCCAAGTTCCTGCTGGTCCCGCCCGAACTGGAAACGGCTGCTGAGAAGCTGCTGGCGGAACTGGCAGCCGCGACCGTCAACGATCAGAATCCGTTCTCCGGCAAGCTGACGCTGCTCGTGGAACCGCGTCTGACCGAGACGGCGTGGTATGTGTTCGCTGATCCGGCTGTCTTGCCGGTTCTGGAATATGCCTATCTGTCGTCGGCCCCCGGTCCCCAGCTTGCCAGCAAGGACGGCTGGGAAGTGCTGGGCCGGGAGTTCCGCGTCGTCCTCGACTTCGGCGCTGGCGCGGTCGATTGGCGCGGGGCCTATCGCAACGAAGGCGAGGATGCCCTGTAATGGCGACCTTGGCCGACCTCCAGCAACGGCGCGATGCCCTGTTCAAGGCTCTGACGGACGGAATCCGTTCGTTCAGGGACCAGAACGGGGAGGAGATCGCCTTTTCCTCTGGCTCCGAAATGCGGGCGGCCTTGGCGGCTCTGGACCGGGAAATCGCGATCCTGAGCGGCGGTCGGCCTGCCTCCACCATCATCTTTCGCACCTCGAAAGGACTTTGAGATGAAGAATTATATCCAGCCGGGCAACACGCTCACCCTGACCGCTCCGGCGGAAATCATTTCCGGCGGCGTTGTCATCGTCGGTTCGATCATCGGCGTTGCCAATGGTGACGCGGCGAACGGCGCTCCGGTCGATGTCGATACGGTCGGCGTGTTCCGCCTGCCCAAGGTGTCGGCGCTCGCCATCGCGGCGGGCGATAAGGTCTATTACGACAGCGCCACCAAACTCGTGAACAAGACTGCCAGCGGTAACACGCTGTTGGGCGTGGCGACGGAAGCCGCCGCGAACCCCAGCCCGAATGTTCCCGTCCGCCTGAACGGTTCGTTCTGAGGCGACGATGGCCCGGACTCCCGCCACGTTTAAGGAAACCGACATCAAGCGCGCGTGGAAAGCCGCGCGTGATGCGGGCCTTGACGTGGTGCGGACGATGGTAGGGCCGGACGGCACGATCACGATATTCCATTCCGACTGCTCCCCTGTTCCTGCCTCAATCGACCCTTTTGATGAGTGGAGAGCCAAAAAAGATGCGCGTTCGACTCAAGGGACTTAACCGGATCACGAAGAAACTCGCGTCCGGGAAGTCCGTCACCTATTACTATGCTTGGAAAGGCGGCCCTCGACTGGAGGGAACGCCCGGCTCCCCCGAGTTCATCGCCAGCTATAACCGGGCGGTGGAAGCGCGGCGCGCGGCCCCCAAGGATCAATTGCAAACCGTGTTCGACGGCTATGAGGCGTCAACCGATTTCGCGGACCTCGCACCCCGGACCCAGAAGGATTACCGCAAGCTATTGCGCGTCATCGAATCCGAGTTCGGCGATTTCCCGATTGCTGCGCTGGAGGACCGCCGGACCAGAGGCGAGTTCCTTGCATGGCGCGAACGGCTTGCGGTGAAGTCCCGGCGACAAGCCGATTACGCCTATGCCGTTCTGGCCCGCACGATGTCATGGGCACTCAATCGTGGCATCGTCGCCGTGAATCCATGCGAGCGTCCGGGCCGCCTCTATCGTGCCGCTCGTTCCGAATCCGTCTGGTCCGATGCCGATGAGGCCGCCTTCTATGCGAAGGCCCCGGCTCATCTCCATTTGGCGCTCCGGCTGGCTCTCTGGACCGGGCAGCGGCAAGGCGATTTGCTCCGGCTGACGTGGGCCGCCTATGACGGAACTCATATCCGGCTGAGGCAGCGGAAAACAAAAGTCCCCGTCCATATCCCCGTTGGCGCTCCCCTCAAGAAGGCGCTGGACGATGCAAAGCGGAAACAGGCGGAACGGGACGACAAGAAGCCCCGGCCTTTGACGATCCTTGCAACCGAACGTGGCACCGCATGGACCGAGTCCGGCTTCCGCGCGTCATGGCGCAAGGGCTGCCAAAAGGCGGGCGTGACCGACCTCACATTCCACGACCTCCGGGGCACCGCTGTTACGCGACTGGCAAAGGCGGGATGCACCGTGCCGGAGATAGCGACGATCACCGGACATAGCCTCCGTGACGTGGGGGCGATCCTCGATAGTCACTACCTGAGCCGCGATAGCGCGCTGGGTGAATCTGCTATTCGGAAGCTCGAAAGGGGAACAAAGACTCCCAACTGACCGCCCAACTGCTTTGGGCGCGTCCAATGACGATCTAGGGAAAATCGTGCAATATCAATATGTTGGAATGGTAGCGGAGGAGGGACTCGAACCCCCGACACGCGGATTATGATTCCGCTGCTCTAACCAGCTGAGCTACTCCGCCCCAAGGCGTTTCTCGCCGAAGCGAGGCGCGCCTATTAGCAGCGCGGCCGGGGCGGTCAAGCCCCGGTTTCGGGAACGCCGAACAGATCGTGTTCGTCCGCGTCCTCGATCGCCACGCGCACGATATCGCCGACCGCCAGATGGCCCGCGTCGCGCAAGTGCACTTCACCGTCGATTTCCGGGGCGTCGGCATAGGATCGGCCGGTCGCGCCGCCTTCTTCGCCCACGGCGTCGATGATGACGTCCAGCGTGCGGCCCACCTTCGCGGCGAGCTTCGCGGCGGAGATGGCGGCGGTCTTCTCCATCACGCGGGCGTAGCGTTCCTCCTTCACCTCATCCGGCACCGGATCGGGCAGGGCGTTGGCGGCCGCGCCTTCCACCGGCTCGAAGCGGAAGGCGCCGACGCGATCGAGCTGCGCCTCGTCCAGCCAGTCCAGCAGGTAGCGGAAATCGTCCTCCGTCTCGCCGGGGAAGCCGACGACGAAGGTGGAGCGAATCGCGATATCCGGGCAGATTTCCCGCCACGAGCGGATGCGCTCCAGCACCTTCGCTTCGTTGGCGGGGCGCTTCATCGCCTTCAGCACCGCGCGGCTGGCGTGCTGGAAGGGGATGTCGAGATAGGGCAGCACCAGCCCCTCCGCCATCAGCGGGATCACCTGATCGACGTGCGGATAGGGATAGACATAGTGCAGCCGCACCCATGGCGCGATCTTGCCCAGTTCGCGCGCAAGGTCGGTCATGTGGGAGCGCACCTCCTCGCCCTTCCACGGCCACGCTTTGTGACGCAGGTCCACCCCGTAGGCGGAAGTGTCCTGGCTGATGACCAGAAGCTCCTTCGTGCCGGCCGCGACCAGTTTCTCCGCCTCGCGCAGGATCGCGTCTGGACGGCGGCTGACCAGATCGCCGCGCAGGCTGGGGATGATGCAGAAGGCGCAGCGATGGTTGCAGCCCTCCGATATCTTCAGATAGCTGTAGTGGCGTGGGGTGAGCTTCAGCCCGGCGTCCGGAATCAGATCGACATAGGGCGAGATGTTGGCGGGCGCGGCCTCATGCACCGCTTCCACCACCTGCTCATATTGATGCGCGCCGGTGACGGCGAGCACGTCGGGGAAGCGTTCGCGGATCAGCTCCGCTTCCTTGCCCATGCAGCCGGTGACGATGACGCGGCCGTTCTCCGCGATCGCCTCGCCGATCGCCTCCAGGCTTTCCTCCTTCGCCGAATCGAGGAAGCCGCAGGTGTTGACCAGCACCACGTCCGCGCCCGAATAGTCGGGCGACATCTGGTAGCCGTCGGCGCGGAGCTGGGTCAGGATGCGCTCGCTGTCGACGAGGTTCTTCGGACAGCCGAGCGAGACCATGCCCACGCGGGGCGGGGAGGGGAGTTTCGTTGCCATAGGGATGCGCGGCCACATAGCGATTCGCGCGGGCTTTTCCTAGGGTGGGAGAGATATGGCGATTTTCACCCTGATCCCGCACCCCGATCACCCCCCGCTCGCGGCGCGGGGCGTGACGGTGGAGATCGCGCGGGATGGCGACGGATTGCGGCTGGTCTATCGCGTGGACGGCGCTTCGCGCACCGTCTGGCCGCCCGCCGCGCCGCCGGTGCGGACGGACGAATTGTGGCGGACGACCTGCTTCGAGCTGTTCGTTAAGACGGACGACAAGGGGGGCTATGCCGAGCTGAACTTTTCCCCTTCCGGTCAATGGGCGGCCTATGCGTTCGACAGCCATAGGAAGGGCATGCGCGCTCTTGCGCTCTCCGCTCCGCCGAGGATCGAGCGGCGCATGGACGGGATCGCGGTCGCTTGCCCGCTTTCGGGCGAGCATGCCGCGCTGACTGCCGTGATCGAGGAGGAGGGCGGCCATCGCTCCTTCTGGTCGCTGGCGCATCCGTGCGGGGTGCCGGATTTCCATCACGACGATTGCTTTGTGACGTTGCCCCCGGCACTTGGGCGGCCATGAAATTCGGGATCGATCGCCTGCTCGCCGACGCGAGCCTGAGAAAGCCGCTTGAGGGGAAGCGCGTGGCGTTGCTCGCGCATCCGGCCTCCGTCGCTGAAGACCTGACGCACAGCCTCGACGCGCTGGTCGCTGCCGGGGTGAAGATCAGCGCGGTGTTCGGGCCGCAGCACGGCGTGCGCGGCGACCTTCAGGACAATATGATGGAGTCCCCGGACTTCACCGATCCGGTCTATGGCGTGCCGGTGTTCAGCCTCTACGGCGAGGTGCGGCGGCCCACGGGCCAGTCGATGGGCACGTTCGACGTGCTGCTGGTGGACCTTCAGGACGTCGGCTGCCGGATCTACACCTTCGTCACGACATTGCTCTACGTGCTGGAGGCGGCGGCCGCGCACGGCAAATCGGTGTGGGTGCTCGATCGCCCCAATCCCGCCGGCCGCCCGGTCGAGGGTCTTGCGCTGCGGCCGGGCTGGGAGAGCTTCGTCGGCGCGGGGCCGATGCCGATGCGGCACGGAATGACCCTGGGCGAGATGGGGCGGTGGTTCATCGATCACTTCCGGCTCGATGTGGATTATCGCGTGATCGTCATGGAGGGCTGGCGGCCGGACGACGCGCCCGGCTTTGGCTGGCCGCCCGAGCGCGCGTGGATCAACCCCAGTCCCAACGCCGCCAACGTCAACATGGCGCGCGCCTATGCCGGCACCGTGATGCTGGAGGGCACGACGTTGAGCGAGGGCAGGGGCACCACCCGCCCGCTGGAGCTGTTCGGCGCGCCCGATATCGACGCGCGCGCGGTGATAGCGGAGATGCGCGCGCTCGCGCCGCAATGGCTTGAGGGATGCGTCCTGCGCGACTTCTGGTTCCAGCCGACCTTCCACAAGCATGTGGGGGAATTGTGCGCCGGCGTGTTCATCCATGCGGAGGGCGCGGCTTACGACCACGCGGCCTTCCGCCCGTGGCGGCTTCAGGCGCTGGCGTTCAAGGCGATCCGGCGGCTGTGGCCGGATTATCCGCTGTGGCGCGATTTCCCTTATGAATATGTTTTCGACAGGCTGGCGATCGACGTCATCAACGGCGGCCCGGGCCTCCGCGAATGGGTGGATGACGCCGCGGCGCTTCCGGGCGACCTCGACGCGCTCACCCTGCCGGACGAGCGCGCGTGGGAAGAGGCGCGGCGGGCGTTCCTGCTCTACTAGATCAGGCCCTTCGACCGCAGGCTGACATGACCCTGCGCGCCGATCACGATATGGTCGTGCACCGCGATCCCCAGCCCGCGCGCCGCCTCGGCGACGGTGCGGGTCAGCTCGATGTCCGCCCGGCTGGGGGAAGGATCGCCGGAGGGGTGGTTGTGGACGAGGATGATCGCCGCCGAGCCGAGGTCGATCGCGCGCCGGATCACCTCCCGCACATGCACCGGGGCCTGATCGATCGAGCCTTCGCTCATCACCTCGTCGCGGATCAGCATGTTGCGGGTGTTGAGGTGCAGCACGCGGAACCGCTCGATCACGTGATGCGCCATATCGGCATGGAGATAATCGAGCAGCGCCTGCCAGTTCGCCAGCACCGGCCGCGCCGCCACCTCGCTCTGGAGCATCCGCAGCGCCGCCGCATGGGCGATCTTGATCGCGGCGGCGGAGGTTTCGCCCATGCCGGGCACGCGGGTCAATGCCTCCGCATCCGCGGTCAGCAGGCCGCCGATCCCGCCGAATTCGTGCAGCAGCGCCTTGGCGAGCGGCTTTGTATCGCGACGCGGGATGGCCAGCGCCAGCAGATATTCGATCAGCTCATGATCGAGCAATCCGTCCCCGCCGCCCTGCAGCAGCCGCCCGCGCAACCGCGCGCGATGGCCGGCGTTGTCTGATGAAGGGAGGTCGGCATCGGCCATCTTGCGGGCGAGCCTAGGCGGCCGGGTGGCCCCATGCAATCGCCCACGCTATGGGCTGACGGAAGGAACGGTGGAGCAAGGGGTGGCGGTGGAGAAAGGCGAAGCATCGCATCCCCGCCGCCGTCTGCGCCTGGTGGGCGGCGCGCTCGGCGGCGTCGCGGTGGTGGCGCTCGGCGTGGCGTGGCTGGAGCGCGTGCCGATCGCGACCGGGCTGATCGATCGCCAGCTCAGCCGCAGCGGGGTCGCGGCGCGCTACAGGGTCGTGCAACTCGGGCCGGGGCGGCAGCGGCTGACCGACGTGGTGATCGGCGATCCGGCCGATCCCGATCTCGTCGCGGACTGGGTGGAGACGCGCACCGCCTTCGGCTTGAGCGGCCCCTATCTGGCCGGCGTGCGCGCGGGCCATGTGCGGCTGCGCGCGCGGCTGGCGGACGGAAAGCTCTCGCTCGGCGCGCTGGACCGGCTGTTGCCGTCCGGCGGCGGCGGGCGCTTCGCCTTGCCCACGCTGGACGCCGGGGTGGAGGAAGCCCTGCTCCGCCTCGAAACGCCTTACGGGCTCGTCAGCGCGAAGCTCGCCGGGCGCGGACGGCTCGACGACGGTTTCCGCGGCACGGTCGCCGCGCGCGGCGACGGGATCGCGGCGCAGGGGTGCGCCTTTCCGCAGACCACCGCGCTTCTGCATGTCGCGACCGGGCTGGAGGGCGTGCGCCTCACCGGCCCGCTCCAGACGGCCGCCGTGCATTGCGACGGCGTGGCGGCGGGCGCCACG
>JASGGR010000056.1:0-18263 GCA_047602705.1 Sphingomonas bacterium | reverse complement strand
TTCGCCATGCTGCTGTTCGAGGATCTGGCGCTGGTGCCGATCATCTTCGCGCTGGGCGCCATGGCGCCTACGGCCACCGACGACGGCTGGCAGGGGCTGGCCGGCGTCGCGTTGCGCGGCGGGCTCACCGTGGTGGCGATGTATGTCGGCGGGCGGCTGGTGCTGCCGCGCCTGTTCGCACAGGCGGCGCGGACGAAAAGCCCGGAGCTGTTCCTCGCCGCATCGCTGCTGGTGGTGATCGTCGCCAGCGTCGCCACCACGGTTGCGGGCCTGTCCCCGATCGTCGGCGCGTTGCTGGCGGGCTTGCTGATCGCCGAAACCGAATATCACACCGAGGTCGAGGTGATGACCGCGCCGTTCAAGGGCCTCGCGCTCGGCGTGTTCCTCATCACCGTGGGCATGAGCGTGAACCTTTCCTCCATCGTGGAGAACTGGGCGTCGCTGCTGCTGGCGGTGGCGGGCGTGGTGGCGATCAAGACGATAGTGACCTATCTGCTGCTGCGCGTCGCCGATGTGCGGCACGGCGTGGCGGCGGAAACGGGGCTGCTGATGGGCAGTCCTTCCGAAACCACGCTGATCGTGCTGGCGACGGCGGCGCAGGCGCAATTGATCCAGCCCTCGACGGCCGCTTTCTGGCAGACCGTCACCGCGATCGGGCTGACCATCACGCCCTTGCTCGCACAGGCAGGCACCGCGCTCTCCCGCCGGCTCGACACGACGGACCATCAGGCGGTGCCGGACGCGGGCGACGCCACGCGCGCGGTGGTGATCGGCTTCGGCCGCGTCGGGCGGCTGGTGGCCGACATGCTGGCCGCGCACGACCAGCCCTTCATCGCGGTGGAAGCCGATATCGATACGGTGAAGACCGCGCGCGCGGCAGGCTATCCGGTGATGTTCGGCGACGTGGCGCGCGGGCAGCTGGTCGACCGGCTGGACCTGCCCGCCGCCCGCGCGCTGATCCTCACGATGGACGATCCGGTGCTGACCGTGCGGCTGGTGCGCCGCATCCGCGCGCTGGCCCCCGCCCTGCCGATCATCGCGCGCGCGCGCGACACGCGCCACGCCGCCGAGCTCTATCGCGCCGGGGTGACCGACGCGGTGCCCGAGACGCTTGAAAGCTCGCTGCAATTGTCGGAGGCGGTGCTGGTCGATCTCGGCGTGGCGATAGGGCCGGTGATCGCCTCCATCCACGAGAAGCGCGACGAGATGCGCGAGACGATCCGGCGCGAAGCCGCCCTCACCCGCGAACCGCGCATCCGGCGGATCAAGCGCAAGGGGGAGATTGCGGCGGAGGGCCAGGGGCACCGGCCCATCTAGTTTTCGCCATGATCGGCGGCTAACGGGCACGTGATGCAGCCGTCCGATCTCCGCATTGCCCTGTTCAGCGGCAATTACAATTACGTGCGGGATGGCGCGAACCAGTCGCTCAACCTGCTGGTCGGCTATCTGCTGCAACAGGGCGTAAATGTTCGGGTCTATTCGCCGACCGTGGCGGACCCCGCCTTTCCGGCGGTGGGCGATCTGGTGGACGTGCCCTCCATCCCGATGTTCGCCGGGCGCGGCGAATACAAGCTCGCGCGCGGGCTGCCCGCGAAGCCGCGTGCCGATCTGGAAGCGTTCGCGCCCAATATCGTCCATGTATCCGCGCCGGAGTTCCTCGGCCACGCGGCCGTGAAATGGGCGAAGAAGCATGGCGTGCCCGCCGTCGCCTCGTTCCACACGCGATTCGAGACCTATTGCGGCTATTATGGCCTCGGCTTCCTGGAGCCGCTGGTGAAGACGCTGATGACGCGCTTCTACAACCGCTTCGATCGCGTACTGGTGCCGAGCCATTCGATGATGGAGCTGCTGGCCCAATGGGGCGTCACCGCGCCGATGGGCATCTGGTCGCGCGGGATCAACCACGATCGCTTCCGCCCGGACCGGCGCGACCTCGCATGGCGGCGCTCGCTCGGCATCGCGGACGGCGAGATGGCGGTCGGCTTCCTGGGCCGGCTGGTGAAGGAGAAGGGGCTGGACATCTTCGCCGACGTCTCCTCCGAGCTGAAGCGGCGCGGCGTGGCGCACAAGGTGCTGGTAGTGGGCGAAGGCCCCGCGCGCGGATGGTTCGCCGAACGCGTGCCGGAGGCGGTGTTCACCGGCTTCCAGTCCGGCGACGCATTGGGCCGCGCGGTGGCCTCGATGGACGTGTTCTTCAACCCTTCCGTCACCGAGACGTTCGGCAACGTGACGACCGAGGCGATGGCGAGCGCGGTGCCGGTGGTGGCCGCGCGCGCGACCGGGGCGGTCGATCTGGTGGAGGACGGAGTGAACGGCTTCCTCGTGCCGCCGCGCGACGTGGCCGCTTATGCCGATGCGATCGCGCGGATCGTCGCCGATCCGGCCTTGCGTCATGCAATGGGCGAAGCCGGCCACCGCAAGGCGGCCGGCTATCGCTGGGATATCGCCAACAAGGCGGTGCTCGACGCCTATCTGGCGCTACGGGCCTAGGGCGGATCGACATTCAGACCCGGAGGGCTGGTTACGGCTGCCATTTTTACGTCATGCCGGGCTTGACGGTGAAGGAAACGCGGCGAAGTCCGAATGTCGATCCATCCTAGGCCTCTTTCCAGTCGAACGTCAGCGGGGCCTCGCGGAAAGCGAAGCGGTCGAGGTGGCTCGCCACCACCTCGCGCATCCGTGCGACGTCCTCTCCTTCCGGCACCGACAGCGCCACGTCGAGCGTCTCGCTGTCGGCACGCATGTCGAGGCGGCTGCCGTTGGGGAAGATGATCGTCGCCTCCTCGGGCGAGAAGACGACCTCCATCTTGTGGCTCCAGTGCTTGGCAAGCTGCTGGAGGTAGCGGCTCGCCGAGCCGGTCGGCACGCGGGCGATCGAGACGCTCACCGCAGCCGCTCGATCTTCTGCGCCACCTCGTCGATCAGCGCGGCGACGTCGTGGAGCGTGTCCTGCGAGAAATCGCCCTTCGCCAGCCGATGCTCCAGCGCGACGCGCAGATTGCCCATCGCGCGGCGGATCGGCGCGCCGTCGGTACGCTGGCGGCGCTCGCCGATATGCGCGAGCCGCTCGACCAGCGCCTCCGCCTGCTCGCGATTCTCCTCCAGATGCGCGCGGCCCGCCTCGGTGACAGCATAGACCTTGCGCTTTTCGTCGGAGGCCTGCTCCTCGATGAAGCCCATTTCGTCGAGCATGGTGATCGTTGGATAGACCACGCCGGGGCTGGGGGCATAAGCGCCGCCGGTCAGTTCCTCGATCGCGCGGATCAGGTCATAGCCGTGGCGTGGTTCGTCCGCGATCAGCTTGAGCAGCACGAGGCGAAGCTCTCCGCCGTCGAACATCCGGCGCCCGCGACCGCCTCCCCGCTCCATCCCCGCAAATCCGCGCGCCATGCCGAAGCCTTCGCCCCAGCCGCCGCCGCGCGGCCCGCAATGGCGGCCGCGCCGCCCATGGAATCCATAAAGCATGATTGTTCCTCTATGTATCAAGATGCTTCTAAGATATATCTTGATAGAACAAATGCAACCCCTTCTGTCAAAAATCGCCGCGCGCCCTATCTTGGGGACATGGCCGACCTGTTCGCGGGGTTCGAACCCCCCGCCCCTTCCGACGACACCCTTGCCGCCGACGCGCCGCTGGCCGATCGGCTGCGCCCGCGCAGTCTGGACGAGGTGGCGGGGCAGCGGCATCTCACCGGGCCGGAGGGCGCGATCGGGCGGATGGTCGCGGCGGGAAGGCTCTCCTCGATGATCCTGTGGGGGCCGCCGGGCACCGGAAAGACGACGATCGCGCGGCTGCTCGCCGATGCCGTGGGCCTGCGGTTCGCGCCGATCTCCGCCGTCTTCTCCGGCGTGGCGGACTTGAAGAAGGTCTTTGCGGAAGCGCGCGAGCACGCCCGGCTCGGGAAGCGCACCTTGCTGTTCGTGGACGAGATCCACCGCTTCAACCGCGCGCAGCAGGACGGTTTCCTGCCCTATGTCGAGAACGGCACCGTCACGCTGGTCGGCGCGACGACCGAAAACCCCTCGTTCGAGCTTAACGCGGCATTGCTCAGCCGGGCGCAGGTGCTGATCCTCCACCGGCTAGACCGCGAGGCGCTGGAAACCCTGCTCGAACGGGCGGAGAAGGAGATGGGCCGTGCCCTTCCCCTCACCCCGCCGGCGCGCGACGCGCTGGTGGCGAGCGCGGACGGCGACGGACGCTTCCTGCTCAATCAGGCGGAGACGTTGTTCTCGGTCGACATCGCCGAGCCGCTCGATCCGGCGGGCCTGTCCGCCTTCCTCCAGCGCCGCGTCGCGATCTACGACAAGGATCGCGAGGGGCATTACAACCTGATCTCCGCGCTTCACAAATCGGTGCGCGGCTCCGATCCGCAGGCGGCGCTCTATTATCTCGCGCGGATGCTGACCGCCGGGGAGGAGCCGCTTTACGCGCTGCGCCGCCTCACCCGCATGGCGATCGAGGATATCGGCATGGCCGATCCGCACGCGCTCGCCCAATGTATCGCCGCCAAGGACGCCTATGAGCTGCTCGGCTCGCCGGAGGGCGAACTGGCGATCGTGCAGGCGTGCCTCTACCTCGCCACCGCGCCGAAATCGAACGCATCCTATCTGGCGATGAAGGGCGCGTGGCAGGCCGCGCGCGAGACGGGATCGCTGATGCCGCCCGCCAATATCCTCAACGCGCCGACGAAGCTGATGAAGCAGGTCGGCTACGGCAAGGGATATGAATATGACCACGATGCCGCCGAGGCCTTCTCCGGCGCGAACTATTGGCCGGAGGGGATGACGCCACAGCGCTTCTACGAACCCACGGCGCGCGGCTATGAAAAAAGGGTTGCCGAACGGCTCGCCTGGTGGGACGAGCGGCGACGTGAAAAAAAGAACCCTTAGCCTCCTTTTCGCCGGTCTTGCCGCCGCTTCCGCCGGCGCGCAGCAGATCCGCCCGACCTCGAACCAGACCTATCATTACGCGGTCGCGGCCGGATACAAGGCGATCACCCTGTGCGAGGGCGTGTTCGACGCCGGGCGGAGCGAGCGCCAGATCGAAGCGGTGGAGCTGCGCGGCATCTATCCCGAATATGACGCGATCGTGCCCGCGCTATCCGCCAACGTGGACCGCAAGACACGCACCGTGACCGTGTCGTTCGACCCCGGCCTCGCCCCGCGCCGCGCTCTGTGGCGGCCGCGCTACGGCTGCTATCTCTCGCCGATCAGCACGACCTTGCCAACGGTGAACCCCTCCGCCGCGCCCGCAGCCCCGCTTCCGGCCGACCCGCGCCCGTGGCCGATGGGCGACGCCGATATCGCCCCGCGCCCCTCGCCCGCGCTCGCCGCATTGGTCTCGCGGGCCTTCGACAAGGCGAGCTTCGGCGTGGAAAGCACCACCACCGGTGTGGTGATCGTGAAGGACGGGCGGATCGTCGCCGAGCAATACGCCCCCGGCTTCGGCCCGATGGTGCCGAACCGCACATGGTCCGTCGCGAAGAGCATCGCGGGCACATTGGTGGGCGTCGCGGCAACGACGGTCAGGATCGACCAGTTCCAGCCCGCCAACGTCCCCGAATGGAAACGCCCCGGCGATCCGCGCGCGGCGATCACGCTCGACAACCTGATGCGCATGGCGAGCGGGCTGCACAGCGACACCGCCGGCAATCGCACCGACGCGATCTATTTCGGCGGCACCACCGTCACCGAGCAGGCGACCGGCTGGCCGCTGGAAGCCGCGCCCGGCACGCGCTTCCGCTACGCCAACAACGACATCATGCTCGCCGCCCGCAGCCTGCGCGCCACCCTCGGCGAGGAGCGTTATGCCAACCTGCCTTTCAGCGGCCTGCTTCGCCCGTTGGGCATGGAGCATACGACGATCGGCACCGACTGGCAGGGCAATTACATCCTCTCCAGCCAGGTGTGGACCACCGCGCGCGATCTGGCGCGGCTCGGCCAGTTCTGGCTGCAGGACGGCGAGTGGCAGGGGCGCAGGCTGCTCCCCGCCGGCTGGGTGCGATACATGACCACGCCCGCCGGGCCGCAACCGGCGGAAGGCCCCGGCTATGGCGCGACCATGTGGCTGTTCGGCCCGAAACAGGGGCTGCCCGCGGGCAGCTTCGCCGCGCAGGGCAATCGCGGGCAATCGGTGATGGTGATCCCGCAGCACCGGCTGGTGATCGTGCGGCGCGGCGAAGACCCGGGGCCGGCGCGCTTCGATATCGCGCGCTTCTCCGCCGAAGTGATCGCCGCGCTACAATGAAGGACTGGGCCGAAGTCGTCGCCTTCGCCTGCGCGCTGCCGGACGTGGAGATGGCGTCGCACTACGGCAGCCTGTGTCCGAAGGTGAACGGCAAGGCCTTCGTCTCGCCGGGGCGCGAGGCCGGGAGCTTCCACGTCATGGCGAGCCATGAGGAAAAGGCGGTGCTGCTCGAAACCGATCCCGACACCTTCTGGCAGACGCCGCATTACGAAGGCTGGCCGGGCCTGCTGGTGCGATACGGCTCAGCGGATACCGAACGCGTCCGCAACGTGATCCGCCGCGCATGGTGGGATCGCGCGAAGAAAGCGCAGCGTGCCGCGTTCGGCCCCCGCCCCTGATCGATTCACGCGCTTCGTCGCGATCGACTGGTCCGGCGCGAAGGGCGCGCGGCATCGCGGCATCGCCATGGCCTCGTGCGGCACAGGCGACGACGCGCCCGATCTGGTGACGCCGCCGGACAGCAAGCCGTGGTCCCGCGCGGCGGTGCTCGAATGGCTGCTGGAGCGCGCCGACGAGCCGATGCTGGTCGGCTTCGATTTCAGCTTCTCCGCCCCTTTCGTCGCACGCGGCGCGCATCTGCCGGGCGAGACGGACACCGCCGACGCCTGCGGGCTATGGCGCTATGTCGATGCGCATAGCGATGATCCCGACCTCGGCGCGGCGGGATTCCTGGAGGCGCGGCGCGGGCGGCATTTCTATCTCGGCGCGGCGGACGGGGCGAAGCGCGATTTTCTCCACTGGCGGGTCTGCGAGACGGGCGAGGATCAGACGACCAAGCCCTCCACCGTCTATGACGCGATCGGCGCGGCGCAGGTGGCGAAGGCGAGCTTCGCGGGGATGCGGCTGCTCCACCGGCTCGACCGCCGGATTGCGATCTGGCCGTTCGATCCGGTGCCGGCCAAGGGCGCGCTGGTGGTGGAAATCTACACCGCGATCGCCGCCCGCGCCGCCGGCATGCGCAAGGGCGTGAGCAAGCTGCGCACGGCGGAGGCGCTCGACAAGGCCCTGACGGCGTTTGGCGCGCGTCCGCATCGCCCGCTCACGCATTATGACGATCATGCCACCGATGCGAGCCTCGCCTCCGCATGGCTGCGCACCCATGTCCGCCACGCCGGACTGTGGCGTCCGGCCCGCATGACCGACGCGATCGCGCGAAGCGAGGGCTGGACGTTCGGCGTTCCCTGACGCATGGACGCCTGGCGATGCCGGTTTAGCTCAGATGGTAGAGCACCTGATTTGTAATCAGGGGGTCGCGGGTTCGATCCCTGCAACCGGCACCAGCCGCTCCGGCGATCACGGCTACCGCCATGTCCGGCGGGAACGACCGGCGGGCACAGCCGTTCCACCGGAACGCCGATCTCCGGCACGGGAGGGCCATGGTGCGATTCCACTTTCCCAAGAGCCATATATTCCCGGGCGCGCGCCTGACGGTGGAAGACGACGGAGAAACCGGCGCCCATTGCATGCTTGAGTTCGGGGACGGCGTGACGATCCTGGCCGATGTCAGCCCGCAAGCCGACGGCTATTTCCTGACCGTGCCCGACTATCGGACGGCGAAGGGAACGCTTGTCGCCGCCCGGACGTGGCGTCTGTTGCGGCGCGCCGGTGATGACTGGCGCGCGGATCGCGCCTGATGATGATGCGCGACTTTGCCGGAAACGGCCTGTCGCCGCATCCGATAGGAGCGAAAACAAGGCCGAACAGGAGGAGGAAACGGCGACAAATCTTGTGATGGGTGAGCGGACGCTCGCCATCCTCGGCTGGATCGCATCCGCCACGGCAATCGCCATGTATATGTCCTATCTCGATCAGATCCGCCTTAGTCTGGACGGGCAGAAGGGATCGCTGATCCAGCCCGTGAATTACTCCTTATGGGTATCCCACGGCTTCCTTCGCGAGAAGCGGGACTGGCGATCGCGATCGCCAACGGTCCGGGCATCATCCTGGGTGCTGTCGCCTTCCTGACCGCGCTTCAGGCTTCATCGGCCAGGCGCATCCGCATCCCGTCCCTTTATGGTTGACTAGTGACACTTATTCGCAATAAGCGCGCCGTGCTATTGCGAATAAGTGTCAATTAAAAAAGGGATCCCATGTCGTCATCCGAAAATCGCGCCCGCATGGCCGGGACCAGCTTCCTTGCGTTGAGCTGCGTGGGGATGATCTCGTCCGCCATTCCCGCCCATGCCCAGACGCAGTCCGATCCGGAAAAGCCGACCAACCTCGGCGGCGTCACCGTGACGGACACGGCGATCACGGAGGGAAGCTACAAGACCGACAAGCTGGATTCCCCGCGCTATACCGCGCCGCTAGTGGATACGCCGCGCTCGATCACGGTTATCCCCCAGCAGGTCATCAAGGATACGGCGTCCGCCTCCCTGACGGAGGCGTTGCGCACCATTCCGGGCATCACGCTCGGCGCGGGCGAAGGCGGCAACCCGCTGGGCGACCGGCCGTTCATTCGGGGCTTTGACAGCCAAAATTCCCTGTACCTGGACGGCGTACGCGATCTCGGCGCCTCCTCGCGCGAGACGTTCGCCGTCGAGGCGATCGAGGTGGTGAAGGGCTCGGACAGCGTGATGAACGGCTCCGGCAACGCCGGCGGCTCGATCAACATCGTCAGCAAGCATCCGACCGCCGATCGCTTCGTGGAAGCGCAGGGCAGCTACGGCAGCGCCGACTACAAGCGCGCCACGATCGACATCAACCAGCCGCTCAACGACTTCATCGGCGTCCGGCTGAACGCGATGTATCACGATCAGGACGTCGCCGGGCGCGACGCGATCTGGCAGAAGCGCTGGGGCATCGCGCCTTCGGTGAAGATCGGCCTCAGCGGCCCCACCAGCCTCACCGTCGATTACTATCATCTCCACACGAACGAGCTGCCGGATTCGGGCATCCCCTACACCTATTCGATCGCCAACGAACCGGCGGGCGTTTCCGAAACGGGGCCGGCGACCCGCTTCACCACGCTGAACGGCCAGACGATCGACGTGCCGCGCGGAGCCTTCTACGGCCTCAGGGACCGGGACTTCCGCAAGACCAACGTCGACGAGGCGACGATCCGTTTCGAGCATGAGTTCGGCAACGGCTTCGTCATCCGCAACACCTCGCGCTACTCGCACAGCACGCAGGAATATATCTACACCCAGCCGGACGACCAGCAGGGCAATGTCGCCAACACCGGACAGGTGTGGCGGCGCGCGAACACGCGCTATGGCTATCAGGAAGGGATGGTGAACCAGACCGACCTGAGCGGCAAGTTCGACACCGGCAGCATCAAGCACAGCATCGCCGCCAGCGCGGAATATAGCTGGCAGCAGGCGGCCAACGGCTCCTATCTCCTTTCGACCGGCTCCAGCATCTCGCCGCGCTGCAACGCCACGACGGTGGCGCGCTATTATTGCACCTCGGTCCAGGCGCCCAACCCCAACGATCCGTGGGTCAATTACGCCAGCGACACGTCGAACACGCCGGCCGCCATCACGAAGAACCTGCCCAGGACGCAGACCCTGTCGCACTCGACCACCTGGTCCGCCGCGCTCTACGACACGATCACGGTGCGCGACTGGCTGCTGCTCAACCTCGGCGGCCGCTACGACCATTATGAGACGGGCGTGAGCGCCGGGCTGGCGGCGAACGCCACCACCAACCGCACATGGGCGCACAAGACGGAAGACCTGTGGACCTATCAGGCGGGCGTGGTCGTGAAGCCGAGCGAGAACGGCAGCATCTACTTCTCCACCGCCACCTCGGCCGTCCCGCCCGGCTCGTTCCTCGCGCAGGGTTCGGAGGACAACGGCCTCACGCCGGGACGCGGCCAGACGACCGTCGACGTCAACGCGCTCAAGACGCAGCGGACGACATCCTACGAGGTCGGCACCAAGTGGAACCTGTTCGACAACAACCTCTCGCTGGCGCTGGCGGGTTTCCAGACGAAGACCACCAACGCCCGCACCACCAACCCGGACGGCACGACTTCCTATGTCGGCACGCGCCGCATCCGGGGCGTCGAGCTGAGCTATAACGGCAACATCACGCCGGAATGGAACATCTATGGCGGCTATACCTACATGGATTCCAAGGTGACGGACGCCGGCGTGTCCGCGATCACCAGCGGCGGCGTGACATATTATTATGCCCCGGCATCGGTCGGGCGGCCGTTCCCGAACACGCCGGAGCACAGCTTCACCACCTATACCAACTACAAGATCACGCCCGCGCTGACGATCGGCGGCGGCGCGATCTACATGTCGAAGGTCTATGGCGGCTTCAGCAACACGGTCGCGGTGCAGAACGGCGCGGTGGTCGTCACCAAGGAACGCGCCGTCTACGTCCCGAGCTACTGGCGTTTCGACCTGAACGCATCGTATCAGCTCACCGATATGATAAAGCTCCAGATCAATGCGCTGAACGTCGGCAACAAGCGCTATTATGACAAGGCCTATGCGGCGCATTATGCCAGCCAGGCCGCAGGCCGGACGGTGATCGGCTCGATCCTCGTCCGTTACTGAACGCCATCAGGGAGGCGCGGCCGGCCGGTCGCGCCTCTCCGTTTCGGATGGGAAGGAAGATGACTGACCTCCGGGCGCTGAACGAGCTGGATGGCGAGGCATTGAAGGCTGCCCTGTCGGGTCCGCCGGAAAAGGTCGCCGCCGTCCTGCGCGCCGCCGCCGAAGGGGGCGCCGTGGAGGCGCAACTGCGGCTCGGCCAGATGCTGCTTGACGGCCATGGCCTCGCGCCTTCTCCGGCCGATGCCCTGCGCTGGTTCGGCGTCGCGGCCAGGGCCGGGCATCCGATGGGCATGAACATGGTCGGCCGCTGCCTCGAACATGGCTGGGGCACGCAGGCCGACAAGACGCGGGCCGCCGAATGGTATCGCGCGGCGGCGGATCGCGGCCTCGACTGGGGCATGTACAATCTCGCCACCCTGCTCTCGCTCGGCGAAGGCGTGGAGCGGGATCTGCCGCAGGCGCTGGAATGGTTCCGCAAGGCGGCGGCATCGGGCCACGTCAAGTCGATCAACATGATCGGCAGCTTCTACGAGGACGGCTGGGCCGTGCAGCCGGACCGGGCGGAAGCCGCCCGGCATTACGCGCGGGCCGCCGAAGGCGGGGATTTTCGCGGTCAGTTCAACCATGCGCGGCTGCTGATCGAGGACGGCAGGATCGAGGATGCGCTTCCCTGGCTCCGGCGTTTGCCGGAAACCGCCACTGGGCGCTTCATGGCCCAGGTCCGCGACTGGCTGAAGCGCCAGCCCGATCAGCGGCTTCGCGATGCCGCGCGCGATCTTCAAGGGGAACAGGATATGCAGGCCCGCTGGCGCTCTCCGGCTTCCGATGCTTTGATCCGGCCATGATGATCCGCATCCCGGCCGTGCTCGACATGGCAGCCGTCGCGCATTGCCGGCATGTCATGGCGCAGGCCGACTGGCATGACGGCAACGAAACCTCCGGCGCGCAATCGGCGCTCGCCAAGCGCAACCTCCAGCTTCCGGAAGGCTCGGAGGCCGCGCGCGAATTGGGCAATCTGGTGCTCGACGCGCTTGGCCGTTCGCCCCTTTTCATCGCGGCGGCCCTGCCGCTCAAGGTGTTCCCGCCGCTTTTCAACCGCTACGAGGGCGGCGGCCGGTTCGACACCCATGTCGACAACGCCATCCGCATCCAGCGGGGAAGCGATTTCCGCATCCGCAGCGATCTTTCCGCCACGCTCTTCCTCAGCGATCCCGAAAGCTACGACGGGGGCGAGCTGGTGGTGGAGGAGCAGTTCGGCGAACAAAGGGTGAAGCTCGCGGCGGGGGACATGATCCTCTACCCGGCATCCAGCCTGCATCATGTCACCCCGGTCACGCGCGGCGCGCGGCTGGCGTCCTTCTTCTGGATACAGAGCATGGTGCGCGACACCGACGCGCGCCGCACGCTCTACGAGCTGGATTGCGCCATTCAGGACCTCGCCGGGGAGATGGGGCAGGACGAGCCTCGCGTCATCCGTCTGACCGGAATCTATCACAACCTCCTGCGGCGCTGGGCAGAGGCCTGAACCGCCAAACCGGCGCGTCATGCCGCGGTGGATGCCGCCACCGTCCGGCGTAGCGCCGATGCCGACGGGCGCGGGATAATCGGCCGGATGGCGGGCCTGATCCGAACCATGCCCGCCCGCGATCCGGCGCCGCCCTCTTGTGACGACCGGCCGGGACGTTACGAAGGGTTCGCTGGACGCCGGACAAGGAGTGCCATTTGGAAGTCGTATCTATCGCTTTGTTCCTGTTGCTCGCGGTGGTCGTGAGCGGCGCCGTCACGCGGATGCTGCCGGTATCGGTGCCGGCCCCGCTGGTGCAGATCGCGCTCGGGGCGGTGATCGGCCTTTCCACCTCCTATCGGGTCGAACTCGATCCGGAGCTGTTCCTGCTCCTTTTCCTGCCGCCGCTCCTGTTCCTAGACGGCTGGCGCATCCCCAAGGACGAGCTGTTCAAGGATCTTTCCACCGTGGTCGAGCTGGCGCTCGGGCTGGTGCTGCTGACGGTCGTCGGCATGGGTTTCTTCATTCACTGGATGATCCCGGCCATGCCGCTGGCCGTCGCCTTCGCGCTCGCCGCCGTGGTGTCGCCGACCGACCCGATCGCGGTTTCCGCCATCGCCGCGCGCGTGCCGATCCCGAAGCGGATGATGCACATCCTGGAAGGCGAATCGCTGCTCAACGACGCGTCGGGCCTGGTGTGCCTGCGCTTCGCCGTCGCCGCCGCGCTGACCGGCAGCTTCTCCGCCGGCGCGGCGACGCTCAACTTCCTGTGGGTGGCGGGCGCGGGCCTTGCGATCGGCGTCGCCACCACCCTCGTCGTCTCGCGCGCGAAGGCATGGGTCACGCGGCGCTGGGGCGAGGATATCGGGTCGCAGATCCTCGTCAGCCTGCTGATCCCGTTCGGCTCCTATCTGATCGCCGAGCATGTCCATGCCTCCGGCATCCTCGCCGCCGTCGGCGCGGGCGTGACGATGACCTTCGCCGAAATCTCGCGCCAGGCCATGGCCGTCACCCGGATGCGCCGCAATTCGGTGTGGGACACGATCCAGTTCGCGCTCAACGGCATCATCTTCGTGCTGCTGGGGGAGCAATTGCCGGCGATCCTCCACGGCGCGAAGCAGACGGTGGCGGTGACCGGCCATCATTCGCCGTGGTGGCTGGGCGTCTATATCGTCGCGATCGTGGCCGGGCTGGCGCTACTCCGCTTCCTGTGGGTGTGGGTGTCGCTGCGGCTGACGATCCTGCGGCGGGGCGAGGGCAAGGCCGTGCGCAGCCCGGACTGGCGGCTGGTGGCGACCACCTCCTTCGCGGGCGTGCGCGGCGCGATCACGCTGGCGGGCGTGCTGACCCTGCCGCTGACGCTGAACGACGGCACGCCCTTTCCGGCGCGCGATCTGGCGATCTTCCTGGCGGCCGGCGTCATCATCGTGTCGCTGATCCTCGCCACGATCGGGCTGCCGATCCTGCTCAAGGAACTGACCATGCCTCCGGAGCCGTCGCGGCAGGCGGAGGAGGATGCCGCCCGCATCGCCACCGCCGAGGCGGCGATCCGCGCGATCGAGCGGCGCCAGCATGTGCTGGCCGAGGACCATGACGATCCGGACCTCTATGCGGCCGCCGGCACGCGGGTGATGGACCTGTATCGCGAGCGTATCGAGGGGCTGGCCGGCGACCGTTCCGACCAGACGCGCGCGCAGGACCGGCTCGTCACCGAATTCCGGCTGGTCGGCGTGAAGGCGGAGCGCGACAAGCTCCTCGCCCTGGCCCGCAACCGCGAGATCGGCAGCGAGACGGTGCGCAAGCTGACCCGCGAGCTGGACCTGTCGGAAGCGCGGCACCGGGGCTGAAACTTCCCGGGCCTTATGTCGTTGACATCAGCCGGCTCCCCTTCCAGCAAGGCCGGCAGCCCAGCGGGATATCCGCACCGGAGCAAGGCCCGTGGACGACGACGACCTGAACGAGAACAGCATCTGCCCGCATGGAACGGCCGGACGGCGCCACTTGCCGGCCTCCGCCCAACGCCCACATGAAAGGGCAAGATGATCCGCGTCGCCAGTTATAACATGCGCAAGGGGATCGGCACCGATCGTCGCCGCAATCCCGATCGCACATTGGAGGTGCTGCGCGAGATCGACGCCGACGTGATCGCGCTGCAGGAGGCCGACCGGCGCTTCGGCGCGCGCGCCGCCGTGATCCCGCCGCACCTGATCGACGAGCACAGCGACTGGAAGCCGGTGAACTTCGGCGCGCGCGCCAATTCCATGGGATGGCACGGCAACGCGCTGCTGGTGCCGAAATCGGCCGAGGTGGTGGATTGCGAGGTGATCCACCTCCCCGCGCTGGAGCCGCGCGGGGCGGTGATGGCCGATCTGCGCGTCAACGGGCAGTTGCTGCGCGTGGTCGGGATGCACCTCGATCTTTCCGGCCTGTGGCGGCGGCGGCAGGCGCATGCGATCCTGACGCATGTCTCCTCCAGCCTGCGCCAGCATCCGACCGTGATGATGGGCGACCTGAACGAATGGACCCGCGCGGCGGGCTGCCTGAAGGATTTCGATCGCGAATTCTCCTTCGCCGATACAGGCCCCAGCTTCCACGCACGCCGGCCGGTCGGGCGGCTGGACCGGATCATGGTGTCGCCGGGCCTGAAGGTGGTCGATTGCGGGGTCCACCATTCCCTCGTCGCCCGCACCGCGAGCGACCATCTGCCGATCTGGGCCGATCTGGTGAGCGCATGACGGCCACGCACCTGCGCGAGAAGGAATTGCGGCTGGCGCTGGTCTGCTATGGCGGGATCAGCCTTGCCGTCTACATGCACGGCATCACCAAGGAGGTGTGGCATCTGGCCCGCGCCAGCCGCGCCAGCCACGACAGGGAGACGCTGACGGGAACGGCTGGCGTCTATGCCGGATTGCTGGACGAAATGGCGGAGGAAGCCTCGATCCGCCTGCGCGTCCTGCCCGATATCCTGGCGGGCGCCAGCGCCGGGGGGATCAACGGCATCTTCCTCGCGCAGGCGATAGCTTCCGGCCAGTCGCTCGATCCGCTGACCGACATGTGGCTGGAGCGCGGCGATGTGGAGGCGCTGATCGACGCCGCAGCCGCGCCCGCCTCGCGCTTCTCCAAGGCATGGGCGCTGCCGCTGGCATGGATGGCCGCCGGGCGCAGCGCCGACAAGCTGGAATCGATCGACGAGAACACGCGCGAAGAGGTGCGCGGCAAGCTTTCCCATTTCGTCCGCTCGCGCTGGTTCGAGCCGCCGTTCAGCGGGCCGGGCTTCACCGGGATGCTGCTCGACGCGTTCGACGCGATGGCGGCCGCGCCGCGCGGCCCGCGCCTGCTGCCGCCGGGGCAGCCGCTGGACCTGTTCGTCACCGTCACCGATTTCACCGGCCACCCGGAACGGTTGCGCCTGCACTCCCCGCCGGAGGTGGTGGAGACGGAACATCGCCTCGTCTTCCAGTTCAGCGATCATGGCGAGGCGCTGGACACGCTCGCGCCCGCGCCGGAGCTTGCCTTCGCCGCGCGCGCGACCTCCAGTTTCCCCGGCGCCTTCCCGCCGTTCACGGTGACCGAAATGGACGACGTGCTGGACGAGCGCGGCATCCGCTGGCCTTCGCGCGAAGCCTTCCTCTGCCGCATGCTGCCGCGCCAGTCGGCGGTGCACAAGGCGGAGAAAGCGGTGCTGATCGACGGCTCGGTGCTGGCCAACGCCCCTTTCCGCCCGGCGCTGGATGCGCTGAAGCAGCGGCCCGCCCGGCGGCAGGTGGACCGGCGCTTCGTCTATATCGACCCCTCCCCCGGCACGAAGTTCCGCCTTTCCGGCGGGGAGAGCGACGGCGTGCCGGGCTTCTTCCAGACGATCCTGGGCGCGATCAGCGAACTTCCGCGCCAGCAGCCGATCCGCGACAATCTGGAGGCGATCGCCGACCGCTCCCGCCGGATCGAACGGATGCGCGCGATCCTCGATTCGATCCGCCCCGAGGTGGAGGCGAAAGTGGAGTCGCTGTTCGGCCGCACGCTGTTCCTCGATCGTCCCACGCCCGCCCGCATGTCCGCATGGCGCCGGCGCGCGCAATCTGCGGCGGTGGAGCAATCGGGCTATGGCTATGTCGCTTACGCCCATCTGAAGCTGGCCGGCGTGATCGAGACGCTGGCCGCGCTGATCCACGGCATCGCGGGCGAGCCGGGGCCGCAGCAGCGCCAGCGCATCCGCCAGTTGCTGGAGGCGGCGCTGGCCGCGCGCGGCCATGACGCCGCCGCGCCGGACGGTGCGAACAGCGCGGCGACGATCGCCTTCCTGCGCACTTTCGACCTCGGCTTCCGCGTCCGGCGGCTGCGGCTGATGGCGCGGCGGCTGACGGGGCTGGAGGCCGGGTTCGACGACGATGCGCTCCGCCCCGTGCGCGACGCGATCTACGAATCGCTGGCCGGATATCTCGACGCGCAGAACCCGCGCTCGCACGGCGCCTTGCGCGGCGAGGTGCGCGAGATGATCGGGGACGCCGGGCCGGTGCTCGACCGGCTGGCGGAGTCGATGGACCTGCCCCGGCTGGATGCGGAGACGGACCAGCGGCTGGCGGCGGTGCTCTCCACCTGCCCGCGCGACATCCGGCGTGTGCTGCTGCTGCGCTATCTCGGCTTCCCTTATTTCGATATCGCCACCTTGCCGCTGCTCCAGGGCGAGGGGATCGACGAATACGATCCCATCCTCGTCGATCGCATCTCGCCGGACGACGCCGCCTCGATCCGTGGCGGCGGGGCGGAGGCGACACTGAAGGGCATACAATTCAACAGCTTCGGCGCGTTCTTCAGCCGCGCCTATCGCGAGAACGATTATCTGTGGGGCCGCCTGCACGGCGCGGAGCGGATGATCGACATCGCGGTTTCCACGCTGCCCGGCGAGGCGCGGCTGCGGCCGGGCCGCGTGGCGGAGATCAAGCGCGCCGCCTTCCACGCGATCCTCGACGAGGAGGCTCCGCGCCTCCACACGGCGACCGCGCTGATCGCCGGATTACGGCGTGAGATCGGATAGGCTGGAAAAAGCGCACGTCCGGCGGTAGGCCGTCCGCAACGCGGGAGATGGCCGATGCAGTTTCTGAAAATCCTGTTCTGGTGCCTGATCGCCTTCATCGCGGCGGTGTTCACCTTCGGCAACTGGAAATGGGTGACGATCCAGCTCTTCGGCAATCTGGTGGCGGAGGTGAACCTGCCCTTCATGCTGCTGGTGACGTTCCTGATCGGATTCGTGCCGACGCTGATCTATCAGCGCGCGATGCGCTGGCGGCTGAAGCAGCGCCTCACCGCCGCCGAGCGCGCGCTGGCCGACGTGCGCGCCATGGCCCCCGCGACCGCCGATCCCGAACCCGCTTCGCCCGGAGTAGCAGCATCGTGAGCAACCGCCTGTTCGTCGCCCTCGACACCCCCGATATCGCGCGTGCCAAGGCGATCGCGGAGCGCGTGCGCCATCATGTCGGCGGCGTGAAGCTGGGGCTGGAGTTCTTCGCCGCCAACGGACGCAGCGGCGTGCGCGAGATGGCGGACCTGGGCCTGCCGATCTTCCTCGACCTCAAGCTGCACGACATCCCCAACACGGTGGCCAAGGCGATACAGGCGCTGCGCGGGCTGGAGCCGGCGATCCTGACCGTCCATGCCTCGGGCGGGCAGGCGATGCTGGAGGACGCGAAGGCGGCCGCGCCGACCGGCACGAAGGTGGTGGCGGTGACGATGCTCACCAGCCTCGACCAGAACGACCTGAGCGCGACCGGGATCGGCGGCTCCCCGCACGATCAGGTGCTGCGCCTGACCGAGCTTGCCATGAAGGCCGGCGTGGACGGCATCGTCTGCTCCGGCGAGGAGGTGAAGGCGGCGCACAGGATGTGGCCGAAGGGCTTCTTCGTCGTCCCCGGCGTGCGGCCCGCGAACGGCGCAGCGGCGGACCAGAAGCGCGTCGTCACCCCGCGCGCGGCGCTGGATGCGGGCGCGTCGATCCTCGTGGTCGCTC
>JASGGR010000055.1:0-18344 GCA_047602705.1 Sphingomonas bacterium | reverse complement strand
GATCGGGATGCTCGCCCGCGCGCTTTCCGACATGAGCCTCGCGCTCCGCGCGCGGATCGACGCGACGGAAGCCTTCGCCGCCGATGTGACGCACGAGATGAAGAACCCCCTCGCCTCGCTCCGCTCCGCCGTGGACGGGCTTGGGCATGTGAAAGACCCCGAGTTGCAGGCGCGGCTGCTGGCGATCGTCGCGGAGGACGTGCACCGGCTCGACCGCCTCATCAGCGATATTTCGGAAGCCTCCCGCCTCGACGCTCAGTTGAGCCGCGCGAAATTCGAGCCGGTGGATATCGGCGCGATGATCGACGGCATGGTCGGCCATCGAATCGAACGCGGAATCGAGCGCGGCGTGCGCATCCGCTTCGATCGCCCCGGCAATGCGCCGCTGATCGTGACGGGGGAAGGCGCGCGGCTGGAGCGGGTGTTCGAGAATCTGATCGACAATGCCTTGTCCTTCTCCCCCGACGGCGGGACGATCGCGATCGCCGCGCGCCGGGTGGACGGCGCGCTCGAAGTGCGCGTGGAGGATGAAGGTCCCGGCGTGCCGGAGGAAGCGCGCGAGGCGATCTTCCGCCGCTTCCATTCGATCCGTCCGCAGGGCGAGGCGTTCGGCCAGCATTCCGGCCTCGGCCTCGCTATCGCGCGGACCATCGTGGAAGCGCATCAGGGCACGATCGAGGTGCAGAGCCGCGAGGATCGGCTGGGCGGCGCGCGCTTCGTCGTGCGCCTGCCGCTGGCGGACGGCGGCTGAGAGTGAAGGAAACCGTCCACGCCTCCACCGTCGCGATCGAGGCGCGCGCCGTGCTGATGATCGGCCCTTCCGGCGCCGGCAAATCCGATCTCGCCCTGCGGCTGATCGATCGCGGGGCGATGCTGGTGTCGGACGATTATACCGATCTCTTCGCCACGGGGGACATGCTGATCGCCCGTCCGCCCGCGACGATCGCTGGGAAGATCGAGGTGCGTGGCCTCGGCATCCTCGACATGCCTTATCTCCCCGAGGCGCCGGTGGCGCTGGTCGTCCGGCTGGGTGCGCCGATGGAGCGGATGCCGGACGCGGAGACTTATTCCCTTGCCGAACGCGCCATTCCGTCTATCGCGCTCAATCCGTTCGAGGCTTCGGCCCCGATCAGGATCGAACTCGCCATGCGCCGGATGCCATCCAAGTGAACACGCCTCCAGAAATCCTGCTCGTAACCGGCATGTCTGGCGCGGGAAAATCCACCGTGCTGAAAACGCTGGAGGATCTGGGCTGGGAGGTGGTCGACAATCTGCCGCTCTCGCTGCTCGATCGCCTGCTCAACGCCCTCCCGCCGGAGGGAACAGAGGATATGGCCCGGCCGCTGGCGCTCGGCATCGGGGCGCGGACGCGCGATTTCGACGCCGCGCAGGTGGTGGCGCAGGTCGATCGGCTGCGCGCGCGGGGCGGGCATGAAATCGACGTGCTGTTCCTGGATTGCGATTCGGACGAGCTGGCGCGCCGTTATGACGAAACGCGCCACCGCCACCCGCTGGCGCAGGATCGCCCCGCCCGCGACGGGATCGAGCGGGAGCGCCAGTTGCTCGCTCCCCTGCGCCGCGCCGCGGACCGGCTGATCGACACC
Source organism: Sphingomonas bacterium (assembly GCA_047602705.1). GTDB lineage: Bacteria > Pseudomonadota > Alphaproteobacteria > Sphingomonadales > Sphingomonadaceae > Sphingomonas. The sequence goes on along the minus strand of JASGGR010000055.1, from coordinate 16,740 downwards.
AGCCGCTTCAACACCAACGCGCTGGCGCAGCAGGTGCGCGCCGCCTACGCCCGATCCGGCATCAGCGAGACGGTCGTGTCCGTCATGTCCTTCGGCTTCGCGCGCGGGCTGCCGGGGGATGCGGACCTCGTGTTCGACATGCGCTTCCTGCGGAACCCGCATTGGGATCCGGCGCTGAAGCCCGGCACCGGCCGCGACGCCGATGTCGCCGCCTATATCGCGGCCGATCCGGCCTATGCCGATGCGATGGAGCGGATCGAGGAGCTGCTGCTGCTGCTTATCCCGCGCTACATCGCGGAGGGAAAATCCTACGTCACCATCGCTTTTGGCTGCACCGGAGGGAGACACCGTTCGGTCCATGTGGCGGAGCGGGTGGCGCAACGGTTGCGTAATGCGGGATTTTCGCCCACGGTCGCCCATCGAGACCTTGCGAAGACCCCGCAGGACGCGCTTGAGGGACAGCCGACAGGGTAATGAACGACCTGAACAAGCAATTGATCGGCCTGGTGCTGGTAACGCATGGGCGCCTCGCCGACGAATTCGTCACCGCGATGGAGCATGTGGTCGGCCCGCAGAAGCAGGTCGCGACCGTCGCGATCGGCCCGGATGACGATATGGAGGCGCGCCGCGCCGACATCCGCGCCGCCATCCAGACGGTGGATGCCGGGCGCGGCGTGATCGTGCTGACCGACCTGTTCGGCGGCACGCCCTCCAACCTCGCCATCTCGCTGATGGAGCGCGGGCGCGTGGAGGTGATCGCGGGCATCAACCTGCCGATGCTGATCCGCCTCGAATCGGCGCGCAAGGCGATGACGGTGGTCGCCGCCGTCGCCGCCGCGCGGGAGGCCGGGCGGAAATATATCTCCGTCGCCTCCGAAGTGCTCGGCGAGGCCGCTGCATGACCGTCTCGCGCGAGGTGCTGATCGCCAACCGGCGGGGCCTCCACGCGCGCGCCAGCGCCAAGTTCGTCACCCTCGCCTCCGCCCAGCCGCTGCCCGTGCAGGTGGCCAAGGGCGGATCGAGCGTCACCGGCACCTCGATCATGGGGCTGATGATGCTGGGCGCGGCGATGGGCGACACGATCGTCATCAGCGCGGTCGGCGACGCCGCCGAGCAGGTGGTTGCCGTCATGTGCGAGCTGGTCGAGGCGAAGTTCGGCGAAGAGTGATGCCGCGCCAGATTACCGCTTATTCCAATCCGCTGGTGAAGCATGTCCGCGATCTGCGCGACAAGCGCCACCGCCGCGAGTCGCGCCAGTTCCTTGCGGAGGGCCTGCGCATCCTGACCGAAGCGCATGAGACGGGGCGCATCCCCCGCCTGCTGTTCTTCGCCGCCGCCAGCGCGCGGCATCCGCTGGTCGAGCGCCTGATCGCGGCTGTGGAAGGCGCGGACGGCGGGGCGATCGAGACCACGCCGGATATCCTGTCGAAGCTCTCCGGCAAGGATAATCCGCAAGCCGTCGTCGGCGTGTTCGACGAATTCGCCGTGCCGCTGGAAGCGCTCGACCGGACAAGCGCCGGAATCTGGCTGGTGGCCGAGCGGCTGCGCGATCCGGGCAATCTCGGCACGATCCTGCGCACCGGCGATGCCGTCGGCGCGGGCGGGCTGATCCTGGTCGGTGATTGCGTCGACCCTTTCTCGGTCGAGGCGGTGCGCGCCAGCATGGGGGCGCTGTTCACCGTGCCGGTGGTGCGTTGCGACTGGGAGGCCTTCCTCACATGGCTGCATGCCGGGCCGGGAACACTGGTGGGCTTGAGCCTCCAGACCGATCACGATTACCGCACGCCGACATACCCTGCCCCCACCTTCCTGCTCACGGGCAACGAGGCGCAGGGGCTGCCGGAGGAATATGAGGCCGCGTGCGACCTTCTCGTGAAGCTGCCGATGCTCGGCAAGGCCGACAGCCTGAACGCGGCGGTGGCGACCGCGGTGATGGCGTATCAGGTGCTTGCCAGCCAGCGCGGATAGCAGCTATCGCCATACCGGATTTTTGAAACGAACGGGATGAGGGCATGAAGCGCTTCGAGGGCACGCAAAGCTATGTCGCGACCGAGGATCTGAAAGTCGCGGTCAATGCCGCCGTCATGCTCCGCCGTCCGCTGCTGGTGAAGGGCGAGCCGGGCACCGGCAAGACCGTGCTGGCCTATGAGATCGCCAAGGCGACCGGCGCGCCGCTGATCGAGTGGAACGTCAAGTCCACCACAAAGGCGCAGCAGGGCCTCTACGAATATGACGCGGTCGCCCGCCTGCGCGACGGCCAGCTCGGCGACGAGCGCGTCCACGACATCTCGAACTATATCCGCAAGGGCAAGCTATGGGAGGCGTTCACCGCGCCTGAGCTTCCCGTGCTGCTGATCGACGAGATCGACAAGGCCGATATCGAATTCCCCAACGACCTGTTGCAGGAACTCGACCGGATGGAATTCCACGTCTACGAGACGCGCGAAACCGTCCGTGCGACAGAGCGCCCGATCGTCGTCATCACCTCGAACAACGAGAAGGAACTGCCGGACGCCTTCCTGCGCCGTTGCTTCTTCCATTATATCAAATTCCCCGATCGCGAGACGATGCAGGCCATCGTGGACGTCCATTTCCCCGGCATCCAGAAGATGCTGGTCAGCAAGGCGATGGATATCTTTTATGAGGTGCGCGAGGTGCCGGGGCTGAAGAAGAAGCCCTCCACCAGCGAGCTGCTCGACTGGCTCAAGCTGCTGCTGCATGAGGATATGCCGCTGGAAGTGCTGCAAAATCGCGACCCGACCAAGGCGATCCCGCCGCTCCACGGCGCGCTCCTGAAGAACGAGCAGGACGTGATGCTGTTCGAGCGGCTGGCATTCATGGCGAAGCGGCAGGCCAACCGCCCCTGAGCGCAGCCATGCGACGGACTGCCCCGGCGTGGCGACGGAATGAAATTCCGTTAGCCCTTTATTAACCAATTCCCGCAACTATTCCCTCACCTGTGCGAGCGGAGGGACAGGATCGTGTTCAGGCGTTTCACCATCGGTCTCGCGGCCCTTTCGGCACTGGCGGGCGTCGCTCCCGCCGGGGCGGCCCTGCTCGACTATGTCGGGCAATGCGTGCCGTTCGCGCGCGAGGCTTCGGGCATCCGCATCTTCGGCGATGCCTGGACATGGTGGGATCAGGCCGACGGCAAATACGATCGCGGCCACCGGCCGAAGGTGGGCTCGGTGATCGCTTTCGCGAAGCAACCCCGCCTGCCGCTCGGCCATGTCGCCGTCGTCAGCCGGATCGTAGAGAAGCGCGTGCTGATGCTTACCCACGCCAATTGGTCGCGCGTGGATGGCGCACGCGGCCATGCCGAACAGGACGTGACGCTCTACGACGTCTCGCCGCACAACGACTGGAGCGAGGTAAAGGTCTGGTATCGCGACGCGCAGGGGCTGGGCGGCACGACCTATGCGGTTCACGGCTTCATCTACGCGCCGGGCCGCCCCTCGCCCGAGCTGACGGCGCGCAATCCCGATTATGTCGGCGCGCTGATCGACGCCTATGTCCCCGAAACGGGCCGCTCCACGCGCTAGCCGTGTTTTGGTCAGTCATATTGCCATATTGTAACATATGCGACACATAGTCGCGAGAATATAACCGATCCGTAATTTTTCATTGTAGCGCGCTCCCCCTTTGGCAAAAAAAGCGGCGCTCGAATCGGCCGGGAAAGCGGATTCGTTGCCTAGAGGGGGATTAGATGAATTTACGTCATGATATCATGCGTACGAGCGCGCTCGGCGTTCTTGCGCTGGGCATCGCTGTCTCGGCCACGCCCGCACTCGCCCAGGAAGGGGCGACGGAACCTGCGGAAGTGGTCGTCACCGGCTCGCGCATCGCGCGCCCGGATCTGGAAAACGCCAGTCCGGTCAACGTCATCACCGCGAAGGACATCCAGCTCCGTCAGCCGAGCACGGCCGAGGAACTGCTGCGCGACATGCCGGGCCTGCGCCCGAACATCGGTCCGGGCGTGAACAACGGTTCCAGCGGCGCAGCCACGCTCGACCTGCGCGGCATCGGTGCGAACCGCACGCTCGTGCTGCTCGACGGCCGTCGCGTCGTGCCTTTCGGCCTCGACGGCCTGACCGACACCAACAACATCCCGCTCGCGCTGGTCGAGCGCGTCGACACCCTGACGGGCGGCGCCTCCTCCACCTATGGCGCGGACGCGGTTGCGGGCGTCGTCAACTTCATTACCAAGCGTGATTTCAAAGGCATCAACGCCGGCGTCAACTATCGCATCTCCGAGCGCGGCGATTCCGCCCGTCTCAACGCAGATGTGACGGTCGGCGCCTCGTTCGACGACGGACGCGGCAACGTTGTGCTCAGCGTGGGCTACACCAAGTCCGATCCGCTGCTCACCACCGCGCGCAAGATCGGCGAATATCCGATCTCGTCGGCTGATGGCGGCTTCTCCGGCGCAGCTGCCGCACAGGTGACGATCTTCAGCGTGAAGGGCGGCAACAAGGCGATCGGTCTGGCTGACAGTGCCTGGGGCGCCGTCGTCAACCCGACCACCGGCTATCTCCAGTCAGCGGTTGCTTCGGACACCTATAACTCGAACCTCGGCACCTATTTCCAGACGCCGATGGATCGCGTGAACATCTATGCGTCCGGTCACTATGAGATCACCGATGGTGTCGAATTCTATTCGACCGGAATGTTCACGCGCAGCACCGTGCGCTTGCAGCTCGCGCCGTCCGGTACGTTCAGCAATACTTATTATCTGCCGCTGAACAATCCGTATCTGCCGGATGGCGTCCGTTCGCAGCTCTGCACCGCAGCCGGCATCGGTGCCGCAGCCTGCACCACCGCATCGCAGGTTGTGGGCGGTCCGGGCACGGCTGGTTACACGGAAATCCCCGTGATCGCGCAGCGTCGCTTCACGGAGATGGGGCCGCGCGGCAACCCGATCGAATTCCGGATGTTCCAGGTCGTGGGTGGTTTCCGCGGCTCGATCACCGATTCGCTGAAATATGACGTTTCGGCGCAATATGGTGAAACTGCCCAGACCGCGACCCGTGAGCATTGGGGTTCGTTCAGCAAGGTGCAGCAGGCGCTGCGCGCATATAGGAACGGTAGCGGCCAGTATGTCTGCGCCGACGCGAGCAACGGCTGCGTTCCGCTGAATCTGTTCGGCCCGAATGGCAGCATCACGCAAGACCAGGTCAATTTCATCGACCTTAGCTCGATCGTGAACCGCAAGATTCAGCAGACGGTCGTCACCGGCAGCATCACAGGCGATCTGTTCACCGTGCCGCTGGCCGATCACAAGGTCGCCTTCGCGGTCGGCGCCGAATATCGCAGGCTCTCCGCGCGCAGCAACCCGGACGGCCCGGCGCAGGTGCAGGGCGAAGTGCTCGGCACGGGCGCGCGCACGCCGCCGGACTTCGGTGAATATAGCGTCAAGGAAATATTCGGCGAAATCAAGATTCCGCTCGTCGAGGATAAGCCGTTCTTCTATCGCCTGTCGGCGGAAGCGGGCATCCGCTATTCGGATTACACGACAACTCACGGCAGCACGACCTGGAAGGCGGGCGGCACCTGGGAACCCTATCAGGGTTACAAGTTCCGCGGCACCTATCAAGTCGCGGTTCGTTCGCCGAACATCTCTGAACTGTATCAGTCGCCAGTGCAGAGCCTCGGCAACCTGACGAAGGATCCGTGCCAGGGCGCGGTAACGGGTGGACTCGCCAACCTGTGCGCCCAGACCGGCGGCGGTAGCAATGTCGGCTCCATCCCGGCTCCCACTTCCGGCCAGATCAACACCACGACTTCGGGCAACCGTGATCTCAACGTGGAACGTGCACGCACCTACACGTTGGGCGTGGCGCTGACGCCGTCCTTCCTTCCGGGCTTCTCGCTCACTGCGGATTATTTCCACATCAAGATCCGCGATGCGATCACCCAGCCGGCGCAGGCGGACATTCTGAACGGCTGCTATTCCGCCGCTTTGAATCCGTCCTTCACCTACAATGCGTTCTGCCAGCTCATTAAGCGTAACCCGCTGACGGGCAGCCTTAACGGTGCGGGCGAAACGCCGGGTGTCATCCTGACTTATTCGAACCTCGGCGTGATCGAGACGGCAGGTTGGGACTTCGGCCTGAACCAGCGCATCCGTGTCGATAACCTCGGCATTAATGCACCTGGTCAGATCTCGTTCGCGTTCAACGCCACGTTGCAGAACTACTATCGCTTCCAGGCGAACCCGAACTCGGTCAACCGCGACTGCACGGGCTATTACAGCGCCAGCGGCTGCACCAACCCGCGTTCGCAGTGGCGGTGGACCAGCCGCCTTGGTTACGGCACTGACAACTTCGACCTGTCGCTGATGTGGACCCATGTTGGTGCGGTTTCGATCGAGCCGGCGCCCAATGGCCCGGCGACGGACAGCGTTCTCCCGGCGTTCCGTCACATTCCGGCCTATAATTACTTCGATCTGGCCGCACGTGTGAACGCAACCGAGCATCTGGAGCTGTCGCTGACGGTCAACAACCTGTTCGACAAGCAGCCGCCGCTGGTCGGCAACGGCGTTGGCGGGACGACCTACAACGGGGGCAACACCTTCCCGACGATCTACGATCCGATCGGGCGTTCGTTCACCATCGGTGCGCGCATGAAGTTCTGATCGAACTGAAACGTGCCGAATTTCGGGGGCGTCGCGGTTGCGGCGCCCCTTTTTTTTCGGCCAGCGGCAGAAAATGTTTCGCTTTCGCACGCATTTCGCGCGATGAAACCCGCCGCGTTCATCGCACGTTTCGTCCTCATGCCCTATAAGGGCGAACGTGGGTGCGACGGGCACGGAGAATATGATGACAGGAAAATCAAAGCGTCGGGGGTTGCTGTTCGCCGCGATCGCATCCGGGGCGCTGCTGGTCAGCGGTTGCGCGACCGAAACCACCTATCGCCCGGCGACGGGAAAAGGTTTCTACCGCACCGGCTATAGCGAGCGGCAGATCGAGACGAACCGCTGGCTCGTGACCTTCGCCGGCAACACCGTCACCGATCGCGACACGGTGGAGCGCTATCTGCTCTATCGCGCGGCGGAGCTGACGCTGCAGAACGGTTATGATTATTTCGTGATGGTCGATCGATCGACCGATCGGCAGGCGCAGACCTATTCCACCCCCGGCCCGGGCTTCGGCATGGGCGGCTGGTGGGGGCCGTCTTGGCGTTACTACGGTCGCGGTTTCGGCTGGCGTGCATGGGATCCGTGGTGGGGCGACCCGTTCTGGGGCGACACGATGGATATCCGCACGGTGGATCGCTACGAGGCTTCGGCCGAAATCGTGATGCGCAAGGGCCAGCCGGGGAAGGAAGAGGTCCGGGCCTTCAACGCGCAGGACGTGGTTGCCAAGATCGGGCCGACGGTGGTGAAGCCGAAATCCTGATCGAGTAACGGGTTTAAAAAATGGCGGCTGGATCATCGCGATCCGGCCGCCTTTTTTGTGAACGCCGGTTGGCGAGATATCGCCCGCCCCGGCAAAGGGATTTCAGGAAGCCTTACACCGCACCGTGGCAATGCTTGTATTTGCGCCCCGATCCGCACGGGCACGGCGCATTGCGACTGACGACGCCCTCCCAACTCGCGGGGTCTTCGCCGATATCGGCCGCCGTCGGCTGCGGAATCTGGAGCGGAGGAAGCTGGGTGGAAACCAGCCCCAGCGTGCCGCCATCGATATCGGCCGTGTCGTCGGTGCCGGTGAACGGATCGAAATGCGTGGTGATGAAATCCGGCAATTCCGGCAGATCGGGCGGTAGCTGCATGCGGAATTGCGCATGTGCGATCGTGCGCGTCACATCCTCGCGGATATTGTCGAGCATCCGCTGGAACAGCGCGAACGCCTCCTGCTTATATTCGTTGATCGGCGTCTTCTGCGCATAGGCTCGCAGATGGACCACCTGTCGCAGCGCATCCAGCGTCGCCAGATGCTCCTTCCAGTGATGATCGAGATTCTGGAGCAGGATCGACTTCTCGATCTGCGTCCAGGTTTCCGGCTCCAGATCGGCGGCCTTGGCGGCGACCATCGCATCGGTTTCGGCCTGGATACGCTCCGTCACCAGTTCGGGATCGATCGCTTCCTCTGTGAGCCAGTCGTCGATCGGCGGCTCCAGATTGAGCAGTTCGGCGACGCGCTCCTTCATGCCCGCCACATCCCATTGCTCGGGATAGGAATTGGGCGGGCAGGATTCCCCGACGATCGTATTGACCGTCTCCGCGCGCATGTCTGCAACCACGTCGCCGACCGTCTCTGCGTCCATGATATCGGCGCGCTGCTCGTAGATCACCTTGCGCTGATCGTTCATCACGTCGTCATATTCGACGACCTGCTTGCGGATATCGTAGTTGCGGGCCTCGACCTTCTTCTGCGCGGTCTCGATCGCCTTGCTGAGCCACTTGCTGCCGATCGCCTCGCCATCCTCGATATTGTTGCGCATCATCCGTGCGAACAGGGTGTCCGGCCCGAAGATACGCAGCAGGTCGTCGTCGAGGCTGAGGTAGAAACGGCTGAGGCCCGGATCGCCCTGACGGCCCGAGCGGCCGCGAAGCTGGTTGTCGATGCGGCGGCTCTCGTGCCGCTCGGTGCCGAGCACGAACAGCCCGCCCGCCTCCAGCACCTTCTGCTTCTCGGCCGCGATCTCGGCCTTGATGGCTTCGATAGCCGCATCGCGCTCCGGCCCCTCCGGCATGCCGGAAAGCTCGTCCTCCATGCGGAACTCAAGGTTGCCGCCGAGCTGGATGTCGGTGCCGCGCCCGGCCATGTTGGTGGCGATCGTCACCGCGCCGAGCCGCCCGGCCTGCGCCACGATATGCGCTTCCTGCTCGTGATAGCGCGCGTTCAGCACCGAATGATCCACGCCCTCCTGATTGAGGAACTCGCTCAGCAGCTCGGACTTCTCGATCGAGACGGTGCCGACCAGCACCGGCTGGCCCTTCTGCGCATGCTCGCGGATCTTGCGGGCGATCGCGCGGAACTTGTCGTGCGTGTTCTTGTAGAATTCGTCCTCCTCGTCGACGCGCTGCACCGGCAGGTTGGTCGGGATGGTGACGACGTTGATCTTGTAGATGTCGTAGAATTCGGCCGCCTCGGTTGCGGCGGTGCCGGTCATGCCCCCGATCTTGGGATACATGCGGAAATAATTCTGGAAGGTGATCGAGGCCATCGTCTGGTTTTCCGGCTCGATCGTGACGCCTTCCTTCGCCTCGACCGCCTGATGCAGCCCGTCCGACCAGCGCCTGCCGTCCATCATGCGGCCGGTGAACTCGTCGATGATGATGACCTTGCCGTCCTTGACGATATAATCCGTGTCGCGCTTGAACATCACGTTCGCGCGCAGCGACTGGTTCAGGTGGTGGACCACCTGCGTGTTCTCGAAATCGTAGAGGTTGCTGCCCTTGAGCAGGCCGGCGGATTCCAGCAGGCGCTCGGCCTTCTCGGTGCCGTCCTCGGTAAGGACGATCGAGCGCTGCTTCTCGTCCATGTCGTAATCTTCGGCCGAAAGCTGCTTAACGATCGCATCGACAGCGATGTAAAGCTCCGACTTGTCGTCGGTCGGGCCGGAGATGATGAGCGGGGTGCGCGCCTCGTCGATCAGGATCGAATCCACCTCGTCCACGATCGCGAAGTTGAAGGCGCGCTGCACCATCTGGTTGCGCTCGTATTTCATGTTGTCGCGCAGGTAATCGAAGCCGAACTCGTTGTTCGTGCCATAGGTGATGTCGGCCGCATAGGCCGCGCGGCGCTCCTCATCCGACAGGTTCGGGATGATGACGCCGGTGGTGAGGCCCAGGAAGCGGTAGACGCGCCCCATCCAGTCCGCATCGCGGCTGGCGAGATAATCGTTGACGGTGACGACGTGGACGCCCTTCCCCGGCAGCGCGTTGAGATAGGTGGCGAGCGTGGCCACCAGGGTCTTGCCCTCGCCGGTGCGCATCTCCGCGATCTCGCCGCGGTGGAGGACGATGCCGCCGACCATCTGCACGTCGTAATGCCGCTGGCCGAGCACGCGCCGCGCCGCTTCACGCACCGTGGCGAAAGCTTCGGGCAGCAACTGGTCCAGCGTTTCGCCATTGGCGAGGCGCTCGCGGAACAGCATTGTCTGGTTGGCGAGCGTCGCGTCGTCCATCGCCTGGAGCGTCGGCTCGAACGAGGCGATCTTCGCGAGGATGGGGTTGAGCGAGCGGACATAACGGTCGTTGGACGAACCGAAAAGCGACTTGGCGATGCCGGCGAACATGGCGGATTTCCTGATATTGAGCTGGCGCGGCGCCACCGGATGCAGTGGCCCGCGCGGGGCAGTTTCGAAATGGGGAATGTCGCGGGCGCGCCTATTCGCGCCGGCGATCGATCCACGCGGGGATGGCGGCGAAGGCGCGCGCGGCCGGCGCCGGGCCGGCCAGTAAGGATGCGAGCGGCGGCAATGCCTGCACCGGGCGCATGACGACGCGGGCGGCAACGGCGGCGGGCGCGATCCGCGCCGCGCTTTCCTGCGCCACCGCCTGCACCGGCTGCGGCCCGGCCACGCGCGCACCCACGCCGGTGAGCGCGGAAAGCAGGGCCGAAAGGAGCAGCAGCACGTTCATGCGTTGCGAGACATAGGGACGGTGAAGCCAAAGGTCCAACCGTTTCATGCGCGCGACGGTTCCCCGCGTCATTCGGGCAACACCCATTTCACCGGCAGGCCGATGCCGCCAGCGATCGCATTGCCCTTCCCGTCGCGCGCCGGATCGAAATGCATCCGCTGGAGCGCGATGCGGCAAGTCGCCCGATCCAGGCTGTCCGATCCGCTGCTCGATTCGATCCGGCAGGCGGTGGGCGTGCCGCTGGCGTCCACGCTGATCCACGCGAGGGTGCGCCCCTGCTCCCCCTTGCGGATCGCGTCGAACGGATAGCTGTCCGCGCTGAACGCACCCGCTGCATCGGCCTTGACCGGCGCATTGGCCTTGGAAGGGTCACGGGACGGCACGGAGCGATGCGGCGCGGGCGGCGGCTCCGGCGCGGCGTCCGCGGAGGATTCGCGCGGCACCGTGCGCTCCTGCACCTGATTGATCCACAAGGGAATCTGCAAGGCCAGCAGGAAAGCAATGGCCAGCCCCAGCAGGATGCACACGCATGTCACCAGCACGCCGCGCAGATCCGGCCCCTGCTCCTTTGCCTTTTCTCCTTCGCTCACGCTCGCCTCTTTTGCAGCGTCGGGCATCTGTCTATGGCGCATCCATGTCCACGTCTATCTCCCCGCTCGCCACGCCCTTCCCCGCCCTGCCCGCGATCGCAGGCGCGACGCCGCATGTGGCGCGGGCGCGCTACAAGCAATGGGACCGCTGCGATCTCACCTTCGTCACGCTCGATGAAGGCACGGCAGTGGCGGGCGTGCTGACACAATCGAAATGTCCGTCGCCGGAGGTGGAATGGTGTCGCAAGGCGCTCGTCCTGGGCAATGCGCGCGCGCTGGTGGTGAACGCGGGCAATTCGAACGCCTTCACGGGCAGTCGCGGCCGCGCGGCGGTGGAGGCGATCGCGGCGAAGGCGGCGGGGCATCTCGGCTGCCAGCCGTCGGACGTGTTCGTTGCCTCCACCGGCGTGATCGGCGTGCCGCTGCCGATCGACAAGGCTGAGGCCGGGCTGGCCGCCGCCTTCACCGCCGAACCGACCGACTGGCGCGCGGCGGCCGAAGCGATCGGCACGACGGACACCTATCCCAAGGGCGCGATGGCCACAGCGGTTGTCGATGGCCGGACGGTCACCCTGGTCGGCATCATCAAGGGTTCCGGCATGATCGCGCCGGACATGGCGACGATGCTCGGCTTCATCTTCACGGACGCGGCGGTCGAACCTGCTTTCCTGCAAGCCGCGCTATCCACGGCCAACCGGCGCACCTTCTCCTGCATCACGGTGGATGGAGACACTTCCACCAGCGACACGGTGCTGGCCTTCGCGACCGGCAAGGCGGGCAATGCGCCGCTGGCGGACGACGACAGCAACGGCGCGGATGCCTTCCGCGCGGCGCTCGTCGACCTGTGCCGCCAGCTCGCCATGCTGGTCGTGCGTGACGGCGAAGGCGCGCAAAAGCTGATCGAGATCACGGTCGAGGGCGCCGAGAGCGACGCCAGCGCGCATCGCATCGCCATGTCGATCGCCAACTCCCCGCTGGTGAAGACCGCGATCGCGGGCGAGGACGCCAATTGGGGCCGTGTGGTGATGGCGGTCGGCAAGGCGGGCGAGCCGGCCGAGCGCGACCGGCTCGCTATCCGCTTCGGCGCGACGCAGGTGGCGCGCGAGGGCCTCGCGGTCGAGGGTTATGACGAAGCACCCGTCGCCGCGCATCTGAAGGGCCGGGAGGTGGAGATCGGCGTCGATCTCGGCCTTGGCGATGGCCGCGCGACCGTGTGGACCTGCGACCTCACCCACGGCTATATCTCGATCAACGCCGATTATCGGAGCTGACATGCTGCGCATCTGGGGCAGGCTCAATTCGCATAATGTGAAGAAAGTGGTGTGGGCGGCGGAGGAGCTGGCCCTGCCCTATGAGCGGATCGATGTGGGCGGCGCGTTCGGGATGGACGCGGCCTATGTCGCGAAGAATCCCAATCGCCTGATCCCCACGATCGAGGACGGCGACTTCGTGCTATGGGAATCGAACGCGATCCTGCGCTATCTCGCCGATACGCATCCCGAAGCCGGCTTATGGCCGGAAACGCCGCAGGCCCGCGCGCTGGCCGATCGCTGGATGGACTGGCAGTTCCTCTACGGGGAAGCCCAGCGCGATGCCTTCGTCAATCTGGTGCGCAAGACGCCGGAGGCACGCGACATGGCGGCGGTGGAACGCTCGGCCACCGCCTGCGCGAAGCAGGTCGCGATCCTCGATCAGACGCTGGCGGAGCAGCCATGGCTGTCCGGCGAACGCTTCGGCGTGGGCGATGTTCCGATGGGCGTCTACATCCACACCTGGTTCGCGCTGCCGATCGAGCGGCCGGACCTGCCGTACGTCGCGGATTGGTATCGCAGGCTGCGGGATCGGCCGGGTTATGCCGCCAACGTCATGATCCCGCTGAGCTGAATTAGCGGCAGCGTAGCACGGTGTTCGGCACATAACCCGGATAGGCCGCGATCAGGTTGGCTGACACCATGCGATCAACGAGCACCTCTTCAGTACTCATCCCCATATGCCCATATTCGCCCGACTTTGCCGTCTTCCGGCCAATGAAGCGCACTGACCATATCCGACTTCCATCTTCATATAGCTTGAGCGCGGGCATTGCACGCAGGTCGCTCTTTTCATCGAACATCATCCACACCTCGTCGTGTGGACAATATGAAGAGGCGGGAGCTTGCCCTTCCATGAAACGTTCGCCTTCCAATTCATCGATATAGATACCGGAAAAAGTCCGCTCGCCTCCCCAATCATAACAGTCGCGATCACTGCGGAATCCCGACAAGGTCGAGCCATTCGGCAGCCGTGTATTGGGTAAATAACATCGGCTATGGGGATCATCTCTAACCCAGCCTGCGATGCGATCGTATGTAGTGGATACAAAAAGAGGTGCGGTTCCCGCGCGTATCAACGCCCACAAGCCCATATGAGCAAGTAAGGCAGCGAAGACAACGAGGATCGCAACCCCGATCCTCGCCGCCCATTTTTTCACGCCAGCTCGCCCTCCAGCCACGCCTTGATCCGGCCCTTCGGCTCCGCGCCGACCTTGGTGGCGGCGGGCGCCCCGCCCTTGAACAGGATCATCGTGGGGATGCCGCGCACGCCATAACGGCCGGGGGCGTCGGGGTTTTCGTCGATATTGATCTTGGCGATCGTCACCTGCTCACCAAGCTCGTCCGAAATCTCCTCGAGGCTCGGGCCGATCATCTTGCACGGGCCGCACCATTCCGCCCAGAAATCGACCAGCACCGGCTTGTCGGATTGCAGCACGTCGGCCTGAAAGCTCGCGTCAGTGATCTTCTTCGTCGCCATTCGGGAATCTCCTTTGGCGCTAAGGTAGGACGGCCGAGGCCGATGCTCAACGCCTAGCTTTGCTCCTGCACGCGATAGCCGGGCTTGTGCGCGGCGAGCAGATCGGGCGCGAGCGGCAGCAGGATCGGACCGGCGGTATAGAGCAAGGCCGCCTCGATCGCGCGGCCGGGGAAGATCACGGCCAGCGCCGCGGCATAGGCCGCCATCTGGCCCAGATGATAGGCGGGCACCTCGCCGGCGTCGCGCGGGGCCTGTCGGCCGGTCTTGAAATCGACCACGCGCACCGTGGTTTCCGTCACCAGCAGCCGGTCGACCGTGCCGGCCACGACGATCCCGTCCGGCAGCACCGCGCTGATCGGCGCTTCGGCCAGCGCGTCGGAACCGAACATATCGGTATAGGCCGGATCGTCGATCACGCGCAGCGCGTCGCCGGCGATCTCCGCGCGCGCCCGCGCATCGGCGACCTGCCCCACCTCCGCCAGCCAACGGTCGGCGGCGCGGGCGCGGTCTTCGGGGCGGACGGCGGGAAGCCGCTCGAACAAGGCATGGATCAGCCGACCGCGCTCGGCAGCGGCCCGCATCGCGGGGGTGGGCGGCGGGTCCGCCACCACATCCTCCCCCAGCGACGACGGAGCGAGCGGACGCGGCGGACGTGGGTCCTGCGGCGCAGTGCGGCGTGCCCATTCGGGAAGCGGAGCCGCTTCCACCACGACCTGACGCGCGGCGGCGCGCGGTCTCGCGGCGGTGGCGGGTGCGATGCCGGTGAAGGTTCCCGTCACGCCCAGCGCCGCGAACGTATCGGCGGAGAGGCCATACCAGCTCTCCGGCGGCGGCACGCCCTCCCATTTCCGGCTGAGCGAGCCGGCGATCACCAGCCGCTCCTCCGCGCGCGTCGCGGCGACGTAGAACAGCCGCCAATGCTCCTGCCGCTCACGCAGGTCCGCCGCCGCGACCTCATCATCGATCGTCCCCGCACGCTCCTCCTTGCGCGGGCGGAACACCGGGAGCGGCGCAACACCCTCCGGCGGCGTCCACATCAGAGCCGAGCGCATCGCGGCATCGGGATCGGCGGTGGCGTCGGCGAGAATCACCAGCGGGGCCTGCAAGCCCTTCGCGCCGTGCGCCGTCATCACCCGCACCGCGTCGCGCGGCTGGGCGGCGTCGCGCACGATCTCCACCTCTCCCCGATCGAACCAGTCGAGGAAGCGCTGCAGCGAGGGTGTGGTGGTGGTCTCGAAATCCAGGGCGGCGGAGAGCAGTTCCTCGATCGGATCGCGCGCTTCCTCTCCCAGCCGCTCCAGCAGCTTGCGGCGGCCGCCGAGATCGCCGGAGAGGATCTCCTCGAGGAATTGATAGGGCGTGGTGAAATCCGCCCGCGCCAGCATCGCATCGAGCGGGCCGAGCAAGGCGCGGTGCCGCGCGGAGAGATGCCGCCACAGACTGCCCGAACGCGGCACGGCGCGGGCGAGCAACTCCTCCTGAGTCCAGCCGATCAGCGGCGAGACGAGCAGGCTGGCGAGGCTCAGATCGTCATCCGGCTGCAGCACGAAGCGGATCGCGGCGAGCAGATCCTGCACCGCCAGCGGCGCGTTGAGCCGCAACCGGTCCACGCCCGCCACCGGCACGCCTTCGGCATAGAGCCGCGCGACCAGAAGCTGCGCCAGTTCCCCGCGCCGCTTCACGAGGATCATCACGTCCTCAGGGCGGAGCGGCCGGCCCTTGCTCTCCAGCATCAATCCCTGATCGAGCCACAAGCGGACCTGGCGCGCGATGCGCGTGGCATTCTCGCGGACGGCGTCGTCGATCCATTCCTCCTCGCCGTCGTCGCCCTCGGCGGCACCGGCGCAGACCGGCGGCCACAATTCAACCACGCCCGGCCCCGGCACTTCGCTGGCATGTGGCGGCACGGCGTCCGCCATGCCCAACGCCTCATGGCCGATCCGGTCAATCGCGGCGTCCACGAACTCCAGCACCGGGCGCGTCGAGCGGAAGGAGGCGACGAGCGAAAGCTTCTCGAACGGCAGTCCGCGCTCCTCGTCCGCCATCGTCCCGTCGCCACGCACCTCCTCGGCGCGATGCGCGAAATAGGTTTCGGCCGCGGCGAAGTTGATCGGATCGGTGCCCTGGAAGCCGAAGATCGCCTGCTTGTGATCGCCGACGGTGAACAGGGTGCGCGTGGACGGCGCATGGACGCCGCGCCCGACGAAATATTCGTCCACCAAAGCACGGACGATCCGCCACTGGTTCGCGTTCGTATCCTGCGCCTCGTCGATCAGCACATGCTCGGTGATCTGGTCGAGCTTGAAGCGCACCCATTCGCCGATCCCTGGCTGGTCGAACAGATCGACCGTCGCCGCGATCAGGTCGTCGAAATCGACCGCGCCCACGCGCCGCTTCGCTGCCGCATAGGCGCGCGCATAGTCGCGCCCGACGGCCAGCGCATCGGCGAGCAGGTCGGCGAAGGCGGCGCGGATGCGCAGCGACAGCAACTCCGCGCAATGCCCGTGGAGCCGCATCGCCATGTCGGCATAATCCGGCTCCTGCGGGGCCTGCCCCTTGCCGAACGAGCGCGGATCGCCGTCCGCCTTTGCCCAGACGAGATGCAGATCGGCGAGCGACGCCGCCCGCGTCTCCACATCCCCGGCCAGCCATGTGCTGATCGCCTCAGCGCGGGCGATGCCGTTCTTCGTCCCCCATTCGCGGTTGAGCCGCGCGATAGCGTCGAGCGCGCGGCGGTCGATCGCGTCGTCGGCGCAGGCTGCGCGGATC
>JASGGR010000054.1:0-18378 GCA_047602705.1 Sphingomonas bacterium | reverse complement strand
GGAACGCGCTCCGGCGGCGGAGGCGGCGGCTCCGGCAGCACGCCGAACACCGCCATGCTGCGCTCGATCACATGCGGGATATGCACCGTCAGCCCGTTCACGAGCGCCCATGCCAGCAGCGCCTGCACCGCCGCGGCCAGCAGCGCGGCGATCAGGCGAGGGCGGTTTTCCGGCTCTGCGATCGTCCAGTGCACCCGTCCATAACGCACGGGGCGGATGAACGCTGCGTGAGTCAGGCTGCCTGCGCCAGGCCTTCCGTTTCCGCGATCCAGCCGCCGCCGAGCACGCGATCCCCGTCGTAGAGCACCGCCGCCTGCCCCGGCGCGACGCCATATTCCGGCGAATCGAACAGCAGGCGATCGCCCGCCAGCCGCGCCGGCACCGGCTTCGCCATCGAGCGCACCTTGGCGCTGAGCGGGCCTTCGAGCGGGCCGAGCGGGTTGATTCCCTCCAGCCGCGCCGCGCCCACCGCCAGCGCGGCGCGCGGGCCGACCACCACCTTCTTCTCCGTTGCATCGACGCGCACGACATAAAGCGGCTCGGGCGTGCCCCCGATCTCCAGCCCGCGCCGCTGGCCGACGGTGAAGTGGATGATCCCGCGATGCCGCCCCAGCGTCCGCCCTTCGAGGTCGACGATGTCGCCTGCCGTGTCCGCCTCCGGCCGCAGCTTGCGGACGAGGCCGGCATAATCGCGATCGGGGACGAAGCAGATATCCTGGCTGTCCGGCTTGGCCGCGACGCCCAAGCCCAGCTCGGCGGCGATCTCCCGCACGCGCGTCTTGGGCAGGGCGCCCAGCGGGAAGCGCAGGAAACCGAGCTGCGCGCGCGTGGTGGCGAACAGGAAATAGCTCTGGTCGCGCGCGGGATCGAGGCCGCGATGCAGCTCCGGGCCGTCCGCGCCGATCGCGCGGCGGACGTAATGGCCGGTCGCGAGGCAATCCGCGCCGAGATCGCGCGCCAGCGCGAACAGGTCCGTGAACTTCGGGCCCATGTTGCACTGGACGCAGGGGATCGGCGTGCGCCCGGCAAGATATTCGTCGGCGAACCTGTCCACCACCGTCTCGCGGAAGCGCGATTCGTGATCGAACACGTAATGCGCGATGCCCAGCCGGTCGCACACCGCGCGCGCATCCCGTATGTCGCGCCCGGCGCAGCAGGAGCCGGCGCGGCCCACGGCCTCGCCGTGATCGTAGAGCTGGAGCGTGACCCCGATCGTCTCCGCGCCCGTCGCATGGGCGAGCGCGGCCACGACCGAACTGTCCACCCCGCCCGACATGGCGACGACGATGCGCTTGCCCGAAAGGCTCTCGCCCAACTGGAAATCGGCCTGATCCATCATCCGCGCGATATAGGAGCGGGCGCGACAGCGCAAAGTAACCTTGGTGAACGAAGAATTGCGCGCGGCTTTACGAGCCATTTAGCAAGTTTCCGTAGAACGGCCCCCACGCCTCCGGGAGAGGCGGGGAATCGCAAAGGGTCGTGATGGATTTGAGTTTCGCCGGATTCGACTTGCGCGCGGATCATGCCGCGCCGCTGCCGGTCGATCTGGCGGTGCTGCTGGTGCGCATCGGCGCGCGGCAGGCAGCGTCGCCGACCGCGATCGCCCAGGCGCAGATGATGGCCGGCGCGCCGGCCGCGGTGAACAGGTTCGCGCCCGCCGACGGCGCGTTCAGCGGGGCGACCGCGCGCAAGCTGGCGGAATGGAAAGACGAATGAACGCCGCGTTTACCTTGCCGCTTAGGCGGTATGCAACGGCCTGCCCACTAGGCAACTCGTGTCGTGATTGGAGAGGGGGCCCCCCGCCCCGAACCGAAGGTTAAAATTATGATCGAGAACCAGAAAATACGCCCTGCGCGGGTCATCGGGCCGCTTGGTGAGCCTTTGACGCTGGACACGCTGCCGCCAGTGAACACGACGCGCTGGGTGGTGCGGCGCAAGGCGGAGGTGGTGGCCGCGGTCAACGGCGGGCTGCTGACGGTGGACGAGGTGTGCGAGCGCTACGGGCTGACCGTGGAGGAATTCGCGAGCTGGCAGCGCGCGATCGACCGTTCGGGCATGCCGGGCCTGCGCGTGACGCGCATCCAGCATTACAAGTCGCTTTACGAGCGCCAGCAGAAATATTGAGATCCCGACGCTTCTCGAAGCGGCCGCGGGGAAGCGCCGGTTTCCTCCGGCGCTTTTTTCATGCGCCCGCTCCGGCCCCGTTCCGGTGACGGAACAAAATCCCCATCCGGCGTTTATTTCCTACAGGCCCGAACAAGACGGGGGCCGAAGGAGAGATGGTCATGGGTTTCATTCTTTGGCTCATCATCGGCGGCGTGATCGGCTGGCTGGCCAGCATCATCATGCGCACCGATGGGCAGCAGGGCATTTTCCTGAACATCGTGGTGGGAATCGTGGGCGCGTTCATCGGCGGGATGATCCTGTCGGGCGGCTCGATCAACAATTCGCCGCTGACGCTCACCTCGTTCCTCGTGTCGCTGCTCGGCGCGGTGATCCTTCTGGGGATCGTCAACCTCGTGCGGCGCGGCTCGGTGCGCTGATCCGCGATAGGGAATGAGCGGCCGCCCGGCAGGAACCGGGCGGCCGTATCGCCTTATTGCAGCAGGAAGCGGACCGCGACGGAGACGGAAAGGTCTATCTCGCCCGGCATCACCTGCGTGTCGGCGACGGGCGCGGGCGCCGCCATGCGCGCGAACATGATCGGGCGCGGGCTGCCGCCGCTATCGCCATTCTCGTCGATCGAAAGAATCCGCACGACGCGCAGGCCCGCCGATCGGGCGTAAAGCTCCGCGCGGGCGCGGGCGATCCTGACCGCCTCCGCGCGCGCCTCGTCCAGCGCTTCCTCGGGCTTGTCGATCGACATGGACGGGCCGTCGATCTGGTTCGCGCCCGCCTTCACCAGCGCATCCAGCGCCGCGCCGCTCTTCGCGATGTCGCGGAATTTCACGGAGACGGTGTTGTTCGCCTGATAGCCGGTGATGACCGGCGCCTCGTTCTGCTGATGGCGATATTGCGGGGAGAGGCCGACGTCGCTGGTGGCGATGTCGCGCTCGGCGATGCCGGCGGCCTTCAGCGACTGGATCACGCGCGCCATCCGCGCCGCATTGTCCGAAAGCGCGGCCGCCGCCGTCGGGGCCTGCGTCACCACGCCGGCGCGGATCGTGGCGATATCGGGCGTGCGCGTGACGCGGCCGGTGGCGGACAGGTTCAGGATCGTGCCGTCGTGGATGACCGGGTTTTCGGCCATCGCCGGCGCGGCGCCAGCCGCCGCCGTAATCGCGGCAAGAGAAGCAAGGATACGCATCGGTTCGTGAACTCCCGTATATTGGTGCGGCGGACTGTGGCGGAACGTCGATCAACCGGGGATGAACGGCGCGGCCCCGGCCCGTGGCAGCCATTCCCGCAGGATCGCGTTCACCTGCTCCGGCGCCTCCTGCTGCACCCAGTGCGATATGCCGGGGATGCGCCGCAGGGTGAGGTCCGGCACGAAGCGATCGGTGCCGTCCAGCGTCTCCAGCCCCAGCGCCTTGTCCTCCTCGCCCCAGATCAGCAGCGTTGGCGCGTCGACCCGCCCGTCGCCGATTCCCAGGGCGCCGCGGTGACGGCGGGCGGCGCGATACCAGTTGACCATCGCGGTCAGCGCTCCCGGCCGCAGCGCATTGCGGGCGTAGACGTCCAGCACCTCGTCGGGGAACCGGCTCTTGTCCACCGCCATGCCGTAAAAGGCGCGGCGCACGTTGCGCGCATCCTTTCGGCCGAGATAATATTCCGGCAGGCGTGGTAGCTGGAAGAAGGCCATGTACCAGCTCCGCCGCCGCTGGGGCCAATGCCGCAGCGCCTCCGCGAAACAGGCCGGGTGGGGCAGGTTCATCACCACGAGCCGCTCGACCGGGCGGACCTTGCGGATCGCGAAGATCCACGCCAGCGCGCCGCCCCAGTCATGCGCGATCAGCGTGAGCTTGCGCGCGCCGCTGGCGTCGAACAGGGCGGCGGCGTCAGCCACCAGATGATCCACGCTGTAATCCGCCACCAGCGGCGGCCGCGACGACGCGCCATAGCCGCGCTGGTTGGGCGCCCACACGCGATAGCCCATCTCCGCGAGCAGCGGGATCTGGTAGCGCCAGGAGAAGTTCAGCTCGGGAAAGCCGTGCAGGCAAAGCGCGAGATGGTCGCCTTCGCCGGCCTCCGCCACTTCGAAGACCTGCCCGTTGGCGGGCACGGAGAGGATGCGGATGCCGCTGTCCTCCGGCGGCTGCCAGCTCGTGTCCATGCGCCTGTCCCTCCTGTTGTGCCGGGCAGGTTGGAATGATTGCGCCGGCCGGTCAATCCGTCCCGGTCCGGCCTCAATTCCGCCATGCGGATGAGGCAGTTGAAGTCTCTTGAGCCGAGTGACTTATTTCGATAATACAGTGCGGCGATAACAGGCGCGCGCATTCGGGTGCCGGGACGGGATGGGGAAGTGAGCGGAATGAATTACGAAACCGGCAGTCTGGACGGCCAGCCGCTCGCCATCGAGGGGCCGGATCGCGCCCGCCGCCGCCGCCGCGCCTTCATCCTCGCCGCCGTCGGCGTGCTCGTCGTCGGCGGGGGCGGCTATGCCTGGACGCATCGCGGGGAAGACGCGGCGCATGTCTCTCCCGCGGATCAGGCGCCCAACGTCACCGTGATCGTGCCGGGCAATGCGCCGGTCGGCCGGATCATCAACGCCACCGGCTCGCTCGCCGCGAAGCGCGACATGCCCGTGGGCGTCGCGGGCGAGGGCGGGATGGTGACGCGCGTGCTGGTGGAGCCGGGCCAGTGGGTCACGGCCGGGCAGGTGCTGGCGACGGTCGATCGCTCGGTCCAGGCGCAGACGGCGGCCAGCCTGAATGCGCAGATCGGGGTTGCGAAATCCGATCTCGTGCTCGCCCAGCAGGAGCTTGAGCGCGCGGAGCAGCTCGTCGGGCGCGGATTCATCAGTCAGGCCGACGTCCAGCGCCGCATCGCCACCCGCGATGCCGCCGCCGCGCGGCTGAAGGTGGCGCAGGCCGCGTCGGCGGAGCAGGGCGCGCGCAACCGGCGGCTCGATATCCGCGCGCCGGAGCCGGGCCTGATCCTGACGCGGCAGGTGGAGCCGGGGCAGATCATCTCCTCCGCATCCGGCACCCTGTTCCGCATGGCGAAGAGCGGCGAGATCGAGATGCAGGCGCAACTGGCCGAAAACGATCTGGCGAAGATCCGCGTGGGCGACAGCGCCACCGTCACGCCGGTGGGCGACACGCGCACCTTCTCGGGCAAGGTGTGGCAGGTCGCGCCGGTGATCGATCCCAGGACGCGGCAGGGCATCGTTCGCGTCCAGCTCGCTTATGATCCGGCGCTGCGGCCGGGCGGATTCGCGTCCGTCACCCTTGTCGGCGGCACGGGGAACGAGCCGCAGCTTCCGCAATCGGCGATCATGAGCGACGATCGCGGCAATTTCGTCTATATCATCGGCCCAGACGACAAGGTGGTGCGCCGCGACGTGCGGCTCGGCACCGTCACGGATCGCATGGTCGCGATCGCGGACGGCCTGACAGGCAAGGAGCGCGTGGTGCGCTCCGCCGGCGCCTTCCTGAATCCGGGGCAGAAGGTGAAGCCGATCCTCGACAAGACCGGGGGCTGAGCGCGCGATGAACTTCCGCAACATCTCCGCCTGGTCGATCCGCAATCCGGTTCCGGCGATCGTGCTGTTCGCGATGCTGACGGTGGCGGGCATCGTCAGCTTCATCCGCATGGATATCAACCAGGAGCCGGACATCGATTTCCCCGCCGTGGTGGTGGAGATCAACCAGCCCGGCGCCGCGCCGACCGAGCTTGAGACGCAGGTGACGCAGCGGGTGGAGGCCGCCGTGCGCGCGGTGGAGGGGATCGACGAGATCCAGTCCTTCGTCAGCGAGGGCAATTCCACCACGATGGTGCAGCTCGACATCGGCACGCCGATCGACCGCGCCGTGAACGAGGTGCGCGATGCGATCACGCAGATCCGCTCCAACCTGCCCGAAGGCATCCTGGAGCCGCAGATCAGCCGCGTGAAGGCGAACGACAACGACGTCGGCAGCTATTCCGCGATCGCCACCGACATGACGATCGAGCAGCTTTCCTGGTATATCGACAATACGGTGGCGAAGGAGCTGCTCTCCGTTCCCGGCATGGGGAAGGTGGAGCGCAACGGCGGCGTGGACCGCGAGATCCGCGTGATCCTCGATCCCGTGCGGCTCGCCGCCTTCGGCCTCACCGCCAGCCAGATCAACCAGCAGTTGCGGCAGGTGAACCTGAACGCGGCCGGCGGGCGCTCGCAGATCGCGGGCACCGAACAGTCGCTGCGCGTGCTGGGCAATGCGCAGGACGCCTATCACCTCGGCCAGACGCAGATTTCCGTCGGCGATGGGCGGACGGTGAAACTGTCCGACGTGGCGACGGTGCGCGACCTCTATGCCGAGCAGCGTTCCTCCGCGACGGTGGACGGGCGGCCGGTGCTGAGCTTCGATTTCAAGCGCGCCAAGGGCTATTCCGACGTCACCGTCTTCCGCGAGGCGAAGGCCAAGCTGGAGGCGCTGGAGAAGCGCAACCCGCAGGTGCATTTCCAGCTTCGCTACGACGGCGCGAAATATGCGCTGGAGCAATATAAGAGCGCGATCCACGCGATGATCGAGGGCGCGGCGCTGGCGGTGCTGATCGTCTTCCTGTTCCTGCGCGATGCGCGCGCGACGGTGATCTCGGCGCTCGCCATCCCGCTGTCGGCGATCCCGGCCTTCTGGTTCATGGACCTAATGGGCTTCACGCTCAACGACATGACGATGCTGGCGCTTAGCCTCGTGGCCGGCGTGCTGGTGGACGACGCGATCGTGGAGATCGAGAATATCGTCCGCCACATGCGCATGGGGAAGACGGCCTATCAGGCGTCGATCGACGCGGCGGACGAGATCGGGCTGGCGGTGCTGGCGACGACGATGGCGATCGTCGCCGTGTTCCTGCCCGTCGGGCTGATGCCGGGGATTTCCGGCCAGTTCTTCAAGAATTTCGGCCTCACCGTGGTGGTGGCGGTGCTGATGAGCCTTGCGGTCGCGCGGCTCATCACGCCGATGATCGCGGCCTATTTCCTGCGCTCCTTCGGCCATGCCGAGCATGGCGAGGGGCCGCTGATGGACCTTTACATGAAGGTGCTCCGCTGGACGCTCTCCGTCGGCGCCGCGCCGCTGGTCCGCGCTGCGGGCGGGATACGGCGCGTCACCGGCTATTTCCGCGACCACCGCATCTGGGTAATCGGCATCGGCGGACTGGCCTTCCTGCTCACCATCCTGTGCTTCGCCATGCTGCCGATGCAGTTCCAGCCGGCGACGGACAACGAGCGTTCCGTCGTCACCGTCACCATGCCGCCGGGCACCACGCTGGAGCAGACCGAGGCGACCGTGGCGAAGGTGGTGGCGCTGCTACGCAGGCAGCCCGATGTGCAGAGCGTCTATACCCGCACGCAGGTCGGCTCCTCGCGGATCAGCGCGCAGTTCCGCGAGCACAAGTCGATGCCCTCCACGGATTTCGAGCGCCGCCTTGCGCCGGAGCTGGCGAGGATACCGGACGCGCGCGTCAACTTCTCCTCGCAATTCGGCTGGGGCGACAACAATCGCGACGTATCGATCACGCTGGGCAGCGACGATCCGGAACTTCTGCGCAAGACGGCGGACAAGATCGTGGCGCAGATGATGCACGTGCCGGGCGTGATCGCGCCGCGCATCGCGGGCGATCTCAACCGGCCGGAGATCGTGATTCGTCCGCGGCTCGATCTCGCGGCTAACCTGGGGGTGACGACAAGCGCGCTTTCCAATGCGATCCGCATCGCCACGATCGGCGACATCGACCAGAACAGCGCGAAATTCTCGCTTTCCGACCGTCAGGTGCCGATCCGCGTCGCGCTCGGCCAGTCGGCGCGCACGGAGCTGTCGACGATCCAGAACCTGCCGGTGCAGACGCAGAGCGGCGGATCGGTGCCGCTGTCGCTGGTGGCCGATATCGGTTTCGGCTCCGGCCCGACCAAGATCAACCGGCTCAACCAGCAGCGCCAGCTCACCATCGGCGCCGATCTGGCGCAAGGGCTGGTGCTGAGCGACGCGATGAAGCGGATCAATGCGCTGCCGGCGATGAAAAGCCTGCCGATCGGCGTGCAGCGGATGAGCGTGGGTCAGGCGAAATGGCAGATGGAGATGCTGGTCAACTTCGTCTTCGCGGTGATGGCGGGCGTGTTCCTGGTCTTCTCCGTGCTGGTCCTGCTCTATCGCCGGCTGTTGCCGCCTCTGGTCAACATGGGCTCCCTGGTGCTGGCGCCGCTGGGCGGGCTGATCGCCTTGCTGGTGACGGGCAACCCGCTGTCCATGCCGGTGTTCATCGGGCTGCTGATGCTGCTGGGCATCGTCGCCAAGAACTCGATCCTGCTGATCGATTTCGCGCTGGAGGAAATGGCGAAGGGCGTGCCGATCCAGGAGGCGATCCTCGACGCCGGGCACAAGCGCGCGCAGCCGATCGTGATGACCACCGTCGCGATGGTGGCGGGCATGGTGCCGACCGCGCTTTCCCTGTCGGGCGACGCATCGTGGCGCGCGCCGATGGGGATCGTGGTGATCGGGGGCCTGACGCTCTCCACGCTGCTGACGCTGCTGATCGTGCCCGCCGCGTTCAGCCTCGCGATCGGAATCGAGCGGCGGATCGGCCCATGGCTGGGTCATCGCCTGCTCACCTATCGTCCCGGAGACGACGGCCAGCCGGCGATCGATCATGTCCCCACCGCTCCGCTGCCTGTGCCGCAGCGGCGAATCGGGCAGGAAGGCGACGGCACCGAGCCTGCGGAATGATCGCGGAGCGCGGGCGGCTCCTCACCGTCATTCCGGCGGAGTGACGGTGGAGGCGCGGACTCCGCTTCCAACGAACGACTTGAACAAACCCGCCGTTTGGGGATTGTTCCGGCAATGGACCTGATGCTCCGCCGGCGACCGCCCAGTGAACGCGCCCCCGCGGGGCTGGTGCGGATGCGGGTGATCGCCAGCGCGATGCTGGTGGCGATGGCCGCCACTTTCCTGATCGCCCGCGCGATGCAGCCGGCGCATCCGGCATGGGGCTTCGTCCGCGCCTTTGCGGAGGCCGCGATGGTCGGCGGCCTCGCCGATTGGTTCGCGGTGACGGCGCTGTTCCGCCATCCGCTTGGCCTTCCCATCCCCCACACCGCGATCATCCCGCGCAACAAGGACCGGATCGGGGATCAACTCGCCCTGTTCCTGCGCGATAATTTCCTGATCCCCGGCGTGGTCGCGCGGCGGATGCGGCGGATGGACATCGCCGCCGCGGCCGGGCGCTGGCTCAGCAATCCGGTGGGCGGGGAGACGCGGCTGGCGGGCGGCCTCTCGCGGTTGGCGGTGGAGGTGCTTCAGGCGCTCGATCAGGAACGGCTGGGCGGCATGGTGCGCGGCGCGTTGGTGCAGCAGGTCCGCGCGATCGATCTCTCCCCGATGCTCGGCCGGGCGCTCGCCGCCGCGATCAGCGAGGATCGACACCTTCCCGTGCTCGACGGCATCATCCGCTGGGCGGCGCGCGTGCTGGGGGCGAACGAGCCGATCGTCCGGGCGATGGTGCACGAGCGCGCCGGATCGATCCTGCGCTGGACCGGGCTGGACGAGACGCTCGCCGACAAGATCATCGGCGGCCTCGACAAGATGCTGGCCGACATGGCCGAGAATCCGGATCATCCCTTGCGCGAAAAGGCCGAGGAGGGGCTGGTGACGCTGGCGCAGGACCTCCAGCACGACCCCGCGATGATCGCCCGGGTCGAGGCCATGAAGCTGGAGCTGCTGGAAAATCCCGCCATGCAGGATTGGATCAACGGCCTGTGGGAACAGGCGCGGACCGCGATGCTGCGGATCGCGCGCGATCCCGAGGCGCTGCTGGGCGGCAAGTTTCGCGAGGCGATGAGCCAGCTCGGCGAGACGCTGCAGCAGGACGTGCGACTCCGGCGCACGCTCAACCGCTTCGTCCGCCGCGCGGCGGTGGGCACGGCGGCGGATTACGGCGACGCGATCGTGCGGCTCGTTTCCGAGACGGTGCACGGCTGGGATGCGCGCACCATCACCCTGCGGCTGGAGAATGCGGTGGGCAAGGATCTCCAGTTCATCCGCATCAACGGCACGCTGGTGGGCGGCATGGTCGGGCTGGCGATCCATGCGGTGGATGTCGCGCTGTGAGGGAGCGGCGTGAAATGCTTGCCGTTGCAGGCCTTTTCCACCTAGGAAGCTGGCAATGAGCGCGGCGGCGGATTTCAGCGAGGATGGCGACACCCTGCGCTTCACCGGCGATCTGACGCTGGCCACATTGGGCGACCTGCCGCAGCGCCTGCGCGCGGTGGAGGAAGTGCGCGACGGGCTTGCGCGGCTCGACCTTTCCGAAGTCGGCCGGCTCGACACGATCGGCGCATGGACCGTCCACCGCATGGCGCATGAGACGGGCGCGGAGATCACGGGGCTGAGCGAGGAGCGGCAGCACCTGATGGATCAGGTGACCGGCGCCGATCAGGTGGTGGCGATGCGCCCGGTGCACATCAGCCCCTTCACCCGCGTGCTGGGAGAGATCGGAACCGCGGTGGTCACTTCGGGCAATACGTTGCTCGGCCTGCTCGGTTTCCTTGGCGCGACGGTGATCGCCTTCGGCAACGTCATCCGCCACCCGAGCCGCTTCCGCTTCAACGCCACGGTGCAGCGCTTCGAGGTGGTGGGCGTCACCGCGCTCGGCATCATCGGGCTCATGAGCTTCCTGATCGGCATCGTGATCGCGCAGCAGGGCGCGGTGCAGCTCCGCCAGTTCGGCGCGGAGGTCTATACGATCAACCTGATCGGCCGCATCACGCTGCGCGAGCTGGGCGTGCTGATGACGGCGATCATGGTCGCGGGCCGTTCCGGCTCGGCCTTCGCCGCGCAGATCGGCACGA
The DNA here is from genome assembly GCA_047602705.1 of Sphingomonas bacterium. Lineage (GTDB taxonomy): Bacteria > Pseudomonadota > Alphaproteobacteria > Sphingomonadales > Sphingomonadaceae > Sphingomonas. The sequence continues at coordinate 7,394 of JASGGR010000054.1, read as the reverse complement.
TGCGGCTGACGGAGGAGATAGACGCGATGCGCACGATCGGCGTCTCCCCGATGGAGGCGCTGGTGCTGCCGCGCACGCTCGCGGCGATCGTGCTGATGCCGCTGCTCGGTTTCTATTCCTCGCTGGTGGCGATCCTGGGCGGGGGCCTGCTCTGCTGGATCAACCTCGGCATCCCGCCCATCACCTATATCGCGCGGATCAGGGAGGTGGTGCCGATCACCGATCTCTACGTCGGGCTGGTCAAGGCGCCGGTGTTCGGCGCGATCATCGCCATCGCGGGCTGCTTCCAGGGGATGCAGGTGAAGGGCGATGCCGAGCAGGTCGGTAGCCGCACCACTGCCGCCGTGGTGCAGGCGATCTTCCTCGTGATCGTGCTCGACGCCTTCTTCGCGGTGTTCTTCACCTCCGTGGGGTGGAGCTGATGGCGGAGCAGGAGGACGATATCGTCATCCGCGTGCGCGGCCTGCGCACCAGCTTCGGCGATCAGGTGATCCACGACGGGCTGGACCTCGACGTGCGGCGCGGGGAAATCCTTGGCGTGGTCGGCGGATCGGGCACGGGGAAATCCGTGCTGATGCGCACGATCATCGGCCTGCAGACCCCGGACAGGGGCGAGATCACCGTCTTCGGGGAGCCGACGATCGACCTGGAGGCGACCGACGCGATCGAGATCCGCAAGCGCTGGGGCGTGCTGTTTCAGGGCGGCGCGCTGTTCTCCACCCTGACGGTGGCGGAGAATGTGCAGGTGCCGATCCGGGAATTCTATCCCGATCTGGATCTGGCGCTGCTGGACCAGATCGCCTCATACAAGGTGGTGATGAGCGGGCTTCCCGCCGATGCCGGGCCGAAATACCCTTCCGAGCTTTCCGGCGGCATGCGCAAGCGCGCCGGCCTCGCCCGCGCGCTGGCGCTGGACCCGGAGCTTCTGTTCCTCGACGAGCCGACCGCCGGGCTGGACCCGATCGGCGCGGCGGCATTCGACACGCTCACGCGCTCGCTCCAGCGGACGATGGGGCTGACGGTGTTCCTCATCACCCACGATCTCGACACGCTCTACGCCATCTGCGATCGCGTCGCGGTGCTGGCGGATAAAAAGGTGATCGCGGTCGGCACGATCCCGGAGCTTCTGGCGTTGGACCATCCATGGGTTCAGGAATATTTCAACGGCCTGCGCGGCCGGGCCGCCGTGTCGGCGCAAAAGGGCAGGGATTGAGAGATGGAAACACGTTCCAACCACGTTCTGGTGGGATCGGTGGTGCTGATCCTGCTCGCCGTGCTGGCCCTGTTCACCGTGTGGATCGCGCGGCTGGGCAGCGCGACCGAGAAGGAATATGATATCTTCTTCAAGCAATCGGTCGATGGCCTCGCGAAGGGATCGAGCGTCACCTATTCCGGCGTCCCCTCCGGTCAGGTGAAGACGATCCAGCTTTGGAAGAACGATCCGCAGTTCGTGCGCGTGCGCATCAGCCTGAATGAGGACACGCCGATCCTGCAAGGCACCACCGCCACCATCCAGGGCAGCTTCACCGGCACCAGCACGGTGAGCCTGGACGGCGCGGTGAAGGGCGCGCCGCCGATCACCTGCCCGGCGAACGACGCGGCGAACCAATGCCCCTATGGCGTGCCGGTGATCCCGACGCGTGCGGGCGGGCTGGGCGCGATCCTCAATTCCGCGCCGGTATTGCTGGAGCGGCTGGCCACGCTGACCGAGAAGCTGACCGGCCTTGTAACCGACAAGAACCAGGCCTCGATCGCCGGCATCCTCGACAATACCAACCGGCTGACCCGCGCGCTGGCCGATCGCGGGCCGGAGATCGCCGCGACGCTGGCCCAGACGCGCATCGCCGTGCAGCAGGCGGGGGACGCCGCGGAGAAGATCGGCGACCTTGCCGAAACCACCAATGGCCTGCTCGGCAGCGACGTGAAGCCGGCGCTCGCCAATCTCAACGAGGCGATCCACTCCGCCAAGCAGAGCGCGGACACGCTGAACGCCGCCGTGGGCGACGTGCGGCCGGGCCTGCAGACCTTCTCGAAGGAAACCGTGCCGGAAGTGGGGCAACTGATCCACGATCTGCGCAACATGGCCGATGCGCTATCCTCCGTGGCGGAGAAGGTCGATCGCGGCGGGGCGGGCGCGCTGATCGGCCAGCAACGGCTCCCTGATTACAAGCCACGCAAATGAGGCGGATGATGAAGCGACTGGCGATTTTCCTTGGCGTTCTGCCGCTGGCGGGCTGTATCAGCTTCGGCGCGAAGCCGCCGCCATCGCTGCTGGACCTGACCGCCGCCGAGCAGGTGAAACCGGGTCAGGAACAGGATGCCGCGAGCGCCAGGACGATCACCATCGCCACGCCGATGGTGCCGCAGGCGCTGGCCACCGCGCGCGTGCCGGTGCAATCCTCGCCGACGTCCGTCGCCTATATCAAGGATGCCCAATGGGTGGAGGCCCCGCAGCGGCTGTTCGCGCGGCTGCTGTCCGACACGGTGGCCGCGCGGACGGGGCGCGTGGTGCTCGCGCCCGTCCATTCGTTCGGCGACGCCGGCGCGCGGCTGGGCGGGGATTTGCGCAACTTCGGGATCGACGCCAATTCCTCCACCGCGGTCGTCACCTTCGATGCGGCGCTGACGCGCGGCGCGGGCGGCAAGATGGAGAAGCAGCGTTTCGAAGCCCGCGTGCCCGTGGCGCGGATCGATGCGCCTTCCGCTGGCCGTGCGCTCAACAAGGCCGCGAACGATGTGGCGGCGCAGGTGGCGGACTGGGTGGGGAAATAACCTCCTTTACGGCTTCCCGGCCCGCCGCACCGGCACCGGCACGTTGCAGATGTCCGCGCCGCCTGACGGCCGGATGAAGAACGGATCGCGCCGGTTGGCGCGCGCATCGGCGTAGCGCGCGAAGCTCCCGCTCTCGCTCGCCAGATATTCGAAGCGCGGCCGCTCCGCCGGCGGCAGCTCATCCGCCATCCGCATCGAGACGATCGGCACCCGTTCCGCAGTCGTGGCGTAGACGCCCAGCGCCTCCGTTCCGCGCGGCAGGGCGGAGAGATGCTCGATCCCCTCGATCACGCGCCCCACCACCGCCATGTTGCGATCCAGATGGCGCGGCGCGTGGCCCGTCACCGCATAAAGCTCCGCGCCATTGCCGGTGTCCGGCGGCATCTCCCGCCCGACGCCGACCATGCCGTAGCAATGCGCCGGCCAGGCCATCGTGCCCTGCGGCCCCTGTTCCGCGGCGATCGGCCAGCCGTGCCAGATGAAGGTGAGCGGCGCATAGGCATCGCGCCCCTCCGTCACCACCCGCCCCACGAAATCGCGCGATCCCGCCTGCCGCACCGTTCCGTCCGCAACGAAGGTGCGGCCGAGCGCGGTCTCATAATCCCGTGCGGGGACAGCGCTCAGCCCCGGCGGAAAAGGCTTCGCCCCGCTCGCGTCGCCCCATTGCGCGACATAATTGTCCTGCACGCGCGTGACAGCGGTGCCGTCCCACCAATGCGCGGCGGTCAATCGCCGGATATTGCCGATCCACCCCTGCGAGAAGGGAGCCGGCATCAACTGGATCACCACCCGGCGCGGCCGCCCGGCGGCGTCCGGGGCCAGATCCATCACCATGATCTCGTCCGCGGGGATGGCCCGCCAGTCTGTCGCCGGTGCTTGCGCGACGATCTCCGAAGGGGCCGGCGCCGCCGCCGCGAGGGCGAGCGGAAGAAGGAAAGAAGTGAACATGGCGGCAATGCTGCCGCGACTGCCGCTCCCATGCAATCAGGAGCTTGCGTCCCACGCCGCGCGCGCCTAGTGCGTCGCGTTCCAGAGCATGCGGAGCGGTGGCCGAGTGGTCGAAGGCGCTCGCCTGGAAAGTGAGTATACGGCAAAACCGTATCGAGGGTTCGAATCCCTCCCGCTCCGCCATTATCCATTGATTTCATTGGATTTTTATGGAATTTCTCCGAAATTACCACATGACCTACCACATGAAGTTTGTGCTGTGGGTTAGGTGAGATATGCGGCGAAGTATGCGATGGCGAAGACGATTGCACTAGCGTTGACATATTCGAACCAGCGACCAAAATTAAGGTATGCACCTTTTGTTCGTTGATGAGAGCGGCACGCCGCCAAAGCCCAATCATGGGGCACAGGCCTATTTCGTTATCGGTGGCCTGATAATTCCCGAAGATCGTTGGATCGGGATGCGCGACAAACTTGTGGGTTTGAAAGTTGGTTCCGGCTATCGGGGTGAAGTTAAATGGCGGTATTTTGCACCAAATAATAAAGACGATGACAATCTGATGAAAGATTGGGCGCAAAATCGCCGAAATGAATTTCGGGATCGCGTATTTTCGATTATTACAGAGACGAAGTCATGTCGCATTATAGCGTGCGCCAGCGAATCTTTGACGGTATACGCTCTCGGAAACGTCAATTCTCAGGATGATCTCTACTTTACGACATACAAGCCCGTAACGGAGAGATTTCAATATTTCTTGCAAGACGTTACTCGGGCAAGCGGGCGCGATACCCTAGGACTTATTGTTGCGGATCATCGCGGTAAAGGCGATGATGATAGTATGCGGCAACGGCATGAACGTTTGATCCGAGAAAGCGGCAAATACACGTCCCAATATTCGAACTTCATCGAAAGTCTGTTTTTTGCACCATCGCATCTTAGCGTTGGCATTCAGCTTGTGGACATGGTCGCCGGAGCGATTTGGCGCGCGCAAGCCCATAATGACCGGACTTGGTATGACAAGCTGCGACCATCGTTTCGGTCGTCGCCTACCGGACAAATCGACGGTTTTGGATTGGCGCGCTTTCCGAAGGCTGGATGGAAGGGCACGATATTGAATTAGACGCCGGGTGAGGCCTTAGCCCCAACGTGCTAAATGACGCACTCCCGGCCGCACATATATAGGTGGAATCGGCGAGTCCGTCAATTGGACAGGACTCCGTTCGTCGAAATTGTCAATAGAATTTTCCACAGCTTTGCACACAGGCTTTCAACGTAGTTATCAACAAAAACCCCGACCACGGGGAACGCTCGTGGCCGGGGCAGTCAGCGCGACAGCAAGGAAAGGTGGAAGCGCCGCGCTGTTAACCGGGCAGGAAAGGAAGCGTGCCTGAAATCTCCGCGCGTTCCTTCGGTGCCATTGCCACAGGGGTGCGCACAGCAGCGGGAAGGCGTCTAGGTCCACGTCAGCCCCGCCCGCCGCGTCCACGGCGTCCCACAACGCCATTTCGGGGTCCGTCAGGCCAACGACCGCAGAGGGGCAGGCGGTCGTCACTGGCCCGCCACGGCGGCGACAGGGCCAACCGGGCGTCTTCCAGCCTGAAGATGATATGCGATAGCCGATGGAACGCCCGAAGCTGGCCAGGCGGATGCGACAGGTCCGCGTCGGCGGGTAGCACTACGCCGGTCGCTTGATCCATCGGGACGAACAGCGGCAGCGCATGTTCGGCAAAGTCCACCGTGGGCAGTTCGTCGAAGTCCCAAGGCAGGATTTCGGCGTAGCGCCCGACGGGCACATTGTCGCCGCATGGGCTACGCCAAGCCTTCGACGACCTGTCCAGCCATGCGGCGAAACTTGCGAGGCGTTCGGCAACGACCGTCATGGGATCAACCGCCGTATCGCGTCTGCATCTTGTCAACTCAATCAGCGAGTAGAACGACGAATGCACCGCCGCGTTGAAGGCCGGATATTTCTTCGCGAGCCGGTCCAGCTTGTGCGACCGTTCGATGTAGTCCAACGCTTCGGGCGCGAACTTCTCGACGGCCTTTTCCTTGAACGTGAAGGCGTGGTCTTTGGGCAGGCCCATGAGACGCCAGCTATAGTTATACATGGCAACGGCGAAGTCGGGATCGTCAGTGACAGCCTCGCGAATGTTCCGATAGCCGTTGCCTTCGCCGTTCTTGGCCTCGCGAGCGAACCAATCGACGCAGCGCAGATACACGCCTTCGCGGGCGGGGTCCGCCTTGAACCGATTGTCCAATGCGCTTTCGGATGCCGTGAAGTATTCCTTCGCCCGGCTTTCCAACGCACGCTGCGTCGCTTCGGCGGCGTTCGCAAGGTCGGTCGCCACGCCATAAGCATTGTGATGCTGAACGGGCGCGGTGACGGTCAAATCCTTGGTGATCCGGGCCAGCTTTTCGGCGGCGCTGCTGGCCTTGCCGTGAATGTTTGTCAGTACGTCATGCACGGCGCTATCGTCGGACCAATTGTCGGGGTTTCCCAACGCTGCGTTGCGCTGTGTCGGCAACAGCAGATTTTGACAAAATACGGCGACTTCCGTCGTGCCGACTGGCGTAATTCCGGGCATTGTCATCGTCGTTCCTTTCCTTCAATCGTTCAGCACGGGCCTGCGCGATCAATTCGCGCTGAAGTTCGGCCCAAAGCTTTTCCTGCTGTTCAAGGTCGTCTTCGCCGCACCGTTCGGGCACGACGATGCACGACGCTGGCGCGCTGCCATGTCGGGCGATGAACCGGGCCAAGGCTTCGTCGTCGGTTTCGCCGAACCGAACTTCCAAGACGTTCGGCACGCCAGCGGCGCGGCGCTGTTCAAGTTTGGCAAGGCGGGTTTCGAGACGACCGGCCATGTCATCGCGTCGCAGCTCCAGGCCATCGGTGAGCACGGCCGAGAGCACCCGTACGAACCTGCGATCCGCCTCATCCCCGTGCCCCAACCTGCGCCGCAGGCGATGGAGGGATGGCGGCAGCTCCCAGTCCTGGAACGGCGCGCCGTTGCGCAGGGCGCCGGGCTTGTAGGCCAGGACCGGCAGATAATGCCAGGGATCGTAAATGGTGCGGTTCCGCCCGAAGTGACGCTCATGTTCCCCGACGATCTCTTCGCCGCAGCGGATGACGATCCGGTCCGCATAGGCGCGCACCTGCACTGTGCGCCGCGCTGCCCTGGACATGACCGAGTAGCGGTTGCGGTCGAAGCTGATGAGGCAGGTGCCGGTGACAGCATGTTCGCTCTCATGGAAGCCATCGAAGGGCGCCAGGATCGGCTGCAGGACAGGCCGCTCCATCTCCAGCGCCTGGGCCACGGTGATATCGCCGCGCTCGGGATGGGCGTGATGCTCGGCCCAGCGCCGGCACTCCGCCTCCAGCCATCCGTTGAGCTCGGCCAGGCTCGCGAACCGAAGGCGGGGCTGGAAGAAGCGCGCCCGGATCGTCTGCACCTGCTGTTCGACCTGACCCTTCTCCCATCCCGCCGCCGGTGTGCAGGCGGTCGGTTCGACCATGTAATGATCGGTCATGATCAGGAACCGGCGGTTGAACACGCGCTCCTTGCCCGTGAACACGCTCGTCACCGCCGTCTTCATGTTGTCGTAGATGCCGCGCCGGGGAACACCGCCGAAGAAGGCGAAGGTCCGCGCATGGGCGTCGAACAGCATCTCCTGG
>JASGGR010000053.1:0-18832 GCA_047602705.1 Sphingomonas bacterium | reverse complement strand
AGCGCGAGCGCCGCGCGCCGACCGGCGGCAATGCGCGCGCTTCCTCGATCAGCGTCCGCAAGCCGGCCGATCCCGCCGCGCCCTGCAGCGCCGTCTCGGCACGCTCCACCCGCTCCCATGCATCACGATGCGCACTATCCTCGGCAAGCCAGGCCTCGAACGCGCGGCAGGTGTCGGCATCACGAACGGGCATGCGCAGGCGGGCGTACCATGACGCCGCCGCTTCCGCAGCCCTCTCGCCTGTTCCATCCTTGCCGTTCATCAATCCTCGAACCGGGCCGCAAGTATGCGCATGGCCCGCTTTATATGCTTCTCTACCGCACTAACCGAGACGCCCATGTGACGGGCGATCGCGGTGTAGCTCATTTCGTCGAACCGATGCAGGATGAAGGCCTGCCGGGTGCGTTCGGGCAGCTCGTGTAGCGCCGTGAGCACGCGGTCAAGCTCATCCTTACCGGCCATGACGCGCTCGGGCGACCTTTCCTCTACCGGATGGTGCCATTCCTCAAGCGGCTCGTGCGCCGAACGGGCGTGGCTGCGGTCGGCGCGCGCGCGATCGACCAGCAAGGTGCGCGCGACGCGGAACATATAGCCGGAATGATGCTCGATATCTTGGGCGCCGCCGCGCAATTCCATGCGCAGCGCGACATCCTGCACCAAATCGTCGACCTCGTCGGGACGCACCCGCTCGACGAAGAAAGCCCGCAAACCACGCAACAGCGACAGATGCCCGCTTGCGGACTGGCCGGCATAAAGATCGACCGCCGAAGTCTTCGCGGATGCCCTGTTGCCCATATGCCCCAATTGACCGGCGCCCTTCGGAACGCCTTCGAATGGCCTATCGCAGCATGTTGACGGAATGCGGTCAAGCGCGGAAACCTTGCGACCGGCCGGAGAGGTCCGGCCATTACAGGAACATGATGGGGCGTATCCGGAGCAGCACAGGATTCGGGGAGCGTAGTCGCGCCGCCGCGCTGGGCTGCGCGCTGCTGTTGATCGCGCCCCTGCCCGCTTCGGCAAGGGATCGCGCGCGACCGGTACGGATCACCGTCCCCGCCGGGCCGGCCGACGAGGCGATCACCCGTCTGGCGATCGAGGGCGATCTCCAGATCCTGTTCTCGCCCGAGCTGGTCGCGCATTGCAGGGTCGCCGGCTTTTCGGGCCGCGAAGCGCCAAGGCGATTGCTTGAACGGATGATCCGGCCCTGCGGCGTGAGCCTGCACACCCTGCCCGACGGCACGATCCTGCTTCGGCGCGCCGCCGCGCCGCCGGAACCGCCATCCATGCCCGATCGTCCATCGGGCGACGTGCTCGTCACCGCGCTCAAACGCGAAACCTATCTCGACGCGACCGCCGCCAGCATGAGCGTGCGCCAGGGCTTCGATATCGAGCGGCGCGAGGACATGGGGCCGCGCGCCGTCGCAGCGAGCCTGCCGGGGCTCGACGCGCTCGACAGCGGCACGGGCATGGCGCGGCTCACCGTGCGCGGCGTCTATGGCGTGGGTGAGCCGACCGTCGCCGTTTATTATGACGAGACACCCGTAACCGGCCCGGCGGGCACCACGCTCGACCCCGGAGTCGGCGCGCCGGACCTTGAACTGGTCGATATCGACCGCGCGGAATTGTTGCGCGGGCCGCAGGGCACGCTCTACGGCGCAGGATCGATGGGCGGCATGTTGCACGTGCTGTTCAACAAGCCGGACCTTTCCCGCCTCTCCGGGTCGCTGCGGGCCGGCCTGGTCGCGACCGATCGGGGCGGCATGGCCGAAACGGCTTCGGCGGTGCTGAACCTGCCGCTTGTCACCGATCGCCTCGCCGTGCGCGCCGTCGCCTATCGCCGCGCATCGCCCGGCTATATCTATGACGACATGTTGCGGGAGACGATCGGCGGCCGGGTCGAGCGCACGGGCGCGCGCCTCTCCGCCACCTTCGCCGCGACCCCCGATTTCACCGTCACCGGCCTGTTCACCTGGCAACGACTCCACGCCGACGACAGCGCTTATTGGTATGAAGGCGACGGGCGGTATCGCAACGGCCAGAAGGTCGTCACGCCCTATGACAGCCGGATCATGCTCGGCAACCTGACCGCGCGGCTCGATCTGGGCGGCATGGCTTTGGTGGCGACAGCCTCGCACTACGGCTGGCGGCAGGTCAGGAGCAGCGACTATACCGCCGTGATTGCCGGCCAGCGCGCGAGCGCGGTCGGGTGCCTGCGCTATACCGGCATCGGCGACGGCGGCGATTGCACGGCCGCGCAAATGGCGGCCTATGGCGATTATGTCGACAGCCGCCTGCCGGCCGTGCTGTGGCAACCGATGCGCGTGGAGGGCAGCAGCGCCGAATTGCGGCTCGTGTCTTCGGGCCGCCGCCTGCTCGACTGGACGCTGGGCCTGTTCGCCGAGCGCCGCCATGATGCGGTCGACAGCTATGCCCTGCATGTCGATGCGCAGACCGGCAGGGTGATGCAGCCCTATGACATCACCGGCTACCGCCGCATAACGCAGACCCTGGATCAGATTGCGATATTCGGCGAGGCCGGCTGGCATATCACCCGCCAGGTCACGCTCACCGCGGGCGGCCGCTATTTCGACTATCATCGCACCGGCCACGGCACCGTCCCCGTCGCCAACCTCATCACCGGCACCAGCGATCTCGAAACCTCCGACCGCCGCACGCACGAGGAGGGCAAGAGCCTGAAATTCGAGCTGGCATGGCAGGCGCTGCCGTCGCTGCTCACCTATCTGCAAGCCGCGCAGGGCTTCCGCCCCGGAGGCGTCAACATCACGCCCGGCCTGATGCGCGAGGAACAATATTATCGCTCCGATCACCTGTGGAGCTACGAATTGGGCGTAAAGCTGCAACGGCGGGAATGGGCCGAGGCGACGCTCGACGCGGGCGTGTTCCATATCGACTGGTCGAACATGATCGCATCGGTCACGAGCGAAAGCGGCGCGTTCCAATATAACGCCAACATCGGCTCGGTCGACATCGACGGCGGTGAGTTGCAGGGTTCGGTTGCGACATGGCGCGGCGGCACGTTCACCGCCGCAATCACCGCGCTCGATGCGCGGCTCGTGCACGACCAGCAGATCCCGTCCGCCGCCGGTCAGGCCCGGCGCGGCGACGAGGTGCCCAATGTTCCGCGGATCTCGGTCAGCGCGCGCGCCGGCCAGCAGGTCAGGATGGCTTCGGGCGACAGCGTGAACATCGATGGCACCCTGTCATATCGCTCGGGCTTCGCTTCGCAATTCAATGCCGGCATGAGCGATTACGAGCGCACACCGCCGCACCTGACGGTCGATCTCGCGCTGGGCTGGCAGCATCGGGAATGGAATATCGACCTGCTGATCGACAATCTGTTCGACGCCGTGGCGGCGACGCGGATCGTGTCCGATTTCTCCGGCGACAGACGGGTCTACAGCAGCGGGCCGCGCACGATCGGCCTGAGCATGCGGCGAAGCTTCTGAGAGTTGCGCGGTCGCGCGCTTCAGGCCGTTGCAGAATCCGGCGTCGATCTGCCACGCGCCGCCTCCAGCATCTTCGCCTCTCGCGCCTGTGCCCCGGCAATCAGTTCCGGGATCAAAGCTGTTTCGGGCATGTTCTTCCAATATTTTCGCGGCATCTCCTTCAACATCGCGCCAACCTTCACCCGTGAAGGATTGAAGATCGACGCATAATAGGTTTTCCACATCGCTTCGACGGGATCGACGCCGGGAGCATCCGCACGGCAAGCCCCCTCCCCCTCCGCGAGCTGCGCGCCGTCCCAGTGAAGCGACAATCCGGGTGTCAGGATCGACCAGCGCATGGATGCAAAACGCTCGACGAAAAATCGCGCATTCACCCGAACGATATGATGTTCGGGTTCATACCAGGCGACATGGCGGGAGCCTTCGTCATCCTGCACCTCGCGGAAGCGCATGAAGGCGCGCATCTTGTGGATGTCGCGCCGCACTGCCCGTGCCAAAGCCTCGATCCGCCTGACCAATGGGTCCGCCTGATCCGCAATTGCGCCCCTTCCCCGCGCGACCCGCACCAGCAACGAATGAAGCAGCGCGAAGCGCTCGCGATCGGCATGCAGGATAGCGACACGCGCAAGGTCGATGAACGCGCGCGGCACCGATAGATTGCCCGATCCGGCATCTGGAAGCACAGGCTCACCGCCAAACAGCTCACCCGTTTCGAGGCCGACGGTCCATGCCACCTGATCGGGCGGCACATCGGCAAGGAGCAGCGCTCGCGCGGCATCGCGCCAGCCGTCGAAATCATCCTCAGCCTCAAGGATCACACGGCGCATGCGCGCGCCCTCATGCAAACAATTCAATCTGGCGCGGGGCTGGCGCCATCAGCCTGCCGAGATCGGCGCTATCCGCCAATGCGACCGGGCGCCAGTCCCTCGTGACGAGGAATGGACGGACTTTCGCCAGCGATACGTTGAGCCGCGCGATATCCGCCAGATCAAGGCTGCGCCACCGCCGCGCGGACAATATCCGTTCGACCGTTCTCGCTCCCAGGCCGGGAACACGCAGCAGCAACTTGCGCGGCGCACGATTGACATCGACCGGGAAGATGTCGCGAAACTTGATTGCCCATGCCAGTTTCGGATCGACGTCGAGCGGCATCATGCCGGTCACGTCATCGGCCGCCGCGGCTACTTCCTGAGGAGCGAAATCGTAAAAACGCATCAGCCAGTCCGACTGATAGAGCCGATGCTCCCGCATCAGCGGAGGGCGCTTCGGCGGCAGGACGGCGCTGGCGTCGGGAATAGGGGAAAAAGCCGAATAATAGACCCGCCGCAGCGCGAACCGATCATATAACCCGGCGGCACGGGTCACGATATCGCGATCCGTCGCCGCATCCGCCCCGACGATCATCTGTGTCGATTGCCCCGCAGGGGCAAAACGGGGAGCGTGGCGATAGCGCCGCCGGGCGTCGCCGGTATCCAGGATATCGCGCTTCATGCCATCCATCGCGCCCTCGATCCTCGCAGAGTCCTTCTCGGGCGCCAGTCGCCGAAGCCCGGCATCGGTCGGCAACTCGACATTGATGGAGATACGATCGGCGTGCAGCCCTGCGCGATGGATCAGTTCCGGATCGGAATCGGGAATCGTCTTGAGATGAATATAACCGCGGAAATCATGATCCTCACGCAGAGAACGTGCGACCTCGACGATCTGCTCCATCGTATAATCGGGTGATTGGATAATCCCCGAGGAAAGAAACAGCCCCTCGATATAATTGCGGCGATAGAAGGAAAGCGTCAGTTGCACGATCTCCGCACTGGTGAAACGCGCACGCCTGACATTCGAACTCCTGCGATTGATGCAATAATGGCAATCAAAAACGCAGCTATTGGTCAGCAGGATTTTCAACAGCGAGATGCAGCGACCGTCTGGCGCGTAGCTGTGGCAGATGCCCATCCCCCGATCGGTCGAACCAAGCCCCTTGCCGTCGCGCGACGTGCGCTTGATCGAGCCGGAGGAAGCGCATGATGCATCATATTTGGCCGCATCGGCCAGGATCGCGAGTTTCTGACGAGTGTCCAGCCTGCTCATTCGTTCTCTATACGTTCCACACGATCCCTTGTCATCATCCATAAGATGCGCGATCGGGCGAACGCCAAAGGCCCTGGAAAGCCGCTCGGTCCCGTCACCTCATTTGAGAATCGCTCGCCACAGGAACATTGGCCGTCCGCGCTCGTAACATCCGGTGCGTTTCGCACGAAGAACGAAAGGGCGATGCCATGGCTGAGGAAACGGCTTTCCTGACCGATGTTAAGACACTGAGGGCGCGAGCGAAGAAATCGCTGGACGAAGGCGCTGTCGTATCCAGCTACAAGGCCGATCCCGAGAAGACGATCGAGCTTCTCCAGACGGTGGTGGCGACGGAACTGGTCTGCGTCCTGCGCTATCGCATGCACGCCATTTCGGCCGAAGGCATCACCAGCAAGAGCGTCGCGGCGGAATTCGTCGAACATGCGGAGAGCGAGCATCGCCACATGCTGATGGCCGCTGAGCGGATCGACCAGTTGGGCGGAGTCCCCAATCTCGATCCCGAGGGTCTGGCGAGCCGTTCCGCCACCGAATATGGCAAGGGCGGCGACCTCGTTCAGATGCTCAAGGACAATCTGATCGCTGAACGACTGGTGATCGAGCATTATCAGGAACTGATCCGCTATTTCGGCGATGACGATCCCACGACGCGGCGGATGCTGGAACATATCCTGAGCGAGGAGGAGGATCACGCCTCCGATATGCACGACCTGCTCGTCGCGCATGAAGGAAAGCCCTTCCTGAAATAGCTTGGGGAGGCTCCGTGGAACTGACCGAGAGCCGCGACCTTCGCGGCGGACATTCCTGCTGGTCGGCGGATGACGACGAGCATGTGCCGAGCGACGATCTGCCGGACGGTTCCGTCGATGTGGCCATCGTCGGCGCGGGCGTCATGGGCGCGATGCTGGCGGAGCGTCTTTCCCATGAAGGAAGACGCGTGCTGCTGCTCGATCGCCGCCCGCCAGCGCATGGCAGCACGGCCGCCTCCACCGCCCTGGTGATGTGGGCCGCGGATGTCCCCTTGTCCCACCTGTCCGCGCGGATCGGCGCGGAAGAAGCAGCGCGTCGCTGGCGGCGCGTTCATGCCGCCGTGCAGCGTCTGGCCCGGCGGCAAGCCTCGTCACTGGATTGCGGCTGGATAGCACGGCCGGAAATCTATCTGGCCGGCACGCTGCTGGACGAAGCCGGGCTTCGCGCCGAACAACGGATGCGGCGCGCGGCGAACTTGCCCTCTGACTTTCTCGACAGCGGCTCGGTCGCCGCGCGCTTCGGCATCGCGCCGCGCGCCGCCTTGTTGTCGCACGAGTGCTATGAGGTGAATCCGGTGAAGCTTACGCTGGCGTTGCTCAACCGCGCTCGCCGCCGTGGCGCCGCGGCCTGCTTCCCGGTCGATGTGACGCGGCTGGAACCGGCCGATGATGCAATCAGGGTCTGGATGGAGGATGGCGCGAGCATATGCGCGGGAGACGTCATTCTCGCCACTGGCTATGAGCGGGCGACGTGGTTCCTGCCGCCGCAATTCACCGTCGGATCGAGCTATGCGATCGCCACGCCGCCGGGCTGTGCCCCGCTATGGCGGGAGAATGCGATGATCTGGGAGGCGTCGTCTCCCTATCTCTATGCGCGCGCCACCAGCGACGGTCGCGTGATCGCCGGAGGCGAGGACGAGGATTTCGACGATGCGCATCAGCGCGATGCGTTGATAAACGCGAAAAGCGGGACGATCCGCGCAAAGCTGGAGGCAATGACGGACACGCCGGGCATCGCAACGGATTGCGCTTGGGCTGCCGCCTTCGGATCATCGCCCGACGGTCTGCCCGCGATCGGGCGAGTGACGGGATATGATCGCCTGTGGCTCGCCAGCGGCTTCGGCGGCAACGGCATAACCTTTGCCGCGCTGGCTGCCGAATTGCTGGCAGGTGCGCTGGACGGGAGGCCGGACCCGGATGCCGAGTGTTTCGATCCTTATCGCTTCGGCCAGCATCATGCCCATGAGACGGAGCCCACCACCAGCACGGCCTAGGGCAGTAATCCCGATCCAATGAGCCCTGCGCTGTCATCACCTGTCGTGATGGCGGCAGTTCGACATGGGAAATCCGCAAGCCGTTCAGGTCATCGATGTGATATGAGGCTCCCGTCGCAGTCTCTCATACCCTGCAGGAGAGCAGTTATCGATGCTTTTGGCCAGCAGACGACAGATCGCATGCGCGGGGGATATCGGTTTGCCGCACGCTGCACTCAAACTATCCGCTCAGCCTGTGGTGTTGTTGAGAGTGTTCATATGCGAGACAGGTTAATCAGAACACCCAGCATCGACTGGGGGAAAGTTTAGAGGGAGACTTTCGATGCGCATCAATTCCAAGAGCCGAAGAATTGGCTTGCCGCTTGCCGTGATCGCCATGTCCGTGTCAGCCGGCGTGTCCGCACAGGAGCAGGCCCCTTCCGATCCTGGCGTCGTCGTAACCGGCGTGCCCACACCCGAAGAGGCGCCGGCGATGGTCGCGGGGCCGGAGGTCAAGGGTGTCATCTCCGCGCGCAATGGCGACAAGATAAAAGTCACCAGCGCCGATGGCTCCAGCGTGATCATTGCCGTCAACGACGCTACGCGGATCAAGGCCGGAGGCGGCCTGTTCGGCGGCAATCGCGGCAAGCTCAATACGGACTCGCTGCTCAACGGCTTGCCGGTTACCGTCAAGACCCTGCAATCGGGCGACGGGAATTCGGGCGAAGGCCTGGTGGCAAGCCAGATCAGCTTCCGGAACAACGATCTGAAAACCGCATCGATGATCCGCAACGCCACGGCGCAGGGCTTCGAGGAGCAGACCGCGGCAACGGAAGCGCTGCGCGGTCGCCTGGGCGACATCGACAAATATAATATCAAAAGCACCACCAATGTCCATTTCGATACCGGCAAGGCGGAACTGTCCGCTCAGGACAAGGCCCAGCTCTGCACGACGGCGGCTACGGCCGAGGGGACGGAGAACGCCCTGATCCTGGTGGTCGGCTATACCGATTCCACCGGAAGCGACGAATTCAACCAGCAGCTTAGCGAAAAGCGAGCCAATCGCGTCATCAATTATCTCCAGCAGGCGTGCGGCTGGAAACCCTATCGTATGCTCACCCCGACCGGGATGGCCACGGCGGACCCGTTCACGAGCAACGACACGCCCGAAGGCAAGGCGCAGAACCGCCGCGTTGCGGTGAATATCCTTGTCAGCAAAAGCGTAGACGGCATGTGAAATGCCCTGGGCGGGAGCGGCCAGCCCGCTTCCGCCCGCGCAGCTATCGCACCCGAAAAAGGGCGATGCCGCAGATCGTTCGCCGCTTCTCTACTGGCGAAGCTCCGCCCGGAAGGCATCGGTGCTGGTCGGCCGGCCGAGGAAATTCTCGATCAGCATATTGGCATCGACCGAGCCGCCCGGGTCCAGCACAGCCTTTCGGTAGGCGAGCGCGACCTGCGGATTACGGATGCCTTCAGCCTTGAACCGTCCGAACAGATCGAGCGCGATCGCCTTCGACCAGACATAGGTGTAATAGATCGCGGAATAGCCGTTGAGATGGCCGAACGCGGCATATTCGTGCGCGCCCGGCGGCGTGGCGATCGCTGCATAGCGATCATTGCTTGCGCGCCACAATTGATCGGGATCGAAACCGGGCGCCCGCTCATGAAAGGCAAGCGAGGCGGCGGAGAAGCCGACTTGCCTCCGCCAATTGCTCGCGTCGCCGAAATGACGGGCGGCGTTCATCTTCTTCACCAGTTCCGCCGGTATCGGCTCTCCTTTCGCATTGGTCGCGAAGCGGCTGAGCGTGTCGTAATCCCAGGTCCATTCCTCGAGAAGCTGCGAGGGCGCCTCCACGAAATCCCATTGCAGCGCATCCATCGATTGCGCGGCGAAGCGCTGGTGGCCGGAATAGAGGAAATGAATGAGATGGCCGAATTCATGGAGGAAGGTGTTGACGTCGCCATGCTCCATCGGGCCGTCCGCCGGGAAATTGCAGAGCAAGCCGCCGATCGGCAATTGCCTTCCCTCCAGCCCGCGCCGCACCATCACCGTTTCGGCATGGCTGAACTTGCCCTCGCGCGGATGCATGTCGAGGAAGAAGCGCCCGATCAGCTTGCCGTGATCGAAGATCTCGTAACCCTCGACGTCGGACGCCCAGAATTCCGCCTTCCACGGCCTGATATCTGCGCCGAACAGATCATGGATCAGCGCGAAAATGCCGTCGCGTGCCTTCGTGTAGGTGAAATATTGCCGCACCACGGTGGCATCGACGTCATAGGTCTTCGTGCGGACGATATTGGCGAGATAATTGTTGTTCCACGCCTCCACCGTCGTGCTGGCTGGCGCGAACGTCTTCTGGACGGCCAATAATTCCGCCTGGTCGCGCGTGGACGAGGGCAAGGCGGCGGCATAGACTTCATCGAGGAAAGCGGCCGCATGCTGCGGCGTCCCGATCATCTTGTCGGCGGTGACGAGGGTCGCATAATCGGGATAGCCAAGCAGCCGCGCCAGTTCATGGCGCTTCGCGAGCAGGGTCTTGAGCGGCGCCTCGTTCGCCGGCCATGCGCGGTTCGCAAAGGCCATGTACATCTTCTTGCGCACGGCCTCCCTGCTCGCGAATTTGAGCAGGGGGAACACATCCGGATAAGCGGTGCTGATATGGATCAGACCGTCCGGCCCCGGTTTGTGCGCGTCGATATAATCCTGCGGCAGGCCCGCGAGGTCATCAGCCGAAGCGAGGATGATCCCGCTCTTGTCCTCGGCGATATTGCGCTCGAACAGGATGCCTGCGTCGGTGATCTCCTTTTGCAGCGCCACGACCTTCTCGCGCGTCGCGGAATCGCGATCGACGCCGGCGAGGCGATATCCCTTCAATGTCTTGGCGAGGATATAAGCATCGGGCGTATCCAGCCCGGCGGCGGGAATCGCGGCCAGCCGGTCATAGATCGGGCGCGCGAGAGAGATGGCGGTCAGCGCACCAGCCATGCCGCTGTCGCAATGATCCGCAGCCTCGCGCACCGCCTTGGCCGGGTTGGTCGAGGAAATCACGACCATCTCATTGTCGATCGATGAAAGCAGGTTGGTGATCGCGTCATAATCACGGAAATCCGCGTCGATCGTCGACGGGCCGGTGCGCTTCTCGAGCTTCGTCCGAAGGGAGCCGGCAAGAGCGAAAGCGGCTTCGCAGCGCTGGTCGAGCGCATCGGGCGAGGCCGGTGCGAGCGTCGTCGTCGCAAGGAATGCATCCACCTGCTGCTGCGCGGCAGAGGTCGCCGCCTGCGCCGCGCTCGACAGCAGGGCGCCGATCAAGCCCAATCCGATCGTGATCCTCATTCGATCGCCCCCCGTTTCATCGAAGGCAACGCAATGCCATTCACCGCTCGTCGCGCGCAATGGAGATTATCGTCCTTCCTCACCCCACCGGTGGCGAAAGGGCGAAAGACACTGGATCGAACAATGCTGCGCAGCATATCGAGCATCCATGCCGCCGGGGCCATACCGGCCCGCGATAAGCATCTTGCGGCACGATATCGCCAGCGCGCGGGCCTCTTTCATTCGTCCTCGCGATTGAAATGCTTCGCGCCGCCGTTCCAGAGCAGGATCGTCGATAGCAGATAAACCACCAGCCAGCCGATGTTGAAGGCCGCGCCGCCAAGCCATGTCCTGAGCGGCTCGGGCATGACGAGGGGCACACCAGTGCCCACCAGCACCAGCGACACCGGATTGGCGACGGACGCGAACCAGCGCGGCCATGCCGTCCGGCCAGTCAGGATCAGGAGGCCAAGCCCGATCAACGCCAGACCCAGCGTCACGATCGGCAGCAGCCATGCGATCAGCAGCACCTCGTGGAAGCTGGCGGCGAGATCGAGCAGCGCGGGATGGGCCGCGGGCGGCGTCACGAGAACCGTCTTGTAGGCCATGCCCAGATAGTAGAAGGCGGCATGGCCCAGCGGCGACCAGGCGTTGCCGCAGACGAGCAGGGCGAAGACCAGCCACGCCCATCCGCGCCCCGCAGGAAGCAGGCCGCGAAACAGATGCCAGCTTCCCGCGAGATAGAAGACGATCCCGACATCGGCGACGAGCGCACCGGCCGCGAGCCGGGCCTGCGACGACGAGACCGTCACCGCGGCGAGGTCCGGCTCGATCCGGTGCGCGTAGGTCTGGAAAAGCAGCGGGTAATCCGCCCCGCTCGCCTTCCCGCCGACGATGAGCGCATCGCCGATCGTCCACAGGATCGCGCCGACGATGCCGGCGATGCCAGCCAGCCGCAGCCAGCGCAGGGAGGTTTCGTCCGTCATTCCCTATCTCCCATTGCCCCGCCCCCGCCAAGCGCCGAGCATCAGCAGGACGCAGGCGCCGAGGCAGAGCCAGGACAGCACGTCATACCAGCCGTCGCCAACCAGCGCGGACACAAGGCCGATGATGCTCACGGCCGCGATCAGCAGCGGCCAGCGGAAGATGCGCCAATTGCCCTGCGCGGCGGTCTTGCGCCCGTTCATTCGGCGGCCTCCAGCGTGCCGCCGCTGTTCAGCTCCATGATCCGCTTCTCGATCGGCACGCGGCGGCGGCCGAGCCAGAGATAGAGGCCCGTCCCGAGCACGACGATCGCGGCGATGTCGAGCAGCGCCCAGATGATCTTGAGCGGCAGGCCGCCATAATCGCCGAAATGCAGCGGCTGCGAAAGGAACAGCGCCTTCACGTAGAGGGGCATCTCCTCGATCGCGGTGAGCCTGCCCGTCTCGGCATCGACCAGCGCCGGCTTGATGAGCTTCTTCGTGAGCGGCGTATTGCCGCTGAGGAACACGGCATAATGATGCTTCGAGCTGAAGAAGCTGCCCGGCCAGGCGATGATGCTGACCGACGTGGAAGGCGCGGCGCCACGGGCGACCCGCACCGCTTCATCCACCGATCCGAGCCGGCGGATCGGCGGCGCGTTCCGGTAGGGCGCGGTCATCTCGGCGAGCTGGCCCATCTGCCATAGCCCCGCGATCGGCGTCGACAGCGCCGTGATCACGCCGGTCGCACCGACCACCGTCAGCCAGGCCAGCGCGACGATGCCGATCATATTGTGCGTATCGAGCCATTTGACGCGCGCGCTGCGCATCTTGCGCACCGTGCCGAAGGCGAGCTTGCGCATGAAGGGTGCATAGACCACCACGCCCGAGACGAGCGAGGCCAGGAAGATCAGGCCGACCAGCGCCGTCACCATCTCGCCCGGCAGGCCGAGCAGCAGGCTGGAGTGCAGCTCCAGCAGGAAGTGCATCACGCCCGTATCGAGTGGCGGCGCCTTCAGCAGCATGCCGGTGCGCGCGTCGAATTGCGCGATATGGACCTCATCCTCCTTCGAATCGACGCGCGGCGCCGTGATCGCATACCAGATCGGCTTGTCGGGATCGTGCGAGAGGAACATCATCACCTCGCCCGGCCGGCTCGCCAGCGCCTTCGCCACGATATCGTCGAGCCTGGGCGGCGGCGCAGGCTTCGCGGCCGCCGCGACGGCGGGCGCGCGCGTCATGGCGTCGATCTCGTCATGGAAGATCAGCGGCAGCCCTGTCACACAAAGCAGCAGGAGGAAAACGGTGCAGACGAGGCTGGTCCATTTGTGGACCAGATACCAGCGCCGGATCGCGGTCTGCGACATCGCCATGCCCGCCTCCGATCAGAACCGCAGCTCGACGCCGCCGGTCACGGTGCGCGGCTGGAGGATCGTCGCGCCATAGACCGCGCCGCCATAGATGACATAGTCGATCGGGTGAGCGCTGTTGAGCAGGTTGCGCACCGAGAGCGACAGCCGCGCCGGGCCGAGATTATAGGCAAGCTGCGCATTGACCACGGCATAAGGACTGACCTTGCCGCGCGCATTGCTGAACACGTCCGAATAATATGAGTCGGAATAGCGGACGTCGCCGCCCATCTCGAACTTGCCGTCCGGCGAGAAATTGAACCCGACGTCGCTGGTGAAGGCCGGCGCGCGGAGCAGATCATTCCCCTGGACCAGCGGATCGTCATAGCGGTTCACCCTGGTCTTCAGCAGGCCGATGTTCGCATAGATCTGGTTGCCCTTCGACGGCGCCCAGACGATCCCGGCTTCGGCTCCATAGGTGGTGGCCTTCTCCGCATTGCGGATCACCGTGGATAGCGGGCCGAGGCTATAGGGCAGTTGAAGGCCCTTATAGTCGTTGTAGAAGATGTTGGCGGTGAGCGACACCTTCCCGCCGGCCAGCGAACCGCGCAGGAAGCCTTCGTAATTCCACACATATTCGGGCTTGTAGGTGTAGCTCACATAGGGCGCGTAGTAAGTGAACCCCGCCCCGCCCGCGTTATAGCCGCGTCCGGCCGTCACGCCGATGGTGATCGCATCGCTCGCGCGCAGCGACAGCGTCGCCTTGGGCAGGAATTCGCGATAGGTTTCGTCGAAATCGATGACGAACGGGCCGGCATAGCCCTGCCGGAAACGATGCTCCACCTCATAGCGCCCGCCCATGACCAGCGTCAGCGCATCGGTGAGCTTGCCGGTGAACTCGCCGAATGCGGCGGTGGTTTCGGTGCGGTCGCGGAATGCGCCGCCGCCGTAGAGATCGATCACCTCGTTCTGATGCGTGCGGAAGACATAGGCCGCGACGAAGCCGCTGAAGCGGCCGTCCGACGAGCGCAGGCGGACGAACGGCTCAGCGACATATTCCTTGCCGTCGATCCGCAGGTTGCCGGTCGTCGCCGGTGCGTAACGGCCTGTCCTGAAATCGGTAGCGGACAGATAGGCCTGCAGCGTGACGATGTCACTGACCTGCCAGCTCGTGTCCCAGATTCCGGTCGTATCGCGCGAGCGGAAGACCGGCTGCCGGGCGAATTGCGCGACCTTCTGGCTGTAATCGAGCCCGAAATCCGGCCCCAGCACATATTCCGACTGCGGCGCGCGCCCGTCGACATGGGATATCGTCACCAGCGAGCGTATCTCGGGCGTCGGAGTGAACAGCAGCTTGCCGCGCAACGTGAGGTTCTGGAAGCGGCCCGGATGCGCTTCCTCCGGATAGGGGGTGAAATCGACATAGGCCTGGGAGCGGCGCCAGTCGGCGCTCAGGCGAAAGGCCAGCAGATCGCTCACGATCGGCCCGGACAATGCGCCCGAAACCTGCCGCTCGCCCTGATTGCCGATGAGGCCGCGCGCGCGGCCTTCCCAGTCGAAGGTCGGATCGGCGGTGCGGATCGCGATCGTGCCGGCGATCGCGTTGCGGCCCTGCAACGTGCTCTGCGGCCCGCGATAGACCTCGATCTGGTCGACGTCCCACAAGGTCCCGTTCTGGAAGATCGCTTCGTTGAAGCCGAGCGTGCGGCCGTCGAGCTGGTAGTTGAGGCGCGGGCGCGTTCCGGCGAAGAAGGCATCGGAGCCGGTGGCCGGGCCGGTGCCGTCGATGCCGCGCACCGTGGGTGCGCTGTTCCCGGGCTTGATGTTGACGAGGTTCGTCATCCGATCGAGCAAGGCGTTGGTTTCATAGACGCCCATGCGCTCGGCAACCTCATCGGTGACGACGGAGACGCTGGAGGCGGTGTCGCGCAGGCTGCGATTGGATTTCTCGGCGGAGACCACGACATCATCGACCATGCCCGTTCCGCGATCCTCCGCCCGCGCCGCCCCGATCGGCACGGAGAGGGTGGCGATGGTGGCCAGCAGAAATGGACGGTACGGCATGAACGGACGACCCCCTGATTATGCGCTGCGCGGCGCGGCCGAGGGACGAGGAACCATCGCGCGCGCCGCGTGACGACGCCGGGCGGACAAACATCTTCGCCACCGCCCACGTCTGCGACTGGTTCGCATTAGCGTGAGGCGCGCCGATCTGCTATCGGCGGGAATATCGCGAGACGTTCGAAAACTATCGCGCGAAGGCATGCGAAGGATCCAGCCCGCCATGGGGAAAGCGCTCACACGGATGAACGGCGAGTTCTCGGCTTCCGACCTCGTGCGGGAGGCCGCCGCCCGGGCGATGCACATCGCCATCGACATGCCGGCGGCGGTGCAGGTCGATGCGCCGATGATGCGCGGCACCATGATCGCGAGCGAGGTGCAGCCGGGGCTGGAGATCGCCTGCCAGGATCTGGTCCATCTCCACGGCGGCAGCTTCGGGACCGAGGTGGACCGTTCCCTGCTGTGCGCCCTGCTGGTGGAGGGCGAGAGCGAGCCGATGCTGCTTCCGGGGCGGCCGCCGATCGAGCACAAGGTCGGCGAGGCCCTGCTGATCGGGTTCGGCGCGCGGACGCCATGCAGGCGGCATTATCGCGCCGGCCAGCGCAAGCGCGCCTTCGCCCTCACGATCAGGCCCGCCTTCCTCGAACGCTTCGAGGAGGATGTCTCCGACGCGGGCCTGACCGAGATCCGCGCGCTGATCGAGCCGGGCGGCGGCGCGGTCGTCCCCCAGCCGGCGCCCGTGCTCGCCATGCTCGCGGACGACATGCTCCACCAGCGCTACGGCGGCCAGCTCGGGCGGCTTTACCAGGAGAGCCTGGTGCTGCGCTTCGTCGTCGAGGCCAGCGCGCGGCTGCGCGAGCGCGGGCGGCTGCGCCATTCGCTCGGCCGGCGCGGCGCCGGGCGGATAAGCGACGCGCGGGACATCCTCGACGCGTCGCTCATCAAGCCGCCCAAGACGCTGGACCTCGCGCGGATGGTGGGCAGCAACGTCACCAGCCTGCAGGCGGGCTTCAGGCAGGCGTTCGGCACGACGATCTTCGGCTATGTCCGAACGCGGCGTCTGGAAATCGCCCGCCTGCTCATCGGCGAACAGGGGCTGGGCGTCGCGGAGGCGGGATATAAGGTGGGGTTCACGAGCGCGGCGGCCTTCACCGCCGCCTATCGGCGCCACTTCGGCCATGCCCCGACGCGGCAAATGCGCGACCGCTGATCGCGGCCGCACCCCGCCCGATCGGCGTCAGGAAACGGCCGCCTTCATCTCCTTGCCCGAAAAGCCTTCGACAAGCGCATAGACGAGATCGCTGCGGACCTCCGCCATGGGCCGCTGCGCATCGCCATGGGCATGCACGGTGAAGCCGAACCCGGCATCCGACGCCTCGGTCAGCAACAGGCGCGGCCCCGGTTCCTTCCCGATGCCGGGCTGCGCCTTCAGGATACCGAGAATGGCGTCCCGCGCCTCCGCGGGCGACGCGCTGCCCGTCACCTTCACCGTCATATCGATGCGGTTGTCGATCCCGGCCCCCGCCCTGTTCTGCACATTGGCCGAGATGAACAGCGAGTTGGGAACGATGGTCACGCTGCCGTCGGACGCCGCGAGTTCGGTCGCGCGCACCTTGATTCGCCGCACGCTGCCTTCCGCGCCGGACGCCACCACCCAGTCGCCGATCTTGATCGGGCGCTCGACCAGCAGGATCACGCCGGACACGAAATTCTGGATGATCGATTGCAGGCCGAAGCCGATCCCCACGGAAAGCGCGCTGGCGATCAGGGTGATCTTGTCGAGATTGATGCCGAGCGCGTTCGTGGCCGCGATCAGCGCCAGCACGATGCCCGCATAGCTCAGCCCGGTGACGATCGAGCTGCGGACGCCGATGTCGAGCGACGTCGCCGGCAGGAAGCTGCGTTCGAGCCAGCGGCGCAGGATGCGGGTCAGCGTCACGCCGACGACCAGCACGGCGAGCGCCATCGCAATGGCCTGCGGCGCGAAATGGAGCTTGTGCAGCTCGCCGAGCAGCAGCCCCGGCTGCACCTGATCGACAAGCGACGCGCCCTCGCCCCCCAAAGGCGCGGCGATCAGGCCGATCGCCAGCATCCAGATCAGCAGCGTCGCGGCGCCCGTCGCCAATATGTCGATCTGGGCGACACGTTCGGGCCTGAGGCCGACGATATGGGTGGCGAAGCGCCCGGTGGCGTGGTCCGTGCCGAACAATGTTCCGATAAGGCCGCCGGCAAGCTGGACGCACAGCATCGCGACCACCACCACGAACGACGCCCATATCAATTCCTGAAAGAGCAGCACCGCGAAATGCGCATAGCCGAGGAGGAAGGCGATCACCCCCAGCAGGATCGCCGCCCAGGCGAATGCCGTGAGCGTCAGCCCGGCGGACCGCGCGGGCGTGGGCGCGGCTTGCGTATCCCGGCTGCGTCCGATGGCGACGAGGAAGCCCGCGATGAGGACGGCCTCGGCGGCGATCAGCAGCGCCTGCGCCAGAAGCCAGGAGGCCCGGGAGACATGCAGGACGATGGAGGCGCGCGCGATGAAGCCGGCGAAACCAAGGGCGACCCCGCCGAGCAGCGGATAGATGCCGATCGACCGTTCGAGGCCGCCGCGCATGGCGAGCGGCCGCTGCGCCGGATCGTCCGGGGAACGGAGCGCCCGTCCGATCCCCTGCCCCAGCCCCGCGATGACGAGGCCGGCGGCGGCGGTGTCCGCAAGCACCCGCGTCGGCGGAAGCAGCACGAACGCCATGTCCAGCCCGGCGCGAACGAGATTCACGGCGATCCCGGCGAGCAGCGTCGTCATGAAGATGGCGATCACCGCCTTCGCGGGCGCGCGGCACCGGCCCTGCCGGTCGAACCGCTGGATGAGGCGATCGAGAACGCCGAGGAGCCAGAGACGGATCGGCCACACGAGGAGGATCGCCGCAAGGACGAGGCCGGGAAGGAAGATCAGCGCGTTCCGGGAGCGGATCGGCTGGGCCGATTGCGCCTCCCACAGGCCGCATGCCTTGTCGATATCCCGCGCGATCGCATCCCATGCCGACAGGCCGGCATCCGAAAGGTGCGGCGGGGCCGCGGCAATCAGGCAGATGGCGCCGGCGAGCAGGAGAGAATGCCGCCGGGCCGAAAGAAACGTCGATATCCTCATGCCTTTTCCCAACGGCAATCGGAAGGGATCGATCCGGATAGCGGGGACATTGCGGTGGATGGGGCAGGAATTTTGCGTGTCCTTTCTGCGCTTGACCCTGAACTCGGCTTGAAGGTTACACTATCATCGAAGAAATGATCCGAAAGGTCGTCCATGAACAATCCGAACGATGGTATTCCGGCAACCGGGCTTCGCCTCCAGTCCCTTCTCACGGCTTCCGGGGAACTGGAACTGAGCCTCGATACGGCCCCGATCGATGCCCCCAAAGCGGGGGAAGTCATCGTCCGGGTCGAGGCCGCGCCGGTCAATCCGTCCGATCTGGGGCTGCTTCTGGGCGGGGCGGATGTATCGACCGCCCGGACGACCGGCGAAGGCACCGCGCGCCGCACGATCCTGTCCGTTCCCGAAGCCGGCCGCCGCGCCATGGCGGGCCGGGTGGGCGCGCCGA
>JASGGR010000052.1:0-18916 GCA_047602705.1 Sphingomonas bacterium | reverse complement strand
CGCTGACCCTCGGCGCGCTCGCGGAGAGCCAGGGCTTCGCCGCGACCTGCGTGGGCAACGTCGCCTATTCGGCGGGCTGGGCCAACCGCCTGCCCGCGATCGCGCCGCTCTACCCCGATGCGCGCGTGATCGAGGCGGCGGGCGCGGACGGAAAGGGCTGCGCGCTCCGCATCGTCAATTTCGCGAGCAACACCCCGATCCAGCGCCTGCTCGACTGGTATTATACCAAGGCTGCCGACGCCGGCCTGACGCCCGAACATGGCATGGACGGCACGGATCATGTGCTGGCCGGCACGGCGCGCGGCAAGGGCGCGCTCTTCGTGCTCCTCCGCCCCCGGCAAGGCGGCGGGACGGACGTGGACCTGATGGCCGACGCGGGACGATAAAGCCTCCCAATTCCCGCCGCGCGAAAAGCGCGCTACAGCGGCCGGATGCAGAATCTTCTGATCGTGATGCTCGGCGGGGCCTTCGGGTCCGGCGCGCGGCACCTTACCGGGCGCATGATGCTCTCCCTGCTCGGCCCCGGCTGGCCCTGGGGCACGCTGACAGTGAACGTTTTCGGCGGCCTGTTGATGGGGCTGCTCGCTGGAGGGCTCGCCCGCTTCTACACCGCGGGAGGCGAAGGCTGGCGGTTGCTGCTCGGCGTCGGCGTGCTCGGCGGCTTCACCACTTTCTCCACCTTCTCGCTGGAGGTCGTGACGATGATCGAGCGCAGCGACTGGACCAGCGCGCTCGCTTATGCGGCACTGTCGCTGATCGGCGCCGTGCTGGCGCTGTTCGCCGGCCTTTCGATCATGCGGGGGCTGACGGCATGAGCGAGGCCGTCCGCCAGTTCACCGTCGCGCCCGACGACGACGGCATCCGCGTCGATCGCTGGTTCAAGCGGCATCTTCCCGACACCAGCTTCACCCTTGTCGCGAAATGGGCGCGCACCGGGCAATTGCGGCTGGACGGCGCCCGCGTCGGCCCCGGCGATCGCGTCGCGCGGGGCAGAGCTGCGCGTGCCGCCGGCCGAACCGGCGCGCCAGGCCCGCCCGGTGCGCCAGCGCCCGCTGTCCGAGACGAAATCGCCTTCGCGCAGGAGATGGTGATCCACAAGGACGATGCCGCCCTTGTGCTCAACAAGCCCCCCGGCCTCGCCACGCAGGGCGGAACCAAGACGATCGCGCATGTCGACGGCCTGCTCGACGCGCTGCAATATGAGGCGGAGGGACGGCCCAAGCTGGTCCACCGGCTCGACAAGGACACGTCCGGCGCGCTGCTGGTCGCGCGCACCGCGCGGGCGGCGGCGTTCTTCTCCAAGGCGTTCTCCGGGCGCTCGGCGAAGAAGGTCTATTGGGCACTGGTGGTCGGCGTGCCCTCGATCGAGGACGGCACGATCGACCTGCCCATCGCCAAGCAGCCCGGCACCGGCGGCGAGAAGATGCATGTCGACGAGGCGGAGGGCCAGCCCTCCCGCAGCCGCTATCGCGTGATCGAGCGCGCGGGCAACCGCGCGGCGTGGGTGGAGCTTCAGCCCTTCACCGGCCGCACGCATCAGTTGCGCGTCCATATGGCGGCGATCGGCCATCCGATCGTCGGCGACGGCAAATATGGCGGGCAGGCCGCATTCCTGACCGGCGGGATCAGCCGCAAGATGCACCTCCACGCGCGGCGCATCCGCGTCGATCACCCCGACGGCGGCAAGATCGACGTCACCGCCGGCCTGCCGCAGCATTTCGCGGAAAGCCTCGCCGCTCTGGGCTTCGAGGAATCCCTGGGGGACAATCTTCCCGCCGACGCGCCGGCTCCGCCCACGCGCGAGGAGAAGAAGGCCAAGGCGCGCGCCCATGCCAAGACGGTGCGCAAGGCGCGGCGCGGCGAGCGGCGCGGGCGCGGGGCCGCGCGCTGATGCACCCGGACCGCGCCTTCATCATGCCGCCGGAGGCCACGCGCGCCTTCGCGGCGGATGTCGCCTTTGCGCATATCCTTCTCGTGATCGACGGCCGCCCGGCCGTCGTCCACGCGCCGGTGGTGATCGATCCGGCCGGGAATCTTGCGTTCCACCTCTCGCGCCGCAACCGGGCGATGCCCGTCCCGGCCGGCACGCGCGCCATTGCCAGCTTCGGCGGGCCGGGCGCCTATGTCAGCCCCGACTGGTATGGAAGCGAGGATCAGGTGCCGACCTGGAATTATGTCGTCGCCGAAGCGGAGGGGATCGTCGATCCGCTCGACGATGCGCGGCTCGTGGCCCATCTCGACACCGCATCCCATCTGCACGAGGCGCGGCTGGCCCCGAAGCCGGAATGGACGCGCGCGAAGATGGACCAGCGACGCTTCGACGCGATGCGCGAGGCGATCCAGGGCTTCGTCCTGCATGTCGAGGAATGGCGCGGCACCGCGAAGCTGAGCCAGAACAAGCCCGGAGCGGACGTGCGCGGCGTCATCGAAGGATTGCGCGGCGCGGGCAAATCGCACCAGGCCGATCTCGTCGAACGCGCCAATCGCGCGCGGCTGCATGGCGCACCGGCTGGCGCGGATGCGGCGGACAGGTCATAATCCGCCCATGCCCACATCCGATCCCGCCAAGGTCCGCTGGTTCTACATGACGCTCGCCCGGCTCGTCGGGGCGGGCGGCGCAGTGCTCGGCGTGCTGCTGCTCGCCGAAGGGGACACGACCGGACGAAAGCTGCTCGGCGGAGCGATCGTGCTTTCCGCGCTCGCGATGATGGCGATCGTGCCGCGCAACCTGGCGCGCCGCTGGCGAAGCCCGCCGGAATGAAACGCTTCTGGAAAGAGGTGACGCTGGACGCCGGCAACAATGTGCTGCTCGACGGCCGGCCGGTGCGCACGCCGGGCCGCGCGCCGCTCTCGCTGCCGACGCGCGCGCTGGCGGAAGCGGTGGCGGAGGAATGGCGCGCCGTCGGCGAAACGCTCGATCCGCGCGCGATGCCGCTGACCGGCCTCGCCAATGCCGCGATCGATCGGGTCGCGCCCGCGCCCGCTCCCTTCGCGGCGGAAGCCGCGCGCTATGCGGAGACCGATCTCACCTGCTATCGCGCCGAAAGCCCGGAGGAACTGGTCAGGCGGCAGCAAGCGGCGTGGGACCCTCTGCTCGATTGGGCGCGCGGGCGCTATGACGCGCATTTCGAGACGACCGATGGCGTGATGCACATCGCCCAGCCGCCCGCCACGCTGGCACGGATCGCGGAGGCCGTCGCGGCGCGCGATGCCTTTGCGGTGACGGCGTTGCAGGCGATCGCCTCCGCCACGGGCACGGTGGTCGGCGCGCTCGCGCTGGCGGAAGGCGCGATCGACGCGGACACGCTGTGGCGCGCGTCCCGGATCGACGAGGACTGGCAGGCCGAACAATGGGGCGAGGACGAACTCGCCGCACAGGCGCGCGATTCGAAGCGCGCCGCTTTTCAGGCCGCCGCGCGTTTCCTCGCCGCGCTGGACTGAATCAGGCCGCGCGGACGCGATGCAGGCCGAGCCAGTCGCGCGCGGCGCGTTGCGCTGTGGCGATCTCGCGCGCGGTCATATCCTCCGCGATCTCGGCGCGCGCGGTCTGCGCCGCCTCGTCGCCGGCGATCGCGGCGAGGTTGAACCATTTATGCGCCTCGACCAGATCGAGGCTCACCCCCGCCGTGCCGGTCGAATAGGCCACGCCCAGATCGTAACATGCCATCGAATCGCCGTGCGCCGCATCGCGCAATCGGCTGCGGATCAGGAAATTCGCACTCTTGAGACTGTTCCCCATCGGATTGCCCCCGGTTTCGAGATGAACCGATCATGAGGTCTGCGGCAGACAGTCTTCAAAAATGGTTAACGACGTTAAGCATGTTCCGGCCCGTGGCGAGCTAAGCCAGCGATCCGGCCTAACCCTGCGTTTCCTCCACCGCGATGTTGTCGATCAGCCGCGTCTGCCCCATGCGCGCCGCCGCGAGCAGGCGGCGCGGACGGCCCGGCGCGGGCGCATCCAGCGTCTCGGCATCGACCAGGGCGACATAGTCCACGACGAAGCCCGCCCCCGTCAGGCTCGCCTCCGCCTCGGCCAGCGCGGTCGCGGCATCGTCGCCGCGCCCGATCGCGCGCGCGGCCACGCCCAGCACGCGCGGCAGGGCCACCGCCTTCTGCCGCTCCGTCTCGTCGAGATAGATGTTGCGCGAGGAGAGCGCGAGGCCGTCGTCGTCGCGCTGCGTCGGCACGCCGACGATCTCGATATCGAAATCGAGATCGGCCACCATCCGGCGAATCACCTGCAATTGCTGGTAATCCTTCTCGCCGAAATAAGCGGCGTCGGGATCGACCTGGTTGAACAGCTTCGACACCACGGTCGCCACGCCGTCGAAATGGCCGGGGCGCGCCGCGCCGTCCAGCCCCTCCGTCACGCCGGCGACATGCACGCTGCTGGCGAATCCCTCGGGATACATGGCTTCCACCGGCGGCAGCCAGGCGAGATCGCAGCCAGCATCCTCCAGCATCGTCAGATCGGATTTCTCGCGACGCGGATAGCGGGAAAGATCCTCGTTCGGCCCGAATTGCTTCGGATTCACGAAGATCGACGCGACCACTTTCGTGCCCGGCCGCTTGGCGGCTTCCACCAGCGCGATATGCCCGGCGTGCAGCGCGCCCATCGTCGGCACCAGCGCGATACGCGCGCCTTCGGCACGAAATTCCCCAACCGCGTCACGCAACGCGGCAAGGTCACGAACGGTCAACACCAGAATCTTACCCCCTCGTCCTTGGCCGAGCGGGCTTCTATGGATGGGTCATCAGGGGATCAACAAGGGATTCGACGAATTGCCGAGCGGTAACGGACAGACACACGTCATCGTCTTCGCGAACGAGAAGGGGGGCACGGGAAAATCGACCACGGCGGTGCACGTCGCGATCGCCCTTGCGGCACAGGGCGCGCGAGTCGCGTGCCTCGATCTCGATCATCGCCAGCGCACGATGGGGCGTTATCTCGACAATCGCGCCGAGACGGTGCGGCGGACAGGCGCCGAGCTCGCCGTTCCGCGCCATGCGACGGGCGACGGCAGGGAGGGCGGCAATTTCGAAGCCCTGTTCGCCGATCTTGCGCAGGGCAGCGACTATCTGGTGGTCGACACGCCGGGCCGCGACGATCCGCTCGCCCGGATCGCGGCATCGCGCGCGGACACCCTGGTCACGCCGATGAACGACAGCTTCGTCGATTTCGACCTGATCGGGCAGGTCCATCCCGAAACCTTCAAGGTGACGCGCCCCAGCTTCTATTCGGAACTGATCTGGGATGCGCGCAAGGCCCGCGCCAAGGCGGACGGCACGACGATCGACTGGGTGGTGCTGAGAAACCGCCTCCAGCATATCGAGGCGCGCAACATGCGCCGCGTGTCGGACGCGCTGGACCAATTGTCGAAACGCGTCGGCTTCCGCATCATTCCGGGGCTGGGCGAGCGCGTGATCTACCGCGAGCTGTTCCCCGCCGGGCTGACGATGCTCGACGCGAAGGAATTCGGCGCGATGGGGCTGAGCCATGTCGCCGCGCGTCAGGAATTGCGCGAGATGATGGCGGGGCTGGCGCTCCCCGAGCCGGCGATGCCGTTGTTCGCCTGACGCGGCTGGCCCGGCATGGCGAAGATCGTCCTCCTGCTGCTGCTCGCCTTCGCGGGCTGGCGGCTGCTGCGCGGCAAACCGAAGCCGCGCCGGAAAGAGGACGCCGATGCGCGGACGGCGCGCGACCTGCTCGGCGTCGGCCCGCGCGCGGATGCGGAGGCGATCCGTGCGGCACACCGGCGGCTGATGGCGCAGGCTCACCCCGACCGGGGCGGGGCGGAGGAGCGCGCGACGGCGCTCAACGCGGCGCGGGATCTGCTGATAGGGCGGATTGGATAAGGGCACGGGGCGTTTTTTGACGAACCCCCTGCCCGAACCTAAGCCCCGCAACATGGCGCATCAATTCGCCCCCTCCATCCTGCGCGACTATGACATTCGCGGCGAGGTCGGCCGCACGCTCGGGCCAGCCGACGCCTTCGCGCTGGGCCGCAGCTTCGCGACGATGATCCGGCGGGCCGGCGGCGTGTCGGTCGCGGTCGGCTATGACGGGCGGCTCACCTCGCCCGCGCTTGAGGCGGCGCTGGTCGAAGGGCTGACGGCGAGCGGGGCCGATGTCGTGCGCGTGGGCCTTGGGCCATCCCCCATGCTCTATCACGCCGCCGCGACCTTAGGGGTGGATGGCGGGATACAGGTAACAGGCAGCCATAATCCCCGCGATCACAACGGCTTCAAGATGCTCCATCACTGCCGCCCGATATTCGGCGCGGCGATCCATGCGCTTGCCGACATGGCCACGCGCGGGGACTGGGAGAGCGGCGCGGGCCGCGTCTCCACCGCCGATGTGATGGCAGGCTATGTCCGCCGCCTCACCGAGGGATGCGCCGGCGCCTTCCGCATCGGCTGGGATGCCGGCAACGGCGCCGCCGGCCCGGCGATCGAGCAATTGGTGAAGCTGCTCCCCGGTGAGCATCATCTGCTGTTCACCGATGTGGACGGCAATTTCCCCAATCATCATCCCGATCCCACCAAGGATGACAATCTTGCCGATCTCCGCGCGCTGGTGGCGGAGAGAAAGCTCGATTTCGGACTGGCTTTCGACGGCGACGGGGACAGGATCGGCGCGATCGACGCGCAGGGCCGCGTGCTGCGCGGGGATCAGATTCTCTCCATATTGGTCGAACCCGTCCTGCGCGCCTCGCCCGGCGCGGCGGTGGTGGCGGACGTGAAGTGCAGCGCGGCGCTGTTCGATCGCATCGCGGCGCTCGGCGGGCGGCCCGTGATGTGGAAATCCGGCCACAGCAACATCAAGGCGATGATGCGCGAGCTGGACGCGCCGATCGGCGGGGAGATGAGCGGCCATATCTTCTTCGGCCGCGAATGGCATGGCTTCGACGACGCATTGCTGGCCGCGGTGCGGCTGATCGGGGCGGTATGCGAATCCGGCGGAACGCTCGCCGCCCTGCGCGACGCGATGCCGCCGATGGTCAGCACGCCGGAGCTTCGCTTCGCGGTCGATCCGGCGCGCAAGGAAGCGGTGGTGGCGGAAGTGGTGGCACGGCTCCGCGCGGAGGGCGCCGCGGTCGACACCACGGACGGCGCGCGCGTCTCCACGGCGGACGGCTGGTGGCTGCTCCGCGCCTCCCATACGGAGGACATGCTCACCGCGCGCGCCGAGGCGCATGATGCCGACGCGCTCGCCCGCACCCTCGCGGCGATCGACGCGCAGCTCGCCTTGAGCGGCGTCGCTCGACATGACGCGCCGCAGGCCCCACATTAGGCCGATGCGCTCTCCCCCAAGCATCATCCGCGTCATCGATCTGGAGACGACCGGCCCCACGCCCCCGCAGCATGGCGTGTGCGAGATCGGCTGGCAGGACGTGACGCTCGGCGCCGACGGCCGCTGGGAGGTGAGCGGCGACGGCGGCGCGCGGCTGGTCAATCCCGGTCGCCCGATGCCGCCGATCACGCAGGCGATCCACCATATCCGCGACGAGGACGTGGCGGACGCGCCGTGGTGGCACGATGTCGCGCGGCAGGTGCTCGATCCCTGGCCGCGCCGCGTGGCGCTCGCGGCGCATCGCGCGGATTTCGAGCAGGTGTTCTGCACGCCTGCCTTCACCCATGGCGCGGAATGGATCTGCACATGGAAATGCGCGCTCAGGCTGTGGAAGGATTCGCCCAGCTTCTCCAACCAGGTGCTGCGCTACTGGCGCAAGCCGGAGGGGCTGGAGCATGAGAAGGGCCTGCCCGCGCACCGCGCCTTCCCGGACGCCTATGTCACCGCCTTCCACCTGCGCGACATGCTGAACGAGGTGGGCGTGGCGCAGCTCCTCGAATGGTCGCGCCTGCCGGGCCTGCTGCCGCGCGTGCGCTACGGCCCCGATCGCGGCAAGGACTGGCGCGAGATCGAGGAGGAGAGCCTGATCGGCTTCCTCACCGATCGCGATCCGGACATCCGCTTCACCGCCGAGACGGAGCTGGCGCGGCGGCGCGGCGGCGGGAATGTCGGGCGGCCCAGCCCTCAGGAATTGCTGCTCTGATATCTCCCCCGCCCTCAATCGTCATGCCGGGCTTGACCCGGCGTCCAGAGCAATGGGCGATGACGTTTGCGGCCCTGGATGTCGGGTCAAGCCCGGCATGACGATATTCCTTGTCCCGTCCTAAGGCAGGAACCGCCCCAGATTCGGCTGGCCGGTCCACGCCGTCTGCCCGCCGTCCGCCACGATCACCGAACCCGTGACATAGGATGCCGCATCGGAGGCGAGGAAGGCCACCACCTCCGCCATTTCCTCCGGCGCGGCGGAACGGCCGAGGGGGATCGTGTCGTTCCACACCTCCTCCAGCCCCGGCAGCGCCTTCGCGCCAGCCGTCAGCGGGGTCGCGACGAGGCCGGGGCAGAGCGCATTGGCCCTGATCCCTTCGCGCGCATGATCGATCGCGAGGCAGCGCGTGTAGTTTATCACCGCCGCCTTGGCCGCGTTATAGGCGGTGAAGCCGTAATCCGCCGCCAGCCCGGAGATGGAGGCGGTGTTGACGATCACGCCGCCCGGCTTCGGCATATGCGGGATCGCGGCGTGGCATGCGTAGAAGACCGAATTGAGGTCGATCGCGATCACGCGCTCCCATTCCGCCGGATCGAGATCGGGCGTGCGCCCCAGACAGCCTATGCCGGCATTGTTGAACAGGATGTCGATCCGCCCGTGCCGCTCCACCGCCGTCGCGACCGCGCGCTCCACATCGGCGCGCTTCGCCACGTCGGCTGTCACCGCGATGCCGCCGGTTTCCTGCGCAACCGCCTGCGCATGGTCCGCCACGACGTCCACCACCACGATCAGCGCGCCTTCCCGCGCCATCAGCCGCGCGGTCGCGGCCCCGATGCCCGATCCGCCGCCGGTGATGAGCGCCACCTTGCCCTGAAAGCGCATAACCCTCTCCCGTTCCGATTGACTTGCCGTTCGGGGCCATCATAACTTTCGTTATGCAAGCCGGGCAAGTCGGCGGAAGGAGAGACGACCCGATGGCCGAATTGACCGCGCAAGAACGCGAAGCCCTGCTCGATTCGTTCCGGCGCCTGCTCGCCGATCGCTGCACGGAAAGCGACGTGCGCCGCATCATGGATAGCGAGACGGGGCATGACGCGGCGCTGTGGCGCGCGCTGGTCGATCTCGGCGTGGTCGGGCTGACGGTGCCCGAGGAACACGGCGGCGCGGGTCTGGGCGCGATCGAGCTGGAGCTGATGATGGAGGCGGCGGGCGCGGCCCTGCTCCCCGCGCCCCTCATCTCCACCGCGATCGCGGCGGTGCTGCTCGACGGCGAGCGGCTGACGGCGATCGCGGGCGGAAACAGCATCGCGGCGGTCGCCTTCGCCGGCAGCCACGACTGGACCGGGCGGAGCGACGTGCGCGTCGCGGGCGACCGGCTCCACGGCACCGCGCGCTTCGTGCCCGATGCGCAGATCGCGGACACGATCGTGGTCGCCACGGACGACGCGGTGTTCGCCGTGGGCAGCGAGCACGCGACGATCACCCCCCTCCCCGTCTTCGATCGCACGCGGCGGATGGCGGACGTGGCCTTCCACGGCCCGGCAACGCGGATCGGCGATGCGAGCCGCGTGCCCGCCGCACTCGATATCGCGCTGACGGGGCTGGCGGGCGAGCAGGCGGGCGGCGCGCGGCGGATCATGGAAATGGCGGTGGACTACGCCCGCGAGCGCCACCAGTTCGGCCGCGCGATCGGCAGCTTCCAGGCGGTGAAGCATATGGCCGCCGACCTGCTGCTCGAGTCCGAGAGCGCCACCAGCGCCGCGCGCGACGCCGCCCGGCAGGTGGCGCAGGGAAGCGCGGGGAAGGACGCCGCCGTCGCGCTCGCCGCCTTCGCCTGCGGCGACGCCTTCGTCCGCTGCGCGAAGGATGCGATCCAGATGCACGGCGGCATCGCCTTCACCTGGGAGCATCCAGCGCACCTCTATCTCCGCCGCGCGCGATCGGGCGCGCAGCTCTACGGCGACGGCAATCATTGGCGCGAGCAATATGTCCGCGCGCTGGAGGTTGAGGGTTCAAACTCCATTAGAGCAGCGTCGTGACGGAGCGGATTTTGACGCAGGGCAAGGAGCAAGAAGGGAGCGATGCTTATGCATCGTGACCGACGCGCGACGCCGCCATGCGCCAAAAGACGCCCGCCCCGAAGGGGTCGCCCGGGGAAGCCCGCTGGACGGCGTCGCTTGCTTGCGCGTAGCTTCAGCTACGCGACTGCGCTGCGCTCCCTGCCAGCGGGCTTCCCCGGGGCGATCACGACGCTGCTCTAATGGAGTTTGAACCCTCAGCATGACGGACGAACAGCTCAAGGCAGAGGTCGAGGCGTGGCTCGCCGCCAACTGGAAGGGCCTGCCCGCGCATAACGAGAGCTTCGGGCGCGATCCGCGCAGCGAGTGGCTGGCGAAGGTGCGCGATGCCGGCTGGGCCGTGCCCCGCTGGCCGGAGGAATGGTATGGACGCGGCCTCTCCGCCGATCAGGCGAAGATCGTCGAGCGCGCGTTCGCGGAGGTGGGCGCGCCCGGCGCGGGGCAGGATCGCAGCAATTTGTGGGCGAACACCGCGCTCGCCCACGCCACGCCGGCCTTCAAGCGCGAGATCGTCCCCAGGTTGCTCGCGGGCGAGGTCGGCATGTGCCTGCTCTATTCGGAGCCGGGCGCGGGCAGCGACCTGGCCGCGATCCGCACCCGGGCGGACAAGGTGGAGGGCGGCTGGCGCGTAACCGGGCAGAAGGTGTGGACCTCCGGCGCGAAGCTCGCCGATTACGGGATGCTGATCGCGCGCACCGACTGGGACGTGCCCAAGCATCGCGGCATCAGCTTCTTCTTCCTGCCGATGAAGCAGGAAGGCGTGGAGGTGCGCCCGCTGCGCCAGATCACCGACGAGGCGCATTTCAACGAGGTGTTCATCGACAACGCCTTCGTGCCGGAGGAGAATCTGCTCGGCCCGCTGAACGGCGGCTGGAGCGTGCTGCAGACGGCGCTCGCCTACGAACGCTCGGTGATGGGCGACCGCGCGCGCGGGCCGCGTTCCGGCGCGGGCGGGCCGAAGGGCGATTATTCGCTGCTCGGCCTCGCGCGGGAAGCGGGCAAGCTCGACGATCCCGTGATCCGGCAGGAGCTGGCGCAGGTGATCGCGTGGCGCGTGCTCAACAAGCTCAACACCCAGCGCGCCAAGGCGGAGTTGCAGCAGGGCACCTCCTCCTCGATCATGTCGCTCGGCAAGCTGGCGATGAGCCGCATCCTGCATGAGGAGGCCCGCGTGCGCACCCTGCTGCTCGGGCCGGAGAGCCTGTTGCAGGGGCCTGACCATCCGCGCGCGGAGGACGCCAATTTCCTGACGCTCAACGCCTATTTCACCTCGATCGGCGGTGGCACGGACCAGATCCAGCGCAACATCATCGGCGAGCGCGTGCTGGGCCTGCCCAAGGAGCCGGAGGTTGATCGCACCATCCCCTTCCGCGAAGTGCGGGCGGGCTGAAAGGAAAGGGAAGCCTTGGCCAGATCGATCTTCATCACCGGCGGCGCGTCCGGCATCGGGCTGGCCGCCGCGCGGCGCTTCCGGCGCGAGGGCTGGCGGATCGGCATCGGGGATATCGACGCCGCCGGCATGGCGCGCGTGGCCGTCGAGCTGGATGCCTTCACCGTCCCGCTAGACGTGCGCGATCGCACGCAATGGGATGAGGCGCTCGCCGCCTTCACGCGCGAGGCGGGCGGGCGGCTCGACGCGCTGCTCAACAATGCCGGCATCGCGCGCTACGGCATGTTCGAGGAGATCGGGCCGGAGGAATCCGATCTGGAAATCGACATCAACCTGCGCGGCGTCGTCAACGGCGTCTATGCCGCCCTGCCGCATCTGAAGGAGACGCCGGGCAGCCGCCTCATCAACGTCGCCTCCGTCGCGGGGATCGTCGGTTCGCCGGGCCTCGCCGTCTATTCCGCGACCAAGCATGCGGTGCGCGGGTTGTCGGAGGCGCTGGACGCGGAATTGGCGCGGCACGGCATCGCGGTGGCCTGCGTCATGCCTTATTTCATCGAGACGCCGCTGCTCGATTCCCCTTCGACCGGCAGCAACCGCGCGATCCGCGACGCCTTGCGCAAGACGCCGATCTACACCGCCGAGGATGCGGCGGAGGTGATCTGGCAGGCCGCCCATGGCAGCGAGCGCGAATATATCGTCGGCAAGGCGGGCAAGCAGGCGAGCTTCGCGCGGCGCTTCATGCCCGGCCGATTGCGCAAGCGGCTGCGCGCGCCGTTCATGCGGTGAACCCCTTCGGCGCGGGCGTTTTGGGCTTGTAGGCGCACAAGTCCACCTCCACGCAGCGCCAGCATTCGGGCTTGCGCGCCTTGCACACGTAGCGGCCGTGCAGGATCAGCCAATGGTGCGCGTGGACACGGAACGGCCTGGGCGTTTCCTTCTCCAGCTTCTTCTCCACCGCCAGCACCGTCTTGCCGGGTGCGAGGCCGGTGCGGTTGCCGACGCGGAAGATGTGCGTATCCACCGCGAACGTCTCCTCGCCGAACGCGACGTTCAGCACGACATTGGCGGTCTTGCGCCCCACGCCGGGCAGCTTCTCCAGCGCCTCGCGATCGCGCGGCACCGCGCTGTGGTGATCGGCGACCAGCGCCTTGCTGAGCGCGATCACGTTCTTCGCCTTGGTGTTGAACAGGCCGATCGTCCTGATGTGCGCCTTCAGCCCCTCCTCGCCCAGCGCGACCATCTGCTCGGGAGTCTTCACCTCCTCGAACAACCGTCGCGTCGCCTTGTTGACGCCTGCGTCCGTCGCCTGCGCTGAGAGCACGACCGCCACCAGAAGCTGATAGGCATTGCCCGATTCCAGCTCCGTCTCCGGATGCGGGTTCAGTTCGGCGAGGCGGCGGTAGAATTCGAAGATATCGGCCTTTTTCAAAGCCCCAGCACCTCCGCCATGTGATAGCGCCCGGCAGGCTTGCCCGCGAGCCACAGCGCCGCCTTCACCGCCCCGCGCGCGAAGATCGAGCGATCCTCTCCGCGATGGCCAAGCTCGATCCGCTCGCCCTCGCCCGCGAACACCACCATATGGTCGCCGACCACCGATCCGCCGCGCAGCGAGGCGAAGCCGATCGTGCCTTCCGTCCGCGCGCCGATCAATCCGGCGCGGCTGTCCACCCGCACCTCGCCCAGCGCCGTGTTGCGCCCGGCCGCCGCCGCCTCGCCCAGGAGCGTGGCGGTGCCCGAGGGGGCATCAACCTTGTGGCGATGATGCATCTCGGCGATCTCTATGTCCCATTCCGGCCCCAGCCGCTGCGCCGCCTCGCGCACCAGCACGGCGAGCAGGGTGACGCCGAGCGAGGTGTTGCCGGTCTGGAGCACGGCGATCTTCTCCGCCGCGCGGTCGATCAGCGCGTGGTGCGCGGGCGTCAGGCCGGTGGTGCCGATCACGATCGGCGTGCCCGCCGCCGTCGCCGCCGCCAGATGCGCCTCCAGCGCGCCCGCCGTGGAGAAATCGACCAGCACGTCCGCCGCCCGCGCCAACGGCGCCGGATCGTCGCGCGCATCCACCCCGCCGGCGACGATCGCGCCTTCCTCCGCGGCGATGGCGGCGATCGCGCGGCCCATGCGCCCTTCGCTGCCGTAGATCCCGATCCTCGTCGTCATATCCGCGCGCCCCGTGAAATGCGTTGGCGGAGGCTCATGGCACATCCACCGGCCGCTTGCACCCCGCTCGCGCCGCTGCCAAACAGCGCGCGATCCTTTATCTTCCCCGGAGCAACCGAATGCGTCGACTGTCCCTGTTCCTCGTCGCCACGGCCATCGCCACGCCCGCGCTGGCGCAGCCGGCCGCGCCCGCCGTGCCGGTCGACACGCTGAAGGCGGTGACGAAGGAGCTGTCCTCCGACGCCTATGAGGGCCGCGCGCCGAGCAGCGAGGGCGAGAAGAAGTCGGTCGCCTATATCATCGCGCAGATGAAGGCCGCCGGCCTCCAGCCCGGCAACAAGGGCCAGTGGACGCAGGACGTGCCGATGGTGGACATCACCGCGAAGAACGTCGGCCCCTTCACCGTCACCGGCGGCAGCAAGCCCGTCTCGCTCGTCTTCCGCGACGACATCATCGCGGGCACCTATCGCGTCGTGCCGAAGATTTCGGTGAAGGACAGCGACATGGTGTTCGTCGGCTACGGCATCGTCGCGCCCGAGAAGGGCTGGAACGATTATGCCGGGGTGGACGTGAAGGGGAAGACGGTCGTCATCCTCATCAACGATCCCGACTGGCAGACGCCGCAGGCCGGCAAGGACGCGGGCCTGTTCGAAGGCCGGGCGATGACCTGGTATGGCCGCTGGATCTACAAGTTCGAGGAAGCCGCGCGGCAGGGCGCGGCCGCCGCGATCATCGTCCACGATACCGAGCCGGCCGCTTATCCCTGGGCGGTCGTGCGCTCCTCGTGGAGCGGCACGCAGCACGAGCTGGACGCGGCCAACAACCATATGGACCAGAGCCAGATCGTGAGCTGGGTCCAGCTCGCCAAGGCCAAGGAGATCTTCGCCGCCGCCGGCAAGGATTTCGCCGCCCTTTCGGAAGCCGCGAAGCACAAGGGCTTCAGGGCCGTGCCGCTGGGCGTGAAGTTCTCGGGCGGGTTCGACAATGATTTCAGCCGCAGCATGTCGAAGAACGTCGTCGGCCTGCTGCCGGGGACAAGCGCGCCGGACGAGACGGTGCTCTATTCCGCGCATTGGGATCACCTCGGCCATTGCGATCCGGTCAACGGGGACGGCATCTGCAACGGCGCGGTGGACAATGCCTCCGGCGTGGCGGGGCTGATCGCGATCGCGCAGATGCAGGCGAAGGCGGGGCCGGCGCGCCGCTCCATCGCCTTCCTGGCGGTGACGGCGGAGGAGAGCGGGCTGCTCGGTTCGGCTTATTATGCGCAGCATCCGGTCTTTCCGCTCGGCAAGACGGTGGGCGGCGTCAACATGGACGTGCTGAACGTGCTGGGCGCGACCAAGGATTTCGAGATCACCGGCGCCGGCAAGTCCGAGCTGGAGGATATGGTGAAGCCGCTGCTCGCGGCGCAGGGCCGCACGATCGCGCCGGAATCCACGCCGGAGAAGGGCCATTATTTCCGCTCCGACCATTTCTCCTTCGCCAAGTTCGGCGTCCCCATGCTGTCCGGGGCGAGCGGGGAAGACCTCGTGAACGGCGGCGTGGCGGCCGGCCATGCGGCGGCGGAGGATTATGTCGCCAACCGCTATCACAAGCCGGCGGACGAATATAACCCGAACTGGGACTGGTCCGGCGCGGTGCAGGACCTCACCGTCTATTACCAGCTTGGCCGCGAGCTGGCGGAAGGCGATAAATGGCCGAACTGGTATCCCACGGCCGAATTCCGCGCGGCGCGCGACAAGTCCCGCGCGGGCGCGCAATGATGACGCGCACGCCGCCCCCCGAATGGGCGCGCCACAAGGCGGTGTGGATCGGCTTCCCGTCCCACGCCGAATTGTGGGAGGACGATCTCGCCCAGGCGCGCGAGGAAGTCGCCGCCTTTGCGCGCGCCGTCCATGCGGACGGGCGCGGGGAAAAGGTGCTGCTGGTCGCCGCCGACGCGGAATCCGGCATCGCCGCGGGCAAGCTCGCGCCGCACGCGGAGGTGATCGTCGAGCCGTTCGGCGACATCTGGCTGCGCGACACCGCGACGATCATCGCCGGCGACGGCACCGCGTGCGACTTCATCTTCAACGGCTGGGGCGGTAAATACGACCTTCCCGGCGACGAGGATATCGGCGCTCGGCTCGCCCGGCGGCGCAACAAGCGCATCATCCCGTGCGACTGGGTGCTGGAAGGCGGCGCGATCGACGGCGACGGCACCGGGCTGGTCGTCACCACCGAGCAATGCCTGCTCAACCCCAATCGCAACGGCCATATCGGCAGGGCGGCGATCGAGGAACGGCTGGAGCAGGATCTCGGCTACGACCGCGTGCTGTGGCTGGGCGACGGCCTGCTCAACGACCATACCGATGGCCACGTCGACAATCTCGCGCGCTTCGTGGGCGAGGGGCGGCTGGCGATCCCGGTCGCGGCGGAGAACGATCCCAACTGGCAGGTCTATCAGCAGGCCGCCGAGCGCGCCCGCGCCTTCGGCGTGGAGGTGGTGCCCGTCCCCTCCCCCGGCCGCGTGATGCGCGACGACGAGATCGTGCCGGCGAGCTACATGAATTTCTACATCGGCAATGCGGCGGTCGTCGTGCCCGTCTACGGCGCGCCGGACGATCAGGCGGCGGTGCAGCAGTTCCAGGCTTTGTTCCCTGACCATCAGGTCGTCGGCCTGCGCGCCGACGCGATCCTGACCGGCGGCGGCAGCTTCCACTGCATCAGCCAGCAGATTCCGGGGTGATGGCCTAGGATGGATCGACATTCGGACTTCGTCGCGTTTCCTTCACCGTCATGCCGGGCTTGACCCGGCATCCAGAGCCGCAAACGTCATCGCTCTTCACTCTGGATGCCGGGTCAAGCCCGGCATGACGTGAAAATGGCAGCCGTAACAGCCCTTCGGGCCTGAATGTCGATCCGTCCTAGGCGATCACCTCGTTCGCCTCCGAAAAGAACAAGGGCGACCGCGCAAGGTCGATGAACTTCCCCTCGTCCTCCAGCAACGCCATCCCCGCGGCGCGAGCGTCGGCCGATCCGCCGCTCGCCAGCATGTCGTCCGCGCTGTCGAACCAGATTTCCGCGATCCCGTCATAAGGCTCATCCTCGCATCCCCGCGCGGCGGCGATCGGCAGCAGGCGCGGATCGTCGATCGTGTGCATCTGCACATAGCGGCGGATGCGCAGGATCTCCGCATGGCGCGCGACCAGCGGCGCATGCTCCTCGCGCCAGTAACGCTGGAATTCCTCGCGGCTCATCCCCTCGCGCCGGCGCAGGCAGAAACTGATGCGGATCATCGCCCTCTCCTTCCTGCGCCGGACCTTCGGCCGGCCCGGCCCGGCGCGCAAGCGAGTTGGCGCGGACCGCAGCATCGCCTACAGCCACGCGCATGACCCAAATCACCGTCGCCGCGCTGCAACTCGCCTTCTCCGACGATCTGGAGAGGAACATCGCCAACGTCTCCCGCCTCGTCCGCGAGGCGGCGGCGAAGGGCGCGCGGGTGATCCTGCCGCCCGAACTGTTCGAGGGAGAATATTTCTGCCGCGTCGAGGACGAGGGGTTGTTCGTCAATGCCAAGCCCACCGCCGAGCATCGCGCGGTCAGGGCGATGCAGGCGCTCGCCGCCGAACTGAAGGTGTGGATTCCCACCAGCTTCTTCGAGGCGGACGGGCCGCATCATTACAACAGCC
Source organism: Sphingomonas bacterium (assembly GCA_047602705.1). Taxonomy (GTDB): domain Bacteria; phylum Pseudomonadota; class Alphaproteobacteria; order Sphingomonadales; family Sphingomonadaceae; genus Sphingomonas. The sequence goes on along the minus strand of JASGGR010000052.1, from coordinate 1,557 downwards.
TCGCCATGGTCAACCCGGACGGCGCGGTCGCGGGCGTCTATCGCAAGAGCCATATCCCGGACGGTCCCGGCTATGAGGAGAAATTCTATTTCCGCCCCGGCAACACCGGCTTCAAGGTGTGGGACGGGCCGGATGCGAAGCTGGGCGTCGGCATCTGCTGGGATCAATGGTATCCCGAAACCGCGCGCGCGCTGATGCTGATGGGCGCGGAGGTATTGTTCTACCCCACCGCGATTGGCAGCGAGCCGCACGACGAGGGGCTGGACACCGCGCGGCTGTGGCGGCGCGCGATGGTGGGCCATGCGGTGTCGAACGTCGTGCCCGTGGTCGCGGCCAACCGCATCGGCAACGAGCATGGCCAGACCTTCTACGGCACCAGCTTCATCTGCGACGAGCGCGGCGACATCCTGGCGGAGCTTGGCCGCGAGGAGGAAGGCGTGATCGCCGCCACGCTGGACCTCGACCGCGTGAAGCGCCACCGCGCCGCTTTCGGCTTCTTCCGCGATCGGCGGCCGGAGCTTTACGGGCGGCTCGTGCAGGATATCTGAATTTACCAAGCCGAAACCGAAGCGGTGCCAGATACAGGCGAATCCACCCCGCGACTCGACCCATATCCCGCGCGACTCGCGGGAATCCCTAGCTTAAGTCGAAATTAACCTTTTGCGTTCAGACAGCGTTTGGTTAATGATTCCGACGCGAACCGGAAAAACAGGGAGCCGGTCGCTGTCTCGAACGGGGTATGTCTGATGCGGGTGTTGCTGATCGAGGATGAGCCGACGACAGCCCGTGCGATTGAGCTGATGCTCAGCGCCGAGGGGTTCAACGTCTATTCGACCGATCTTGGCGAGGAGGGTTTGGACCTCGGCAAGCTCTACGACTATGACATCATCCTGCTCGATCTGAACCTGCCGGACATGCACGGCTATGACGTGCTGAAGCGGCTGCGCGTCGCCCGCGTCACCACGCCGGTGCTGATCCTTTCCGGCGTCAACGAAATGGATTCCAAGGTGCGGTCGTTCGGCTTCGGCGCGGACGATTATGTCACCAAGCCCTTCCATCGCGAGGAACTGATCGCGCGCATCCATGCGGTCGTCCGCCGGTCGAAGGGCCATTCGCAATCGGTGATCCGCACCGGCAAGCTTTCCGTCAACCTCGACGCCAAGACCGTCGAGGTCGATGGCGCGCGGGTGCACCTGACGGGCAAGGAATATGCGATGCTGGAGCTGCTTTCGCTCCGCAAGGGCACCACGCTCACCAAGGAAATGTTCCTCAACCATCTCTACGGCGGGATGGACGAGCCGGAACTGAAGATCATCGACGTGTTCATCTGCAAGCTCCGCAAGAAGCTGAGCCTGGCCTGCGACGGCGAGAATTATATCGAGACGGTCTGGGGCCGCGGCTATGTGCTGCGCGAGCCGGAGGAGGCGGCGCAGGTCGCCTGATTGGCCACTCCGCTTCGCCCCCAGGAGACGGCCGCGGCACCGGGGGGCGCCGCGGCCGTTTTCTTTTGCCTGGGCCTGTTCCATGATCCCCTGAATCGAGACGGTTGAGGGAAAT
>JASGGR010000051.1:0-19024 GCA_047602705.1 Sphingomonas bacterium | reverse complement strand
CCCGCCCATCGAGCTCGCGCCGTAGAGCGTGCCCTGCGGGCCGCGCAGCACCTCCGCGCGCTCCACGTCGAACAGGCGCAGGCTGGGCTGCGTGCCGCCGGCGTCGTTCGAGACGCCGCCGGTGCCGCTCAGCGGAACGTCGTCGTAATAGATGCCGACCAGCGCCTCGCCCGTGGCGTAGAGGTTGCGGATGATGACGCGGCTGCCGCCGTTGGCGTTCTCATTGATCTGGAGGCCCGGCGAGACGCGGCTGAGGGCCGAGGAATCCGTGATGTTCTGTTTAGTCAGCGTCTCGGCGCTCACCGCCGATATCGAGAGCGGCGTCTGCTGGATGCTGGTGGCGCGCTTCAGCGCGGTGACGACAATCTCGCTGTCATTCCCCGGCGCGGGCGGCGCTTCGGACGGAGGAGGAGCCTCTGCCGTCTGGGCCTGCAATGCGGTGGAAAAAGCGAACGACGAAACGCCGATCAGGATGCCGGACGCCAGCACACGGCGCTTTCCGCGAATAATCATGTTTCCGCCCCCTGTATCGGGATGGGCGCGCCATCCCGGTCTTTACCCCTCAAGCGAAGCGTTTAAAGGAAATCGCCCGCCCCCATGTCCGCGCGGCCGACGCCGCGCGTTCGATATGAATTTGAAACCGAAACGGCGGCAAACGCAATTTCAAATGCTGTAATATAATTGTAATTTAATGTCTATTTTTGCTTAGTTTACGAACTTACGTAATAATGGATATGTTATATCATTGATTTTAGGCGATCGATCGCCGTTGATGCACAGATTCGCCCAAGCGGAGCCTTCTCGAACGCCTCACTCTCTCCTTGGCCCGACGGACGAGCATTTGCGATGCAGCCGCGGAAACTTGGCAGGATGGCATCGCCCCGGGATTCGACTGCGTTCCGGCTGGACATCGCTTCCATCCATCAGGGGACTTGTCCGCAACGCCGACCTGCCCCAAAACGCCGCATCGAACGCCGCCTGACGGCGCGCGAACATTCGGCACATGCTGGGGGAGAGGCAAATGGCCCGCAAGGCAGGCATCATCATATCGGTCGCGCTCGTGCTTTGCGTGGCGGCATTCTTCCTGTTCGCGCCGGGGATCGTCGAGAAATCGATGAACAAGGTCGTGCCGGTGCCGATGAAGATCAGCCCGCGCGCCGAAGCGCTGCAAAAGACGCTCGACGTGGCGGATATGCATGCCGACAGCCTGTTGTGGAAGCGCGACCTGCTGAAGCGTTCGAGCCGCGGGCAGGTCGATCTGCCGCGCCTTCAGGCCGGCCATTATGCGCTTCAGGTCTTCTCCTCCGTCACCAAGACGCCCAAACACCAGAATTACGACGGCAATTCGGGCGACACGGACAATATCACCACATTGGTGATCGCCGATCTCCAGCCGCCCCGGACGTGGAACTCGCTGCTCGAACGCTCGCTCTATCATGCCGAGAAGCTGAAGCGTTTCGCCGCGCGTTCGGACGGGCAGATGCGGCTCGTCACCACCTCCGCCGATCTGGAAAGGTTGATGGCCGACCGGCGCGCGGGCAAGCCCGTGGTCGGCGCGATGCTGTCGATCGAGGGGTTGCAGGATCTGGAAGGGCGGCTCGACAACCTCGACCGGCTGTATGCCGCCGGCTTCCGCATGGCGGGGCTGGCGCATTTCTTCGACAATGACGTCGCCGGCTCGATGCACGGCACGAAGAAGGGCGGGCTGACGCCGCTCGGCCGGCAGGCGGTCGCGCGGATGGAGAAGCTGGGGATGATCGTGGACGTCGCCCATGCCAGCCACGAAACCGTGGCCGAGGTGATCGCGATGGCGCGGCGGCCGCTCGTCTCCAGTCATGGCGGGGTGCAGGCGACCTGCAAGGTCAACCGCAACCTGACCGACGGCGAGATCCGCGGCATCGCGCGAACCGGCGGCGTGATCGGCATCGGCTATTGGGATGCCGCGATCTGCTCGAACAATCCGTCCGACGTGGCGAAGGCGATCGCGCATGTCCGCGATCTGGTGGGGATCGATCATGTCGGGCTGGGATCGGATTTCGACGGCGCCGTGACCACGGGATTCGACGCGAGCCAGGTCGTGGCCGTCACGCAGGCGCTGATCGATATCGGATTTTCCGATGACGAGATCCGCAAGGTGATGGGCGGCAATGTGCTGCGCGTCCTGACGGCGGGCATCGCGCCGCAGGCGTAGGCATATTGAATATTGGTGGTGACTGGATGCGAAGCAGGAATATCCCTCGGCCTTCGTGAAGACGCTGATGGAGGCGGGCCGTATCGATCCCGGAAGGGATGGACGCGCCTCTATCCGGCCCCCCGTTTCCACGAGCCTGATCCCCTCCTTCCTGCCGAGCATGTCCTTGGCATGCCCCGGATTTGCGGACGGTTTCCAGAAGCGATAGGCCTTTGACATGAAACGCATATCGGGCCGCATGCTGCTGTCTTTGGCGGCGCTCGCCATCTGCCGCCCCGCCTGGGCAAGCCACTGGTTCATGACCGGCGCGGTGGACAGCGGAAGCGGCAGGCAGGTGGGCGGCGTGGATCGCGATTCGATCGTCCGCCAGACTGAGGAAGGCGTGCGGCGCGCGACCTTCGCCTATTTTTCACGCTCCCGGCGCGGAACGGCGAAGGCGACCGGCGAACTCGATGTGGATTGCCCGAAGCTGCGGTTCCAGCAGGTCCGGATCGTGCTGGAACGGGAGGATGGCCAGAGGGCGACGATCCTGTCGCGCGGTCCCGACTGGGACGAACCGCGCAATCCGACGGACAGGGCGCTGCTGCGCGCGGCCTGCACGGAGGACTTCTCCGCGCTCACCGATATCCGCGACGCCAGCCCGGACGGCTATGCCGCCGCCCGGTTGGCGGAAACCGGGCGGAAGTCCCGCCGGTAACACATCCCACCGTCAAGGCTCGTCCGGGCGCGGCTCGTAACGGGCGGAAATTTGCGCCTCCCCCGCCCAATCCTCATCCTTCCTGCGCTTCATCGCGTCATCGAGCGACAATGGTCTGGTGAAGCTGATATCGAACTCGAAATGGCCGGACGGGTGCGGGAAATCGCGGGTAAAGGCGATCAGCGCCTCGCGGCTTTGCCGGTCCAGTATCTGGTCCGGCAGCTTCCGCAGGCGGCGCTCCACATCCTTCTGCACGCGCGGGAATTCGACGGCGGGGTCCTTGTCCTGCGGAAGCAGGGCGAGGAGCGAGGGCATGAGCATGGTTTCCAGCACGACCCGGTTGTCGAGCACGAAATGCGCGCGCGTGATGCGCAGGCCGCCGATATCCTTCGTGTCGGGGAAGTTGTCGCCACCGAAGGTCGCATCGACGCCAAGGCTGATCCGGCCCAGCCACGGGCTTTCAAGCGTCACCTCGCGCAAGGCGAGATGCCGGGTCGCGATGTCATAGGCGAAATCGAGCCGGGCATCGAACGGCTTCTGCGAGACGGACATCTGATAGCGCGTGCGCGCATCGTTGATCTCCGGCGAGAAGCGGATACCCCTCGCCTCCACCTTGAGCGCAGGCGGCAGCGGCGTCGCCTTGCTGTCCCACTGGCGCAGGCCCGCGACGGTGAGTTGATCGACCGTCCATGCCTGCAGCGTGCCGGTCTTCAGCCGCACGTCGTTGAACTGGCAGACGCCGTCGACCTCGCGAACCTTGCTCTGCGGCGTCATGCTGTTCTTGAGCAGCCCCTGGGCCAGTTCCTTGCAGCCCGGCGGCTTCGGCGGCGTCGCCCATCCCGCGACGGACAGCCCCGTGGCGGCCAGCGCCGGGGCCGCGATCGCCAGGCCATATCGCAAGATCCGCATTCCGCCTCCCTGTTCCGGATCATCGCATTGCGGGAAATGCCATGCTCTTTCAAGAGCATGTGGCATCCCTGGGACCGGCCGGCGCAATCGCGCAAAACTTGGCTGGCAACAGCCGCGCAATCCCGCCAGAAGCATCATCCTACCTGAAGCCCGGCCCGGGATGCTGCAAAGGGACATGATGAAGAAGCGCCTCCACACGATCCTCCTCGCTTTCGCGGCCGTCACGATGGCGGGTGGAACGGGCCATGCGCAGAGCGCCCCGTCGCAGGCCGAGGCGCGGGCGCGGATGCGGGATATCCTGCAGAACGATCCGGCGTTGCCCGCGGTCGCGCCGGCCGGGCACGATGTCACGATCGTCGTTTTCTCCGACTATCAATGCCCCTATTGCCGCAAGCTGCATCCGGCGCTGGAAGGCCTGCTGCGGGAGGATGGGAAGGTCCGCATCGTCTATCGCGACTGGCCGATCTTCGGCGGGCCTTCGATGGAGGCGGCGCGGGCGGCGATCGCCTCGCGCTATCAGGGCAAGCATGCCGCCTTCAACGACGCATTGATGGCCACCAAGGGGAAGCTCGCTTCCGACGGCATCCGCGCGGCCGCCGACAGCGCCGGTGTCGACTGGAAGCGCCTGCAAGCCGATCTGGTGAAGCACAAGGCGGAGATCGACGGCGCGCTCGCCCGCACCGACCGGATCGCGCGGGCGATGGGCCTGTCCGGCACCCCGGTGCTGGTGATCGGCCCCTATCTGGTTCCCGGCGCGCTCAGCCCGGAAAATCTCAAGCTGGCGGTCGAGGCCGCGCGTCAGCCGCCGGCATCGTGACGCCGCCCGGCTAAGCGGGAATCCGCAAGAGAACAACGCTCGTCCCGCCTTGCCGAAACGCCGTTCGTGCGCGATGACGCGGGCGATAAAATCGACAGGGGGAGAAAAAGGTTGCGTCGCAGACAGTTCATAGCCGCGCTGCCGGCCGCCGCGCTGGCGGCGCCCGCTCTTGCCCAGGGCCGCGCATCCGCTCCTGCCTCAGGCCTGCCGCCGTTCCAGAATCCCGGTGACGAGCGCTACATCCGGCCGGACGTCCATGCCGGGGATCGGCCCGTCGGCGCGAGCTTCGCGTCGCGCAGCGCGGTCTATGGCACACACGGCGCGGCCGGATCGGCGCATCCGCTGGCGACGCTCGCGGCGATCGACATCCTGAAACGCGGCGGCTCCGCGATCGACGCCGCCATCGCGATGAACGCCTGCCTCGGCTTCCTCGAGCCGACCGCTTCCGGCATCGGCGGCGATTGCTTCTGCATGTTGTGGGACCCGAAGGCGAAGAAGGTGATGGGGCTGGCCGGGTCCGGCGGCAGCCCGCATGCGCTAGACCTCGCGACCGTGCGGTCGCGCGCGCGGGGCGGCGCGATCCCGCCGCTGGGCGCGATATCGGTCTCCGTGCCGGGCGCGGTGGACGCATGGTGGATGCTCCATCAGCGCTACGGCAAGCTGAAATGGGCCGAATTGTTCGAGCCGGCGATCGGCTATGCCGAACAGGGGGTTCCGGTTCCCGATCTCATCGCCTCCGCGATCCGGAAGAGCCTGCGGAATTTCCTGCGGCCGGGCGCCGGTATCGAGGAGACCGACAATGCGGTGAAAACCTACGGCCTCGGCGGCGGCGGCCCGAAGACTGGCCAGATCTTCCGCAACCCCGATCTCGCCCGCACCTATCGGATGATCGCCCAGGGTGGCCGCGACGCTTTCTACAGCGGCGAGATCGCACGCACGATCGACGCCTATTTCAGGCGGATCGGCGGCTGGCTGCGCAAGGAAGACCTCGCCGCGCATCATGGCGAGTGGATCGAGCCGAACCAGACCGATTATCGCGGCGTCACCGTCCATGCGCTGGGCGCCAACACGCAGGGGCTGGCGACGCTCCAGATGCTCAACATGCTGGAGCATTTCGATCTTCGCGGCGCCGGGTTCCAGTCCGCGCTGTCGATCCATCTGCAGGCGGAGGCCAAGCGCCTCGCCTATGAAGATCGCGCGCGTTATTATGCCGATCCGCATTTCTCCAAAGTGCCGGTCGAGTGGCTGATCTCCAAGGAATATGCGGCGGAACGGGCGAAGCTGATCCGGCCGGATCGCATCCTCACGCCCGTTTATCCGGGGCAGGCGCCCAGCCATGGCGATACCACCTATTTCTCCTGCGCCGACAGCTCGGGCATGATGGTCTCGATGATCCAGTCCAATTTCCGGGGCATGGGCTCCGGGCTGGTGGCGGACGGCCTGGGCTTCATGTTCCAGGATCGCGGCCAGTTGTTCAGCCTTCAGGACGGGCACCCCAATCTCTACCAGCCCGGCAAAAGGCCGTTCCAGACGATCATCCCCGGTTTCGCGACGCGGGCCGGCGTCCCGTGGCTCGCCTTCGGCGTGATGGGTGGGGACATGCAGCCACAGGGGCAGACCCAGATCATCGTCAACCGCAAGGATTACGGGCTCGACGTCCAGGCCGCCGGCGACAGCCCGCGCTGGCATCACGAAGGCTCCTCGCAATCGATGGGCGAGGATGCGTCGGGCCTGCCGAAGAACGGCCTGCTCCGCCTCGAAAGCGGCGTTCCCGATGCGACCAGGGCGCGGCTCGCGGAAATCGGCTGGACGATCGGCGCGCCGGACGGCGGGTTCGGCCGTTATGAATGCGTCGAATACATGCCGGACGGCGGACAGCTCGTATATGGCGCGGCATCGGAAATGCGGGCGGACGGCTGCGCCCTCGCTTATTGAGCGGGGCTGTTTCGGGAATCCACCCCCCTGCCCGACCGCGCTTCGCCTGTAGCATACCGCTGAGCCAATCGGGCGGCGGCCAGTGCGGCTTGGTCATGGCTCCTCGTCCTGCTCATCCGGTCGCCGCACGCCATCCTCCGCGCGCATCGGACGCCGGACTGTCTCCCCGACTCCGATGGGAAACGGCAACCGACCTCCGCTACGCACGTTCCCCGTTTAAAGACCGGGAGAATGGCGATGAGCGAGCGTTTCGAGGTCGGCGATCATGTCACCTGGAATTCGGAAGCCGGGCATGTCGGCGGCACGATCATCAGGGTCCACACGCGCGACACCGATTATAAGGGTTATACCCATCACGCCAGCCCCGACGATCCGCAATATGAGATCAGGAGCGACAAGACCGATCATATCGCCATGCACAAGGGTCCGGCGCTGCGGAAGACCGGCTGACGCTCACAGCCCCAGCGCGCGCACCGCCGCCTGGACATGCGGCACCAGCTCCGCCTCGAACCACGGATTCTTCGCAAGCCACGGCTGATTGCGCGGTGAGGGATGCGGCAAGGGCAGGAAGCCGGCGGGCAGATAGTCGCGCCATGCCCGGACGGTATCGGCAAGCGTCGGCTTGCGGAGGCCGGCGAGATAATAAGCCTGCGCATATTGCCCGACCAATATGGTCAGTCCGATATCCGGCAATTGCGCCTTCAGCCTCTCATGCCATAGCGGCGCGCATTCAGGTCGCGGCGGATTGTCGCCAGAGCCGGCCTTGCCGGGATAGCAGAAGCCCATCGGAACGATCGCGACCTTCGCCGGATCATAGAATGTCGTAGGCGCAAGGCCGAGCCACTCCCGGAGCCGCCGGCCCGAAGCATCGTCCCACGGGATTCCCGTCTCATGCACCTTCCGCCCCGGCGCCTGCCCGACGATGCACAATCGCGCCGAACGCGCCGCCTGCACGACGGGCCGTGGACCGTAGGGCAGATCGTCGGCGCAGCGGCGGCAGGCGCGGATATCGTCGAGCATCTGCGTCAGCGGGTCCGACATGGCTTAGGACAATGCCGGCTGGTCGGGCGGACAGAGGATCGGCGTGCCATCGACCTGCGCGAACGGCGCGGGCCTGCGCATCCGCCAGTCCATTTGCGACAAGATCTCCACGATCGCGATCAACAACCGATGGCAGCGCCACGCCGCCGCCTCCACACACATGATCGCGATCCGGGCTTCGCGACCGACGTGGATGGCCGCCGCGACGGCCTCGCGAAACCCAAGGCTCTGCATATGGTCCGCATTGCCGCGAAAGCCCTTGTTGCGCCAGCCACCGATGCCGGGGCAGGCATCCGCATCGAGTTGCTCACGCCGCGACCGCATAACCGTCGGACGCGTCCTTCGATTTCATCGATTCAATCCAGGCAATCGGGGCGCGTCACGATGGCAAGCCCGGCTTCCCAATGGAAGCCGGGCTGCCGATCACCCTGATGCGGGCCGGAAGATCATCCGAGGCGGATCGATAGCTCCACCTCGTCGGTGAAGGACATCGACATATAGCCATTGGCGATATTGCCGACACGCTCCAGATATTCCGGGCAATAATCGGCATTGTCGGCGATCAGGATCGCGCCGGGCCGCAGGCGATCCTCCACCCGGTCGAGGATATCCGAATAAAGCGCCTTTGCGCCATCGAGGAGCAGCAGGTCGATCGTCCCGGGCAGATCCGCCGCCAGCGTTTCGAGCGCATCGCCCTCGCGGAATTCGACGAGGTCGATCAGCCCGCCCTCGGCGAGATTGGCCCTTGCCCTGGCGAGCTTGGCCGGTTCGAACTCGCTGGTAATCAGCCGGCCGCCGCCATTGTCGCGCAGAGCGGCCGCCAGATGCAGCGTCGACAGGCCGAACGACGTGCCGAACTCGACGATCGAGCGTGCGTTGGTGGCGCGCGCCAGCATGTAGAGCAGGCCGCCCACTTCGGGCGACACCGGCAGGGCGAATTCCTTCAGCCTGGCGTAGAAATCGCGATAACTGGTCTTGCTGCGCATCATCCGGTGATGATCCTCGCCCGTGACGCCGGCAAAGACCGGGCTTTGCGTCGGCGGGTTGGCGTCGGCTTCAGCGAACAGGCGCGTGAGAAGGGGCGCCACCGGGGCGCTCGAAAGCGTGGTCATGTGGGTTCTCCGATCGGCAAGCGGTCGATCTGCTTGCCTTCACGGAAAATACGACTAGTTCGTCAGGTTTGACTATTCGCATTGGCAGGATGCCCATATGACGGCCGCCCGGAACACCCGCGTTTCCTCGCGAAAAGAGCCCAGACAGGCGCGTTCCAACCTGCTGGTCGAGGCGGTGCTCGACGCTGCTGTTCAGGTTTTGACGAAGGAAGGCGCGTCGCGATTCACCACCGCGCGGGTCGCCGAGCGCGCGGGCGTGAGCGTCGGCTCGCTCTATCAATATTTCCCGAACAAGGCCGCGATCCTGTTCCGCCTGCAAAGCGACGAGTGGCGGCGCACCTCGGCGCTGTTGAAAAGCATATTGGAGGATTGCGACGCCTCGCCGACCGCCCGGCTGCATCGGCTGGTCCATACGTTCATCCTGTCGGAATGCGAGGAGGCCGCCGTCCGCACCGCCCTTAGCGACGCCGCGCCGCTTTACCGCGACGCGCCGGAGGCGATCGAGGCGAAGAAGGAGAATGTCCAGATTTTCCGGAGGTTCCTGAGCGAGACGCTGCCGGGCGTCCCGGAGGACGCGCGCATGATCGCGGGAGACCTGATTAAGACGACGCTGAGCGAGGTCGGCAGCAATTTCTCGGAAACGCCAAGGACGGAGCAGGAGATCGCCGCCTGGTCGGCGGCACTGGCCGATATGCTCTGCGCATATCTCGAACGGTTGGGCAACCAGGCGCCGGCATCGGCTTGAGCACAGGCACGCAAAGACATTGCATCACCACACTTGATAATGAAATTGATTCGCATTACCGACCGCGTGAAAATCGCGGGGGTCAATGATGCGCAACACGACGGTTCTTCTGGCGGCGCTGCTTGCGGGCGTTTCGACGCCCGCGCTGGCGAATGCCGATGCGGACAATGAGCAGAAAGGTGACGTCATCGTCACGGCCACGGGTCAATCCTCCGCATCCTCGAGCACCAAGACCGACACGCCGATCATCGAATCCCCGCAGTCGATCTCGATCATCAGTAGGGAGGAGATCGACCTGCGCGCCTCGCCCACGATCGCCGACGCGCTGTCCTACACCGCCGGTGTCCAGGCGGAGCCTTCCGGGATCGACAGCCGTGTGGACGAGGTGTCGGTGCGCGGTTTCGGCGCGGGCGGCTTCTCCTCGAACAACAATTTCGTCGACGGATTGCGACTCCCCTCGGGCGGACAATGGACCCGGCCCGGCTTCGATCCCTTCGCGCTCCAGCAGATCGAGGTTCTGAAGGGACCGTCCGGCGCGCTTTACGGGCAGACCGCGCCCGGCGGCGTCGTCAACATCGTGACGAAGCGGCCCAACTTCACGCCCCACGGCGAAATCCTGTTCCAGGGGGCGGGCTTCACAGGGCTGAGCCATTGGAACTGGCAATTCGGCGCGGATGTCACCGGGCCGCTGGACAAGGAGGGCACGCTCGCGGCCCGCCTCGTCGGGCTGGCGCGCTATGGCGACACGCAGGTCGATGATACGAAGATCGGCCGCTATTATATCTCGCCCAGCATCACCTGGCGGCCCTCCGCTTCCACCACATGGACGTTGCTGGGCCAGTATCAGCGCGACGAGGGCGGATCGACCTTCCAGTTCCTGCCCTACACCGGCACGATGGTGCCGACGCACGGCAAATATATCTCGCTGGAGGATTATATCGGCGAGCCGGACTGGAACCGGTTCGACCGCAACCAGTATCTGCTCGCCTCGTTCTTCGAGCAGCGGTTCGGCGACCATGTGCGCCTGCGCAACAACACCCGCTACACCCGGCTGGAGACGCTGTATCGCGTGACGGTGCTGTCCGGCGACACGGTGACCAATTGCGCCGCCTTCGCCAGCTATGCCGCTTATGCCGGATGCCAGAACGGGCTGACGGTCGGGCGCCGCGCGGTGCAGGGCAAGGGCGCGTCGGACGGCTGGGCGACCGACACCCAGATCGAAGGCGAGTTCCGCACCGGCGCGATCGAGCATATCGTGCTGGCCGGCGCGGATTATTTCCATACAAGCTGGCAGCATTATCGCGATCTGGTCACCATGCCCGGCCTGCCGCGCGGGCAGGTCGAGCCGTTGCTCGACATCTTCAATCCCGTTCCGCGCGGTTCGGGGCGCTATGCCGCCCTGCTCCGGCCGCAAATCTATACCGAAACGGTCAGCCGGCAGACCGGCCTCTACCTTCAGGACCAGATGAAGCTCGGCAAGCTGCGCGTGACGATCGGCGGGCGGCAGGACTGGTCGCACGACGACACCTACAATCCCGTCGACCGGAGCCGCTATATCAACGATTACGGCGCCTTCACCTGGCGGGCGGGCGCGGTTTACCTGCTCGACAACGGCCTCGCGCCTTATGCGAGCTACGCCGAATCCTTCCAGCCGCAGGTGGCCAGCCCCGCGTCCAGCCTCGATGGCAAGCCCTTCGTTCCCGTGACGGGGCAGCAATATGAGGCCGGCATCCGCTATCAGGGCGGGCACGGCATCTATGTGACGCTCGGGGGCTATCAGATCACGCAGCAGAATATCATCTCGGATGCCCCGGCCGAGAATGGCGTGGTGCCGGTCTGCGGCGACGGCAATTGCCAGGTGCAGCTCGGCGAGGGGCGGATTCGCGGCATCGAGCTGGAAGGGCGCGCCAACCTGCCGTGGGACATGACGCTGATCGCATCCGCCACGCGCCGCGAGGCGGAGGTGACGAAAGCGGTGGCGGCCGGGCAGGTCGGCAAGCGGCTGCCGCAGGTCGCCGACTGGCTGGCCTCCGCCTTCGTCGACCAGCGCCTCCGCCACGGGCCGCTCGCCGGCCTGGGGCTTGGCGGCGGCGTGCGCTACACCGGGCCGACCTATGGCGACACGGCCAATGCGCTCCGCATCCCCGGCTACACCCTGTTCGACCTGTTCGTGCGCTACGACTTCGGCGAGGCCAATCCGGCGCTGGGCGGGCTCTCCGCCTCGGTCAACATGCGCAATGTCGCCAATACCCGCTATGTCGCGACATGCGGCGGAACCGCCGCCTGCTATTACGGGCAGGGCCGCAGCCTCACCGCGCGATTGCAGTTCCGGTGGTGAGGACGATGCTGCTGGCGCTCGCGCTGCTCGTTTCGCCCTTCACGGCGGACGCGCAGGCGATGAAGGAAACGCCTTATGCGATCGAGCGCACGTTGGCGAGCAGCATCACCGCGCCCGACGGCCACGCCTATCGCATCTTCGCTTCCTGGCCCGACGGCGTGCCGCCGGCCACGGGCTGGCCGGTGCTGTATCTGCTCGACGGCGCGGACCATTTCGCGACCGCCACGGAAACCGCCCGCCGCCTCGCGCGCGCCGGCAGGCGGAGCGGCATCGTGCCGGGGGTCATCATCGGTATCGATTCCGGCCCGCTGGCGCGCCGCGTGCTGGATTACACGCCGGCCGCGCCGGGCTGGGCGATCCCGAAGGGCGCGCCGGCCAGCGGCTTGCCGACCGGCGGCGGGGAAGCGTTCCTCACCTTCCTCGATCGCCAGCTTCGTCCGTGGGTCGCCGCGCGCTGGAGCGTGGACCCGCGGCGGCAGACGCTGGCCGGGCACAGCTTCGGCGGATTGATCGCGCTCCATGCCATGCTCACCCGGCCGGGGCTCTTCGCGCGCTATGCCGCGATCAGCCCGTCCTTATGGTATGGCGATGGCTTGATCGCCCGCGAGGCGAAGGGCGCGCACGTTCAAGGCGCGCATGCCCTGATCGCGATCGGCACGGAGGAACGCGGCCCCAGCGCGCAGCCTGACAGCGCGGCCGAAGCGCTCGTGAAGATTCTCTCCGAACATGGCGCGGACGTGCGCTTCCTACCGCTGGAGGGCCAAGGACATGGCACGACCATGCTGGTGGCGACGGCCGACATACTGGCGCTCGCCTTCGGGGAGGAAAGGCCGTGATGCCGCTGTCGATCGCAGCGTCGCTGTTGCTGACGGTGGCGGGAAGCGCATTGCTGTATGCCGGCGCGCGCAACCAGCGCCTGATCGTGGCCGGCGAAGGACGCCCCGTGCTGCGCTGGAGCGGGGCGGCGATGCTGCTCTGCTCCCTGCTGCTCATGCTCGGCTGGTTCGGCCCGGCGACGGCGGTATTCGTGTGGATGACGCTGGCGATGTTCGTCTGGACATTGCTGCCGCTCGGCGCCGCATGGTGGCGGCGACCAAGGGAGGGCGCGGAATGAAGCGCGAGGTCAGCAACCGCGACTGGTTCGGCAAGGCGAGCGCCGGGACGCTGCTCGGCTTCTTTCTGGCGCTCGGCGCGGCAGGGCTGTTCAAGCTGGCGGCCGGGGTGGGCGACACGTTCTTTTCCACCAAGGGCCAGTTCGCCATGTGGCTGATGGCGCCGGTATGGGCCGGCGTCCTCAGCTTCTGTTTCCTGTTCTCCTCCACCCGGTGCGCCTGGGGATGGCTCGGCCTCGCCAATGCGCTGTTGTGGGGATTCCTGTTCATGTCCGGAGGCATGGCGTGAAGGTCCGCACCGATATCCTCAAGATGTACAAGGAGGTGCACGGCTGGGTCGGCATCATCGCCGGGCTTGCGCTGTTCATCGCCTTCTACGCCGGCGCCATCACGATGTTCGAGGAGCCGCTGCAGCGCTGGGCCTCGCCGCCGGTGCGCCTTGCCGCGCCCGTTCCGCTGGATCGCACGCCGGATCTCGTCGCGAAGGTGCTCGCCGCGCATCCCGAGGCGGCGAAGGGATATGACGTCAACCTCGTCGTGGACGGCAATCGCCCCTCGCGGGTGAGCTGGTCCGCCGGAGGGCGCGGCGAGGAGCATGGCCCGCGCAGGACCTTCTATGCCGCGCTCGGCGCCGACGGCGCGCTTCAGGTGACGGAGCGCGGCCCCTCCCCTGTCGCGCAGTTCATCGACGTGCTGCACCAGCAGGTCGGCCTGCCGTTCGATCATGAGGTCGCGATGCCGATCATGGGCGTCATCGCCCTGCTCTATGTCATCGCGATCGTCTCCGGCGTCGTGGTGCTGTTGCCGAGCCTCGTCAGCGACCTGTTCGCGCTGCGCATGGGAAAGAACGTCAAGCGCATGTGGCTCGATGTCCACAATGTGCTCGGCCTGTTCAGCCTGCCCTTCCACCTCATCATGGCGCTGACCGCCGTGGTGTTCGCCTTCCACGATCAATTCTACGGCATGCAGGCGCTGGCCTTCGGGAATGCCCCGCGCGAGGCGCGCGCCGCCGCCGCCCCACCGCCCGGCCCGCCATTGCCTCCCGCCGTGCTGGCGGAGCGCGTGCGGCAACAGGCGCCGGGCTTCACGCCGCTGGTCATCAGCTATGGCCAGGCGCCGAAGGGCGGCCCGCTGACCGCGCGCGTGGGCGGCACCGACGGGCGCTATGGCCTGCGCGGGCCGACGGCCGGGTTCGCCGGGGTCGATCCCTATACCGGCGAGATCAAGGCGCGGGATTATATGCCGGGGATGCAGGACGGCTGGTCCGCGACGATCACGAGCTTCTTCACCCTGCATTTCGGCAGCTTCGGCGGCGCGCCGGTCCGCTGGGCCTATTTCCTGCTGGGCCTCGCCGGCGCGCTGCTGTTCTACACCGGCAACCTGCTGTGGGTGGAATCCCGCCGGAAGAAGGAGCGCAAGGCCGGGCTGCCCGAGCAGACCCGCGCCACCCGCATCCTCGGGGCGCTGACGGTGGGCGTGCCGCTGGGCTGCGTCGCCGGCATCTCGGCGACGATCGCCGCCGCGCGGCTGATGGGCGAAGCCGCGACACCGGGCTGGCATAGCGCCATCTATTATGCGCTGTTCCTCACCTTCACCGGCTGGGCGCTGCTGCGCGGCGCGGCGCGATCTGGCGTGGAATTGCCGTTCGCCGCGGCGATCGCGACGCTCGCCATCCCCGTCGCCAGCCTCGTCGCCGGCCGGGGCGGCGTGATCGCCGTCGATCTGACCGCGATCGCGATCGCGGCGACGCTGCTGCTGGCGATGCGCTCGGCCCGGCGGCGCGCGCTGTCCGGTCCACGCGACAGCGTCTGGTCCGGCTTCGCGGGGGATCGCCAGCCCGAAGCGGCTTAGCGAGGCGGCGCGCAGGGACGGCGCAATTCCGGCGCCGCCAGATTGCAGCGCGTAAAGATCCAGGGCGCGATGAACAGGCTCGCGGTCGCCACCAGAATATAGCGGACATATTGCAGCAGATATCCGGCAATCGAATAGTCGGGCGCCACCATGGCGAAGGAGCGCCTAAGCCCCTCGAGCGCTAAAAAGCTCAGGACAATGGAGAATGCCAACCTCAGCGTCTTCGACACGATTGACCCGCTGCGGGGATCGAAATTCACCAGCGACTGTTCCAGCGGCCACGCGATCACGATGCCGGTGACGGTTCCCGCATAGCCGAGGAAGGCTCGCGGCTGGCCATCGATCATGCCGCCGTTGACGATCATGGTCATGAGCCAGAACGCCATGCTCGCCCCGATCGATATCCCCACCTGACCGGCGTGACTGAAGCGGCTCCATGCGGCCGCGATCCTTTCACCGTTCCGAAGGGCGATGAGTCCAAGGCACAGTCCAATGGCCCAGCCCAGCAGAATGTCCTCCACATAATGAACGCCGAGATAGGGGCGTGAAGCCCCCGTCAGCAGAATGGCGAAAACGGCCAGGATGCGGATGAGCCGGTTGCGCCAACATCCGTAAAGCAGCGTGTAGAACGAAGCGGCCGCCATCGCGTGACCGGATGGAGTCGACCATTCGGTGGCAAGGTCGCGCGCATTGTCCAGCGGCACAGCCCATTTCCGAAGATAATCCCCCTCCTGAATAAACGGCCGCGGGTTCTTGATGATGATCTTCAGGATGTGGTTGGCGCACATCGCGAGCGACACCATCAGCGACAGGCGCACCGCCAAATGCTTGTCGTAGAGCACGTAGATGCAGGTGGTGATCAGCAGATAGCCCTGCACTTCCCCCATATTGCTGAAGAACAGGAAAACCTCGGTCAGGGCGCGCGTGCGGTGGTCCGCCAGCCACTCCATGACAGGCATGTCGAAGACAGGGTGATGCATGATGGCCCGACGCCCCTTGAGTGCTCAATGCGACTCAATACAATATCGTATCTAGTTGCATCTGTGCTATCTGGCTCCCCCATGTCAAGAGTGCGCACCCGTCCAACCCGTGAGGAAACCCGCCGTCAGCTCTTCAGGGCGGCCGCGAAACTGTTCGAGGAAAGAGGGATCGGTGCGACGAGCATCGACGCGATCGTCGGCGAGGCGGGATTTACCCGTGGCGCCTTCTATTCGAACTTCGCCACCAAGGACGATCTGATCATCGGCATGCTCGAAGCACATGCTGAACAGTCCCTCGCGCATTATCGCAATCTGCTGGCCGAATACCGCGAACCGCAGGACCTGCTTTCCGCGATACGCGTTGCGGAACGGGCCGACGACGATCCGCTGGGGCGAGCGCCGCTCCTGCACCTCGAACTCATCCTGTTCATGGCTCGCCAGGGCACGAAAGGGACGGAACTCGCCCAGCGCCTCGCCGCGCGACGCGCCCTCATCTCCGAGATGATCGAGGCGGCCTACGGCACGGAGATCGATTCGGCCTGGGCCGGCGCACTGCTCCTGGCACTGGAAGACGGCTTCCGGCTTCACCGGCTGATCGATGAGGCAAGCACGCCCGCAAACAGCTTCGACCAATCCGTCGAGATACTGGATCGCCTTATCCGGCCAGGATCATGAGCCGGGAAGCCACGCGCGACTGAATCAGCGCTCCGCGCCTGATCGGGTTACAGGCCGCCAGCACAATCCCGGCATCGACATTCCATCAAGCCGCCAGGCCGGTTTTTGGGCCGACGTAAATCGACTGCGGCCGGATGAGGCGCCCGGTGAGCGCTTGCTCCCGCGCATGCGCGATCCATCCCGCGACCCGGCCCATGGCGAACACGCCGGTGAACGCCTCCGCCGGGAAGCCGACCGCTTCCAGCAGCAGCGCGGTATAGAATTCCACATTGGTCTGGAGCGCGCGATCGGGCTTCGCGTCATGCAATGCATCGAGCGCGGCCTGCTCCACCCGTTCGGCGAAAGCGAGGCGACCGGCGGTGCGCGGCAAGCCTTTCACCGCCGCTTTCAGCGCATCGGCCCGCGGATCGCGCGTACGATAGATGCGATGGCCGAAGCCCATCAACCGCCGGCCCGAACCGATCTCCGCAGCCAGCCAGCGCGCCGGATCGCCATCCGCCGCGATCGCATCGAGCATCGTAATCACGGGTCCCGGCGCGCCGCCGTGCAAGGGGCCTTTCAATGCGCTCAAGCCGGCAAGCACGGCCGAGGTCAGCCCCGCCTGCGTGGAAGCGACGACGCGAGCGGCAAAGGTGGATGCGTTGAGGCCGTGGTCGCATACCGTGACCAGATAGGTATCGAGCGCATCCGCCGCCTCGGGCGCGCCACCCAGCATCCGCACGACATCCACCGCATGGCCGAGCGCGGCATCGGGGGCGAGCGGCGCTTCGCCTTTCTCCTGCCGGATCAGCGCGGGAAGCAATACGGCCGGGGCCGCGATCAGCCGCAGCGCATCCTCCACCGTCACGCCGTCGGGCAGCAGCGCCACACCGGCACGCATCGCATCATAGACCGGCCGCTGCCCAAGCGCAGGAAGCAGTGGACCGACGCGATCGAACACCTCCGCCCGCGCCGTGCCCAGCATTGCCGGCAGATGCTCTGCATCGGGGAGTTCGTCGACCAATCCTTCCAGCAGCAGCCGCACGACCTGCTCGAAACGCCAGCGTCCGGCGAGATCGCCAAGCCCGCGCCCCCGGATCACCAGCCGCCCGTTCGCGCCATCCACGTCGGAAAGCATCGTTTCTGCCGCGACGATATCCTCAAGCCCGCTTTTCATGCCCGATGCTCCTTTCGATAGACATGGCCGAAAACTGGCGCTTGACGATTTCATCATCAATCTTGATCAATCGAATCAATGCAGAAATGGCTCGACAGACAGGCCGCGCTGGAGGCGTTGGGGGTGCGTCCGCAGACGCTATATGCCTATGTCAGCCGTGGGCGGATCGAGCGGCGCATCGACCCGGACGATCCGCGCCGCAGCCTCTACCGGGCGGAGGATATCACCGCGCTCATCGGGCGGCGCACGCGCGGGCGCGGCACCGACGCCATTGCACGCAGCACGATCGCCTGGGGCGAGCCGGTGATCGCCACCGCCGTCTCGACCGTGATGCACGGCCACCTGATCTATCGCGGCAAGGATGCGGTGGCGCTGGCGGAACAGGCCACGCTGGAAGAAGTCGCCTGCCTGTTATGGGAGCGGGAGATGCCGCTCGCCCTTCCCGCGTCACAAGGAGAAAGCGATCCGTTTCGCGCTTTGGCGTCGCTGGTGGCCGCATCGCGTCCGCTGCTCGGGCGCCCGCCGGAAAAGGCCTGTGCCGACGCAGCCCGCGCGATAGGCGCGCTGGCCGGCGCGTTCGGCGCGGCGGAGGGCAATGAGCCGGTGCACGAGCGGCTGGCGCGCGGCTGGTCGCTCGATACGGCTGGCGCGGATATCGTGCGGCGCGCATTGGTATTGCTGGCCGATCATGAGCTGAACCCCTCCGCCTTCGCTGCACGCGTCGCCGCCTCCACCGGGGCATCGATCGCGGCCAGCCTGCTCGCCGGACTCGGCGCGCTTTCCGGCCCACGTCACGGCGGCGCGGGCATGGCCGTGGGTGCCATGGTGGCGGAGGCGGCGCGCAGCGAGTCGGAGACGACGATCACCCGCTGGCTGGCAAGCGGACATCGCCTGCCCGGCTTCGGCCACCCGCTATATCCTCATGGCGATCCGCGCGCCGCCGCGTTGCTGGCCCATGTCACGCCCGACCCGCTGCTCGCGCGCCTGCGTGAAGCCGTAACGGAGGCAACCGGCGAACTGCCCAACATCGATTTCGCATTATTCGCCGCAGCGCGGACGCTGGGGCTGGCGGAGGATGCAGGCTTCCGGCTCTTCGCGATCGCCCGCGCGGCCGGCTGGGCGGCGCATGCGATGGAACAGGCGCGCGACGGCACGATCATCCGCCCGCGCGCGACCTATATCGGCCCCGCCACGCGATCCGCCGAGTAACTTTTCGCCTCCCACCCGGTGGCATATCGCATGTGCTAACCGGATTCGCCGCTTCTCCGGTCTGCCGGAGCGATATCGGGCTAGGCGCTTCGATTGTTCCGAATGCGAGGTTCGAAAATGGCAAATTTGCCGGAGGGGTGGGTGCATTAGCGTCGGCCGGAAGCTCCGCGCGGTCGTCGATGCACAAGGGCTTCCGATCCGGCTAGGGTCAGGACCTATTAAATCGTTTGCGGTGATGAGGAACGGTTGATTCAAT